>CANJQC010000130.1 GCA_947476295.1 Planctomycetaceae bacterium | reverse complement strand
GCCTGTATAGTCTGCGCGAAGCCCACTTTCGTTTCGATCAATCCGTCGCAGGCAACTACTGACTGGAAAGCCGTATGCGGGAAAACCGCCCGTACGGTTTGGAGGGAGGGGAGACCGGATTAAACGGTCTTCCCTACCCCTATGCCAAAAGTTGAGCGGACCGTGCGTTTACTCTACAGGCTTTTGCTCCGTTGGACCCTGCCAAGTGCCGTCGAGCATTTGCTGGAGGGTTGTTTGCATTGCTTCGCCGCTGCCCGGCTGGTAGCCGACGTGGACGTCTTCGATGATGTTGCCAGGACCAAGGATGACCGTGTGAGGAATGCCCGATACCTGAAACTTCGGAGCAACATCAGCACTCCGGTCGAGCGCCACTCGAGGCGATAACTGCTTCTCCATCAGGAAGCTGCGGATCTCATCGGACGACTCCTGCAAATTGACGGCGACGAAAATGACCTTCGATTCTTCAAACTTCGAAGTCGCGGCGATGTAGTCCGGCAGGGCCATTACGCACGGACCGCACCAGGTTGCCCAGAAATCCAGTACCACGATTTTGTCCTGGTGGTCGCTGAGCTTGAATGTCGTTCCATCCAGCATCGGAAGTTCGAAATCTGTGGCCGCTTTTCCGATCAACGCAGAGGCTTCGGAATTGCCTCCATCGCTCTGCGGAATATCCCAGTCAGGTTCGCGAGCCATCGTCGTGATCCATGTGTCATAGGCCACCAGTCGCTGGCTGGTTTTGGGATCACCAGTCAATAACTCACGCACCGACCGGGCGGGAAACGAACATTTTCCCAGCAATGCCGACGAACCTTCGATACGACCGTCTACCAGTCGCAGCGGTTTCATCGTGATGCTGAACCCGTCTGCCAGTTGTGCCTGAAGATTCGTCTCATCCTCATTATCGACTGCAAATCCATCGGCATCGCTGGCTGGTTTGCTGATTGCGGCGGGTGTACTCGTCGCTGTCTCCCCGGATGCAGCCGAAGCTTCGCCAGCATCGGCTGGTTTCGTATCTGCTTTCTTCGGAGCGTCCAGCCACACAATCGCGCCGACTCGGCTGCGATCAAATCGCAATGTTTCCAGCCTCGACTCAAACACAACCTTGTCGCCTTCGATACCCAGCAGACGACCTCGAAGCAGATCTCCGTTCGGCGCGATGAGCACATGCGTTGGTGGACTGTCGCGTCGGAAGCGAGGAACCGTCAGAGCTGCCTGACGCGATTCCTCTTCGATGAACTGCCGAATCGATGCTCCCGACAAATTATCGACTTCGAAATTTGAGAGTGTCACGCCATCACCGGCGCCCTGTGCAACTTGACCATTGACAATGACACGTCCGACCGCAGTAACATTAGCATTGAACGCGATCCCGCGGCGACCTGGTGATGATGAATTCAACTTTATAGTCTTCACTGGCTGGCCATCGACAGAAACAACGATGTTGCCATCGTGCGCCACAATCTGGATCTCGGCCTGGGAATCGAATAACGAAACCAGCCCGTCGTTTGCCTGGCCACCCTGTCGACCGCCCATGCGAACACCCATCATCATCTGATTCTGCTGCATGGGTCGATCCAGAATCTGCATTTGATTTGGCATCAGGCTGAAACATACATGCGTACAGCCTTCGTCGTCCCGTTGCCCGGTGCCGAACATCGAAACGGTCAACGATGCCCATGATTGTTTCGGCCACTCCAAGCGAAAGCGAACGGTGTCGCCGGTAAGGATCTCGGGATGGGAATATTGCACGTTTCCGCGGAACACCAGCGATGTTCGACCTGTTCTTATTTGTTTGCTGCTGAATCCCTTCCAGCCTTCCGCATCGAAACCACTTTGGTGAATTCGTCCGGCTGCGGACAACTCAACGGCGCGAATATAGTCGCGAGTAAAAGAACGTACTTCCGTGAGAGGAGATGTAAATTGAATCCCTTCTTCGGTGCTGGCTTCAATCCGGCATGGAAGCACGTCATTGTTTCTCAGATAAACGACATCCGGAAACGCGGCGAGCAACGCCGGAGTTTCCGACAGGTGCATCACGTCCGACGCGCGCACGAACCTCGCGTTTTCGACACCCTGAAGTGTCGAAGAGTTCAGGCCACCCAGCGGCGTCCATTGAATTGGTGCCTCCGCCGCACCGTCAACCACCAGACGCCCCTGAAGCGTTCCGTGTTCATGGAAGAGCCGATCAGGCTGCGTTTGTAGAGCTTGATCATTCTGATTTTGGGCGGTGGGATCAATTGTTTCAGGAAGATTCTTAAGATCCTTATCGACACGCTTAATGGCTTCCCTTATTTTCTTGGCAGCCGGATCCTTCGCATCGAGCTGAGCCTCTCGTCGATGCAGTGCCTTTTTCATTTTGATAAGCTTCTCCAGATCGGCTGCGTCCTGATTTGACAGATGGTAGGCCGCAAGTTTTTCGTCACACAGTAAGTCAGAGCCGGATGTCGTCAGCCCCATACTGACAAGATTGTTCATGCGGCATTGCAGCTGCTCGTGCAAATATGGCGTTTGCATAACCGCCGTCCCGTTGGCGACAGAGACCAACGATCCAGAAACAAATCCTCCGTCACTCCAAGTCAGCCACATGCTGCCGCGTTCGGCAGTGGAAGGAACGGACTGACTGGAAACGACCAGCGAGCCAACGTCTGCGACAGAAACACGAATTGTGTCCTCTTCAACCGTCAGCGTTAGATTGCCGGTTTGCGGATCGAACGCCTCGACCTTGCCAAAATGCAGAGTTCCGTCGTTCAGCTCGATGCGGGAATTATCTCCGGAAACGATTCTGGGGGTCTTGCCGTCCCAGTGACTGACACGCACGCGACGAATGGACAGATCGAAGTCACCGTTCCGAAACATCAAGCCATTCGCGTCGGCTTTTTGCTGCACGATGCTGATTTCATCCAGTTTCTCACCGGTTTCGGAATAGACCTGCATCGTGTGATCTGTGAGATTTACGAACGCATACAAATGGACGGAAAGATCTTTTTCGCCGATCGTCCTGAGGGTCTGGAAGGCCGTGCGTTCAGCAACCACCAACACATCGACCCAAGTCTCAATTCGCATGTTGCTTTTGGCGTTGCGACCGATCGCCATGAGAAAGCTGAGTGGCATAGTCGAACGAACTTCGAATTCAATCTCAAACTTATCCGGCAGTTCAAGCGGCAGAAACAAAGCTGCGTCGGCCTTTCGTGTGGAAATTGAACCATCGGGCTCTTCAGACCAAATTCTCCTGTCCGCCTTTTTTAGCGGCGAAGTGTCTGCCTGCTGCAGTGGGGCCGCCAATCCACCACCAAACCCAATAGCGATACCATTATTCACATTCGCTGGCCTCCGCCACGCATCCTGCCATTGATCCAGTCCGCGCGGGCCGGAATAGATCATGCCGAATTTTTCCGCACGCTGCAGGCTAAAAATCTGATCTTGTGCCACTTCGAACGATCCAAACCTCTCACTTTCAAACGACATGCTCGTCTCAGTCATCGACTTCAGCCGACCGCTCAGCAGATCTCCATTCCGCATCAGAATTTGAAACTCAGCTTCGTCAGACTTTGCCGCTTCACTTGCGGGAAATTGCACGCTGGCCAAATATGACAATTCAATTTGCAGCGGATCGGTGAACATCGGCGATTGCCAGGTCAACGAATTCTCGTCGGCCTTTAGAAGCGTCCCCGACAAACTGTCACCATTGCTCCAGCGCAGCGTCGCAGCGTCCGCCATCGCAGGCATCACTGCGGAAAAGATTAGCAACGCGACGGCATTAAATCTGATCATTCCAAACTCCGCCCGTTGGGCCGAAACAATCTTGATTTGCATTTTTGCGATGATTGCACGATCACTGACACGTCGGATCGGTGAATCCGATTCAGCGCTCATAAATCGGAAGAAAACGATAGTTCAAAGCCATGGCCAGCAATGACATGGACGTCCCGTAAGCTGTCCCATGTTGACTCTGAAAACTGCCGTCGTCACCTTGCAGTTCCTTCAACTGACGGGCGGTCTTTAAATTCCATTTGTTCCACGATTCGAAGTCACCCTGAAATAACGCTTGAGCCGTATAGTAGCGATAGTATTCGGGATAACTGTATTCATCGACTTCCAGATTACCGGTCACTCGTTCCAGTACCGCTTTGTACTCTTCCAGATTTTTGCGTTTGCCGATGGCAAAAACCAGGGCCGCAATCGACTTGAGATTGTTAGAACCGCCACCGCCGATGCCCGAATAGCCAACTTCACCACGATTCGTTGTCATCGATCGAAAATACTCAAGCGCTTTATCGATACCTTCATCTGGCACTTTGACCCCCGCATTTCGAGCCGCCAGCAGACCCATCAGCACCGCTCCGGAAACGGACGTGTCGGCATCGCTGGCTTCCGGCGAATATCGCCAGGCATTCCATTGATTATTCTTCTGCGACGTGATCGTGGCACGGACGGCAAGTTCCAACGATTCTCCAATACTGCGTCGACCGTCGGTGTTTGTATCGCCGTCCCACAGGGTATCCTCGTCGAGCACTCCATAAACTTCGGACATGCCCAGCATCGCGAAGCCGTGATGGTACATACTCCCGTGACCGCCCCCGCCAAAGAATCCCGTGGCTTCCTGCTGCGTCCGAATCATGCTGCGAACCGCTCGACGGATATTCTCGCTGTACGGCCCGAAGTTCGGATCTTCACCGCTCGCCAAAAATGCCATGACGCACAGCCCCGTGATGCCGGGCCCGTTGTCGCCGTCATTCCAACTGCCTTCGGGACGCTGATTACTGGCCAGCCAGTCTAGGCCGCGTTCGTAGATCTCTACCACGTCCTGCGGAACGTCGGTTCCGAAACGAACCTGCGTATCCTGAGCGAAGCAGGACTGCGAGAGAAGGAACATCGCCGCGACGCAGAGCAGCAGGCGTATATGAATTTCCATAGTAGACCGGGGACCGTTCTTATGTAGACAGGATGGACATTCATGTCCGTCGAATTTCCAAAATACGTTGTCGCTGCAAAGAGTACTATCATTCAAGAATTTTTTGTCGTCGGATCGCTTTCTGGCCAGGACACGGACAAGGATGTCCAAGCTACAGGAATCGCAATTCGAACGGGAGAGTCGCACTATTTTCTGTTCTCCAACGCATTGAAGAACGCATCAATGCCATCGCGGAATTCGGGGGGAAGTTGATCGTTCGTCGTTCCGGTCGATTGCTGCACGCCACGAGATTCAATCTGGGCAAGCGGATCGGAACCTGGACCATAAAGTTCCAATGCAACACGGTCGGTATCGCCCGTTCCACCACCGCCGGGATTTGAACCACCTCCGCCACCTCCACCCTTCGGATTCGCACGTTTGGACTGCAACAACAATTCGATCGCTTCCGTTTCCGCAGCAATTGCTTCACGACCGGTATCCGGACGACTCAAAATATCGGTGGCATCATTCATCGCTCCGCCAGCGGCCGTGATCATCTGAATTTCTTTGCCGAACTTCTGCTCGCCCAGCGGCAACGCGCCGATATCCATTACGACGTTGACCGTGCGGTTGTAAAGTTTTCGCTGCGTTTCCGACTGAAGTTCTGCCTTATCGGTGTAAGCGACGGTTTCCAGTTTTTCACGCACCTGTTCCAACGAACGTGTTTCTTCGCGCAGATCCATTTCGCCTTCCAGAATCCGCATCACTTCCAGCACGATCGAAGGCGGCAGACTATCGCCTTTACAGCCCTTACACTGTCCGCATTTAGACGCGGAAACCAACTCTTCGGCCCAGCGGTCGAGCGTGTCGCCCCAGTATTCTGCGCGTGCGATGGAGTCGCCGCTGCGATTCCCACGTACGCGACCGCTGAGGTCATCCAGTTTCTTGACGACCTGGAACTGCTGCATCTCCTGCAGGATCCGCATGAACTTTTCTTCCTTGCGACGATCGTAGTACGCCTCCAAATCGTCCTGGATGTCTCGTACCTTTTGGCTTTGAGCCGATTCCTGATCCGCGATGCGACCTGACTGATCCTTCGTGCGCTGATCCAGAGATTCCACAGTCACACCGAAGCCATCAAACAGCGTCCGATTGAGGGCCGTAGCGACTTCCATCTGTTCTCGAGATGCGGCCTTGAAGCGTTTGACGAACGTGCTGTTTTCCAAATCGTCCATAATTTTCTGCAGGTCTTCGCGGACTTTTTCGAATTCGGCCAGCAGGTCTGTTTGCTCCTGCACGGCTTCTTCGACTTTTTCTTCCGCCGGCGTCTCAGGTTTCTTCTTTTCAGCTGATGGCGGGCCACCCTGCAGCACGGTCGTCGGCAAACCAAACTTGCCTTTGCCGGCTTTCGCCTCCTTTTTTTCGCCGTTCGCCGGATTCTGCTTATTGAATCCTGATTCGGTATCAGTCAACTTTGGAACGGCGGGTTGCGGCTGATCGTTCTTTTTTGGTTCGCCTGGTTCGCCCGTTTGTGTGCCCCTGTTATTTCCAGCCAGCGGACCAGATTTTGTTTTCGCCTGAGCATTCGCATCCACCGTTTTCCCCGGCGCTTTTGCACCTTGACTTAGGAGGTCAGCCACTGAAGGCATTCGATTGTCGGCAATGTCACGAAGTCGCTGCAATCCGTCGGCCCAGATTTCCAGATGACCAACCATGATCTCCTTGTTTCGCAAAGCCTGCTTGAGCAGTTGATCGCCCTGATCTGTGACGGCAGTCAGTCGCTGGCCGTTGGCTTTTTCGGCGTCGGCCTGTTGTTCAATCTGCCGTCGTGTTTCCGGAGCGTTTAACTGGTCCAAATCCATCTGACGAATCTGGCGATTGGCGTCGTGCAGTCGCATTTCTTCTTCATACACGTCATCTGTCAGGCTCGCCCAGCGACGCAGTTGGCTCATCATCCATACCGCATGCTGATCCGGCGTCATCACGTGCAGCACATACGCCGGAGAATAGGTGCGACCGCGTTCCGGTTTGTAGTCTTCGACATAAGAACGCAACTCGAGCGTCTGAGCGCGAATGTTGTCTGTGTCAGCACAAAACGTCGTCGTGGCAGCCAGTCGAGGCAGCTCCGGAGTACCTCCCTTGACCAGCTTTTCACCGGAATCCGGATTTGGATTTAGTACGGGATGCTGCAAACCTTTCCATTCAATTCCGATATTCTTCACGCCGAAGTCATCGCGAGACTGGAGATCAAACAAAATCGTATCAGTAGAAAGGACGACCTGCTGTGGATCCTGCTGCTGAAAACTAATCTCCGGTGCGGAGTCATCGACAGCATTGACTTTCAGACTAAACACATCCCTCGCAGTCAGTCCCAGTTCATCGCGCCATCGGAATTCCAGCACCTCAGATTCTGAGACCGTTACAGGTGCAGGACGAATGCGATTGGCTTCGACCGTTGCTGGTACATTCCTGACAGCAGCTTCGGCAAGATTCCGACTCACTTCCGCTTCAAATTCTGCCGTTGCACCCTTGAGCACCGAGATTACGCCTCCGCGCACATCCGCCTTCACCGGGCGGCTGTATTGAAGATAGGCTGGCAGCGTGATCGATGCGGAGAGTGAACTCAGTTCGGGTCGGCTTGCAACTTTGACGTCCACTTCCTTCGTCAGGTCACCGACGCGAACATTCAACGTGCCGTTGTTTGTCTGAGCGGGCAACTGGAACTGATACGTCTGATCCTGATTTGCGGCACTCACAATCGGCTGACCATCGAACCTGGCCGACGCCGACGCGGGTGACCAGCGTGTGGCATTCGAGAGCGACGCATCCAGGCCAAATTCTTCGCCATGTGGCACGACCATTTGATTCGGCAGGTTTTGAACCTGAGCGAAAGTGTAACGCTCGACATCTCGCCACGGCATCAGCCAGCGTGCCATCGCATTGAAGCCCGCCGCCGGAACGACGGCACAAGCCAGCAGCGCCAGCAGAGCTGGGACCGCGACTACTGTGGCCCAGAAACGATGTCTTGCGTGTGGAACGGCGTCTGAAAAATTGCGTTCGCGAACAGCCGCATCGACTTGCTGAATGGCGGCCTGAGCCAATCGTGTGCTGGTACCCAGATCATTCTCGCTATGAGCAAGTTCGATGATGCCAAGCAGTTGATCGCCCAACGCGGGGAATTTATGTTTGAGCAGGATCGCAACCTGTTCCATGCGTCGCGTACCCCACACCCAGCGATGACACTTGAGCGGAAACAAGACAGCCATGCCAATCGATCCGACACAGAGCAACGCCGTTCGCAGAATTGCCGACGTATCGATGAAGCGATCGATCACAAAGACGGCAAGGTACGACAGCACCAGACCGAGAAGTCCCGCCAGAATGCCTTCAGCAATCTTGACGACGCGAACTCGCTTTTGAAACTGGACCAGTCGAACTCGCGTGGATTCCGGCAACTGCAATCCGTGATTGCTCATGACCTGTCTCTATTTGAATAAATGGAGTGTGCCTTCAGGCAGGCTTGCCCTAGTATATCCATCGGATAAAGTGTTCGGCAGCAGCAAACTGTTGACTCTTTTCGGAAAACACCAGACAAAATTGTTGAAGCGATTCGTCTAAAGAAATCTTCCGGCAGAGCGACCAACGGGAATTTTATTGGATTTTCGAACAAAGTAAGACTCAAAACAGACATCGGTCGCGTTTGATCAAGCAGACTGGCACCCTCATGAGTCCACTCTTTCTCATATTCATCCTGCAACGAGTCGCCCTGTCAGCGTGTACGCCTACCGCACCGGTGTCGATGATCCAAGACGGCAATCTGATTTCAGAGATTGGCAATCTCTTTGGGGAAGCGCTTCGCGAACTTTCGGACGAAAAACGTGAACCAGCAGCTCCGGTCGCAGTGATGCGAGCATTCGATGCTCCGCAACCGAAGCTCGCACCCGGTGAAGCCGATCGGAAGGAACATGCTGATCGGACACAGGCACTGTCCGCTGCTGTCCAGTCATGGGTGACGAAAACGTGCCAACTCGACGAGAACCAGCAAGGTCAGGTACGTGACCTTGTGGCAAAGAGACTGCTCGAAGAAAGCGAACGGTATGCAAAGAAGGACGATCCGAATCGCCAGAATCGTCCGTTTGGAGACACCACTCCCATCTTGTTTGTGCAGCCCGTCAGCGTTGGAGCAAAGTTCAGTGCCACGATAGTAAAGTCCATTCGAAATGAGATCTTGGACGATGCTCAGAAGGGGCAACTGGACATCTCAATCACGGAACGAAATGACTTTCAGAAGGCCGCGTTTCGCGAATACGTCGTCGCTCTGTTTGATCAGGAACTGTTTCTGACAGACGAACAGCGTCAGAAAATGCTGGAACAGTTTTCGGAGAGCCCCAAAAAACAAATCATCTCGCCGTTTTATTCATTTATTGCTCAAACATACTACCTGCCGTATCAGCCTTTGAGCGGAGTACTGTCACGTAATAGTGCTTTCCTAGACGAACAACAAAAACAACGGCTGCAGGATCTGACATCCGGTAACGAAAATGGAAACCAGAACTACATCATGTTTCAGTCATCCGAAGGTCCGGAACAATGGGCGGAAAACGTGAAACAGTCTGCCGTAAAGCAGCGAGCACTTTATCTACACGCTGCAGCCGTACGAATCGGCTATTTTGAACGCTCTTTGAAACTCACTCCGGAACAGGTCGCCCGCCTGACCGTAGCCAGTAAGGGAGCCACCACAGATGCCATCGCAGACTGGAAAGAGTCAACCCAACAGACGATCGATCAAATGCAGGCGCAAATGGGACAACAGCAGGGCAACTTCGCGTTTTCGGCTCAGAATATTTCCATCGACGGGCTCGACAGCAACGAAATCTGGATTCATGCCATTCGCGAAGTAAACGTTCAGGGTCAAACGGGAGATCGCAGTTTGGTCATTCGACGTGCGAAGACAAATACAGTAACCGCGTTACTGGATCAGGAACTGTGGCTCATGCCGGAACAGCGTGCGGCGGTCCAGGAATTCACGGAAAACGCTATGCCTCACAGTTATAGTAAGTCACATTACGACGACTACGTTCGCGAGCTGGTTTTGCTGGCCTATCCATTGAAAAAAGTTACTGAGGCCAAAGTTAAAGACGTCTTCAGTGATCCTCAACAGGTCGTCTGGAAGCGGTTGAAGGATTTCTTCCGCTGGGACCGGGGCAACAATACAGTCGAAATCCCAATGAAGAATCAAGGCGGCGGCTTTCAAGTGCAACTGAGCGATTAGCCCTGAGCTGCGATTCAATATCTCACAGACAATTTCTCAAACGACAGGACAAGAATGTCTTCCACCATAACGGCGGCTCCCTCGCTTCAGTCAGATGATGTTGTTGCGATCGATGAGTTGCGAGGCGTTTATCGAAAGCTCAAGGGGGAGCTGGCGAAGGTTATTGTGGGACAGGATCAGGTGATTGAGCAGCTGGCCATCTGCCTTTTCGGGCGAGGCCATGCATTGCTCATGGGTGTCCCGGGGCTGGCGAAGACACTGCTGGTGAGTCGCATAGCGGAAACCATGTCGCTCAGTTTCAGCCGCATTCAGTTCACGCCTGACCTCATGCCAATGGACATCACCGGCACTGACATTCTTCAGGAGACTCAGGATCGCCGACGTGAATTCGAATTCCTCAAAGGCCCGGTCTTCGCCAACATCGTGCTGGCCGATGAAATCAATCGCGCCCCATCCAAGACACAGGCCGCGATGCTGGAAGCCATGCAGGAACATCGAGTCACCGTGGTCGGCCGGCCTTATCCGCTCGAACCACCGTTCTTTGTTCTTGCGACTCAAAACCCGGTCGAACAGGAAGGCACCTATCCGCTGCCCGAAGCGCAGTTGGACCGATTCATGTTCTTGATTAACGTCGATTATCCGTCGCGTGCGGAAGAGCTGGAGATTGCACGCACGACAACCGGCGGAACCCTTCCACGGCTGGAGCATATTATCGACGCGGCGGCCGTACAGAAATTTCAGGAGCTCGTTCGTCGAGTCCCCGTGCCACAACACATTTATGAATTCGCCGTGGATCTGGTGCGAAGAACTCGTCCAAAGACCAAAGAATCCCCGGACTGGCTCAAGCCTCTGGTTTCCTGGGGCGCTGGTCCACGCGCTGTCCAGTATCTGATCCTCGGTGCTAAATCCCGAGCGGCATTAACTGGCAGCTATATGGCTCGCCTGGAAGACATCATGGCCATTGCCGAACCTGTTTTGACTCACCGTGTCCTTACGACTTTCAACGCCGAATCCGAAGGCATCACCAGCAACGACATTATCGACCGCCTAGTGAAAGAACTGAACGCCGAACAAGTTCGGTAATGCAATCGAATCCGGTGAGTGGTGCGGCGGCAGCCCACCGTTACTCTGATAGTCGTCACGCGACTTCCACGCATTTCATAAATCGCAACGTACCGGCAAGCTGACGCATGCCGCTCGCCAGTCTCGTATTTCATAATTCAGATCTGAAATTCCATCATGCGTAACTTTGTGGATCCTAAAGTCGTCTCACGCCTTCGAGGCCTCGCACTTGACGCCAGAACGCCAATGATCGGCAGCGTGTCAGGGCGACATCGCAGTCCGACGCGAGGCTCCAGCCTCGAGTTCTCTGAGTATCGCAAATACGTCCCCGGCGACGATACTCGCCGTCTGGACTGGCGAGCCTGGGGGCGCAGCGATCGGTTCTATATTAAGGAATACGAAGCCGACACGAACCTGCGCCTGTGCCTTGTCATCGACGTCAGCGGTTCGATGAACTACGGCCCGAATGGCAGCAGCGAAGAAGGCACAACAAAGCTGGACTACGCGCGACGACTCGGGGGGACGCTCGCGTATTTGGCCTCCGGTCAGGGGGACGCCGTCGGATTGTACTCCGCAGGCAAAACATTCAATCGAGAAATTCGACCGAAACGCAGCGGGGCACATTTGAAACTTGTACTGGATGAACTCGGCGAGATGAAAGCCAAAGGCGAGACGGGACTGCCAGACGCACTCCATCAGGCAGCGGAACGTATTGCTCAGCGAGCCCTCGTGGTTGTAATTTCCGATCTGTTCATGGACCCCGAAACACTCAAGGGCGCGTTTCAGCATCTGCGATTTCGCAAGCATGATGTCGCCGTGTTTCACCTGGTCGAACAAAATGAGATCGACTTCCAGTTCGATCGCCCGATCCGATTTGTGGATCTCGAAGGTGCTGGGCCGTTGCTCGTGGATCCGACAGCGATCGCCAAACAATATCGCCAGGCTGTTCAGACATGGCTGGAGCAACTTAGAGTCGTCTTCAGAGATTCGACCGTG
The DNA here is from genome assembly GCA_947476295.1 of Planctomycetaceae bacterium. Lineage (GTDB taxonomy): Bacteria > Planctomycetota > Planctomycetia > Planctomycetales > Planctomycetaceae > SXXK01. The sequence continues at coordinate 4,641 of CANJQC010000130.1, read as the reverse complement.
GACTATCATCGAGTTGAGATTGAAGAGAACTACTCAGACGTGCTGGCAAGGTTTCTGCTCGCGAGGAAGAGGTGAGTCGCGGCGATCGATGCGGCGTCAGCCCGCCGGTGTGTTGCAAATACCGGGCACCCCATTGGCCGAGGGCTGAATTCCGCTGTCCCGTTCCGACAAATCACACTGCACCGACAGGTTGACACCTGCCGCTCGCTGGTTTCTGACAACCGGCATCATGTTTGCACCGTTTTGATTGCATCACAGTTTACTGGTGCTGTATCCTTCACCAGTGATTTATTCTGTCCAGGTTGTAAAGTCCGGAACTGATCTCATGCACATGGAATTCAATGTCTGATTCGGTCGTAGAACTTGCCCATCACGAAGAAGCGCGAGCCCTGTTTGGGTTGCGCGACCAGCACTTGCGCCGTCTGTGTGCCGTGACGGGGGCCAAAGTGGTGCTTCGCGGCAATCAGGTGCGAATCACTGGCGAACCGGATCAGGTGGATCGGTGTCTGGAAACACTACTGCAGTGGCGCAAAATCGTGCAGCGGAACTCAGAACTTGTGCCGTCAGACATTATTAGTTCACTCGGGGAAGATCCCGCAGAAAAGGGAAAAATGATTCATTCTGAACTGCAGCATTCCAACCATGCTGAAAACGGCAGCTATTTTTCCGGACGTGGATCTCAGGAACTGCGGCCAGGCAAAGATCGAGTCGGTCAGATTCGTGCAAAAACAGACGGACAGAAGACTTACATGGACGCGATGCGACGCAGCGAGCTCGTGCTGTGCGACGGACCAGCAGGTTCAGGCAAAACTTATCTGGCCGTCGCCTTGGCTTTGGAAGCCCTGCGTTCGGAACAGGTGCGAAAAATTGTGCTGGTACGTCCGGCTGTGGAAGCCGGGGAGAAGCTGGGATTTCTGCCGGGCGATATGTTTGCCAAGGTCAATCCGTTCCTGCGACCACTTCTCGACGCGATTTATGACATGCTCGATACGGAACAAGTGCGTCGCTATCTGGCAAACGACGTCATCGAAATTGTGCCCTTGGCATTCATGCGAGGCCGCACGTTGAACGATACTTTCATGATCCTGGATGAGGCCCAAAACACAACTTGTACGCAGATGAAGATGTTTTTGACCCGCATGGGGCTGAATTCCCGAATTGTGGTGACAGGCGATTCAACGCAGATTGACCTCGAAAAAGGCGTGGAAAGCGGGCTTAAGGACGGGATCCGGCGGCTTTCTCACATACCTGGGGTTGCCATTGTTCGCCTGAATGGACAGGATATTGTCCGCCATCGTCTGGTTCGGGAGATTGTTTCGGCGTACGAAACTGCGGCTAATCAGGATTCTGCAAAGTCCTGATTGGCAACTTTCTCTGATCACAGTCAGCGCGTCGGACGCTAATCCGTCGGCAGTTTTATTGCTATGTCGTTCTTTGGAACTCGGCGGACGCGGCAGTCGCAGGCTCGCGTTTTTCGCCCGACACCTTCACTCGGGGATCGGCTGATTGCGGCCTTCCGTGATTACCGTGTACTGTCACAGGTTTTGATTGCGTTGCTAGCCGTGCTGCTGTTGCTTTGCGCGCTGCAGGCATGGAAGCCGCGGTTTCATTATCGAGCGGGCCAGTTTGCGGATGTGGGAATTCAGTCTCGCATTGACTTTGAAGTTGAGAACGTCGCAGAGACGCTGCGGATCCGCCGGGAAGCGGAAGCGGCAGCTCCGCTGGTGCTGATTCAGGAACCAACCGTTATCGATCGCTTGGTTTCGCAGTTGCGCGCCCAGCTTAGCGAAGTATCGAACGCAAAATCCGTGGACCAGTTGTCCAAGCCGACTCTGGATGCATTCGGGTTTTCAGCGGTCGGGGAAAAAGAACGTGAGCATGGCTTCAGCCTGCTTCGAAATCCGCTGCAGGATGCCGATGAATCGTCCGGCAAACGCCTCGACGAACTCATAGTTGAAGTTGAAAAACTTCTCGCCGATGCCCGCAACCTCGGACTCATCGACAATCTGGACGCGCGACGGCTGACCGGCGATCCAATTGACGGTCCCGTGCCATTGAATCGCAACCGATCCATCATGGTTGTCGATGGAAAGGGCCGGGTCCTCCACAACGGCGTACTGGCGGATGTGCTGCTGCAGGAACAACTGCGAGAAACTGGACGACTTGGAAAATCATGGCCGACGCTGGTGAAGCTTTCCGTGATTAAGCCATCGGTTGAGATGTGGCTGCAGCAGAATCTAAAGAACCAATTGCAGCTTGACTCCGCCGCAACAAAGGCTGAACTCAAGGCCGCATCGGAAGGTGCGCAAGAACGATTCGACCGCTATCCCCGCAGAACAGTGCTGGTGCCAGCCGGTGATCAATTGACGGAGACAGAAAAAGGACTCGGAATCCTGCGGATGGAATACGATGCTTACGTGCAAAGTGTCACACCGTGGCAGCGAGTCTTTCAAGTCAACGGCATTGCCACATTGCTATTGCTGCTGGTGGTATTGTTCGGTGTGTTCCTGCAGTATTTTGCGCCGAAAATGCTCGAAGAAAATTCGCGATTGATTGTCTTTGTCGGAATGTGTTCAGCCTCTGTTTTCTTTAGCTGTCTGATGAGTGCCGATCCGTGGCGTGCGGAGATTATTCCGCTGCTGGCCACTGTGATGATTACGGCGATTGTCTATAGTCAGGTCGTTGCCATCCTGACGGCATTTCTGTTGTCGCTTCTGGTGTCGATGGCCACGTTAAGTGACATTGGTCATTTTCTGACGCTAATGACTATTTGCGTCACATCAACCATTCCCTTGCGCCGGATCAAGTCGCGGCTGGTAATGGTCAAGGCCGGCTTTTTGGTGGCGACCGTTTCGTTCTACGCGGTCTGGAGCACCAGTGTGATCCAGGCCGAAGGCAACGACGACGCATGGCGAAACCTGGCCATCGTTGTGACCGCCTTGAAGTTCGCAGGATGGGCGTTGGTCTGCTGCTATCTCGTCGCAGGCAGCTTGCCGTTTATTGAACAGGCTTTTGGAATTGTGACCGACATCAGTCTGCTGGAACTCACGGGCGTCTCGCATCCGCTGTTGCAGGAACTCGCACGCCGCGCCCCGGGAACTTACAATCATTCAATGAACGTGGCGTCCCTTGCAGAGGCGGCGGCGGAAGCAATTGGTGCGAATGGCCTGCTGACACGCGTTGGGGCGTATTTTCACGACATCGGCAAGATGCTGAAGCCGGAATACTTCATCGAAAACATGACGGAGGGATCTGAGAACCATCATCAATCGCTTGCGCCTGCGATGAGTACGCTCATTATCATCGGGCACGTCAAAGATGGTCTGGAACTGGCCGAAGAAAACAATCTTCCGGATCCGCTGGTGAATTTTATTGAGCAGCATCACGGCACAACACTGGTAGAGTATTTCTATCACGAAGCGACTCGAAAGGCTGACGTGGATCATCGCACTGATGCCAGTGAATCCAACTTTCGCTATCCCGGCCCAAAGCCGCAGTCTCGTGAGACCGCTGTGTTGATGCTGGCTGACGCAGTGGAAAGCGCCAGTCGTACATTGAAAGAACCAACGCCAAAACGCGTTCAGTCGCTGGTTCACGAGATCACCATGAAGCGGCTGCTGGATGGCCAGTTTGATGAATGCAACCTGAAACTGAACGAAATCCGGATCGTCGAAGAGTCGCTAATCAAGTCACTGCTCGCAGCGCACCACGGTCGCGTCCGTTATCCCGGTCAGCGAACGGCGTAACGATGTCGTTCGAAATTGACATATCAGACAGTCAGGATACGCTTCCGATCGACGTTCAGGCATTGACTCGTGCGATCGAACGCGCGCTGCAGATCGAAAACGTTTCATCGGCAGTGCTGAGTATTTCCATTGTCGATAACGACGCCATTCATCGGATTAACCGGGAGCATTTGCAACATGACTATCCCACAGACGTCATCAGTTTTCAACTTGACTTCGCGCTGAACGACGAAGCCATTGATCCTGTTGACGCAACTGGCGATCTGCGTGCAGCGGGCGCGATGATTCAAGGCGAGATCATCGCCAGTGCACAAATGGCATCTGAGATGGCTTCTGCCGGCAAATGGACGGCGATGAATGAACTTACGCTTTACGTCATCCACGGCCTGCTCCACATCTGCGGTTACGACGATCTGTCACATGAAGAAAAGGCGATTATGCGGAGCCGCGAAATTACGATTTTGAACGCAGTCGGACTAACGCCAATTTATCCGGATGATGATTACCAAGCTATTTAGCTCGTTGCTGCAGCGACGCAGGATCGACATTCATGTCCGTCGTTTGTCGGGCGATGCTCCCGAAACAATACTTGTTGTGCCACGAAAGACGTGTGCATCGCTGCCATTGTCTCGATCTTGCAATTCCAGGCTACAGGAATTACCAAGAGCCCCACCAACCTCTACCGACCCACCAGCATTCCCAGATACTCTTTCGCAAATGAACAGGTTGCTTCCAGTGCAAAGCCGTTGGGGATCATAGATTCCACGATCTGACCGGTCGTGAATCCCTCGACGTTGGCGCCAGTGCGAAAATCTGCGGGAAGCGGGAGTGGTTTCAGACCGTTGTGGTTTGCCAGGCGCATCGCGCGAGGCAGGTGCCATGCAGATGTGAGCAG
>CANJQC010000129.1 GCA_947476295.1 Planctomycetaceae bacterium | reverse complement strand
GCAAGACCGCTCGCTACAGACCCAACAAAAAAGACAAACCATCGGCCCAGAACCCCATCGTCATCAAAGCCAACACCAAACAAAAACAAGCATTCAGCCAACTCAATTCCTCACCCTACATTTTTCCTTAACGGCGTTGCCCAGCCGGGCGTGGTAGATATAGACCCGCTCAGCATCCGCAGCCGGTGTCGCGGAGGCATAGCTGTTGGACTCATGAATCTTCGCCAACGTTTCCCCTTCGATGGCGATCTCGCGCTGCCACTGCTTCTGCCCCGTCGCGGCATCAAAACAGAGGACGACGAACTTGTTGCCCGGATTCTCACCCAGTCCAACACGGGGAAACCAGTGGAATCGCAAGCTGGAAGTGGAGGTCTGAAACATGAGAGTGACTCCCTGTGTTGAGGAGAATGGCGAAGCGGGGCGCATCGTCCCGCGCCACGATCGCAGCAGTTGAGGTTCCACTCTAACGATTTCCGGACGGCATACCCCAGAATGGGTTTCCTGACAAGAACTGAACGCCCTTGACCCTACTCGAACTACCACTCGGAAACTTTCTGGTCCGCCCATGTTGTTCGCTTCCCAGGAATGCTCGCAATGCGGCTGCCGGCGCTTTGCACGCTGTAGTCGCGGATGATTGTTAAAGTAGGTCCTTTCTGCCGGAAAGGACTTTCGTCGCAAGGCGAGCCGCCATGGGTCGCACATCCGCTCCACGCCGCCGCGTAGCCGTCCTTTCGACCGCGACTCGCGCTGGTCGCGGCGTGGCCGCGAATTCCTGCTCGGCAAGCAAAACCTACCGAAATCGGCGACTGCACCCGCTTTGCAGCTTCGCACCAGTGTTGCTGACTGGTTAGACGAGAAACTCTGGAAAGCGTAGACTCAAGCGACGGAAGCAGGGGCTGCATTTTGGATCCATAAGAGCGATCTGTCGATTCGCCCGATCTGGCCTCAGAAAGAAGATCTTCATCACGATACACTGTCATCGGTTCAAAGTTTTTCCTCACTAGGTATGGGGAGTTTTTCAATGCTGATACAACCCCGAATGACAGTCCGGGCGATCTCTGCGTCGGCAGTGGTCATCGCTGCGATGGCAGTTTGCTCCTGCATTGCATACGCTGACGAATCACCCGCCGTCGAAAAATATCTTACTGAGGGCCGGCTCGCTGAGGGCTCAACAGCAATGCAGAAAATTCTGGCAGCGCAGCCACAGGATCAGGAAGCCCGATTCAGCCTCGGAGTTATTCAGTTTCTGCAGGCTGTCGAGAAACTTGGCCAGGACCAGTTTCGCTACGGGCTGCTCGGTAATCGTCGGCGAGCCATGCCCTTTATGAGATTGCCGATCGGGGAGAATTCAAAGCCCGAACAGCTTTCTTATGAGAAGGCATGTCGTATGGTGGAAGGATTTCTGGATGGTCTGAAGGTGGCGGAAGCAACACTTGCAGAAACGAAACCATCCAACGTGAAACTCAGGCTGAAGATTGGTCAGATTCGCCTCGATCTGGATGGTGACGGCGTGGCCGCAGATGAAGAATCACTCTGGCGAGTACTGGAAGCCGTTCAGGGCGGCGGTCGCATCAATGAACTCGATCCTGATGTCAATCAGTTTGTAATCGCGTTCGACGATGGTGATGTACTCTGGCTGCGAGGTTACTGCCACATCATGTCGACTTTGGGCGAGGTCGTATTGGCGTATGACTGGAAGGATCTGTTTGAACGAACTGCTCATCTGTTTTATCCCGACATTGACACGCCCTACACTTACCTTGTCACTGAAGGAGCCGGGCCGTTTAATGGATTCAATACGCAAAACGTCCTAGACATTATAGCGTTGGTTCACACAATCAACTTCGAGTGTGTTGAACCAGAGCGAATGAAAGCCGCTCTCGCTCATCTGGAATCTGTGATTTCGCTCAGCCGCGATTCATGGAAATTGATCAATGCGGAAACAGATAATGATCATGAATGGCTGCCGAATCCAAAGCAAACCGCAGCAATGGGCGGCATGCTGGTCTCTCAGGAGATGCAGGTGCAGTGGCAGGCCTTCCTCGATGAGTCCGAAGCCATTCTGCAGGGGAAGAAACTGCTGCCTTTTTGGCGTGGAGTGGAAGGTGGCGTGATGCTGTTTGGCGGAGATTTTCCGATGAATTCGGAATTGGGGATCAATCTTCGGAGAGTCTTTACGGAGCCCACTCGTCTGGATCTTGTTCTCTGGCTGCAGGGAACAGGTTTGCACCCTTATCTGGAAAAGGGCGAACGAACGGACCCCGAATCGTGGACGCGCATCATGAACGGCTTTCGCGGTGAATTCTTCATCTTCCTGACGTGGTTCAACTAAAACAGCTGCGTCTTTCTGGTCTCATGGATGGCATCGACTGCAGCATAGAAGCGTCAAGAGACCGGATTGATTGGCTTTACACTTCGTTTCAGATGGATGAACAATCACGGAGCCTGGCTTCAGATGGCCTCCAACCTCCATTCGGACATGACCACGTTTCCGCCTTTTTGGCTCGTGGCTATGCACCAGGCGGTGAGTGGTCTCCCGTAATGCCTCGAAGAAAGAAGCTCACGGCGCGGCGAACCTCGTGGATCTCCGGGGCCTGCAGTGGTTGAAAGCCGGCGCACATCATCGGCAGCGGAGGCATCACAACGGCGAGAAGTCGCCTTGCTGCCCACTCAGGATCCGCCACCTCGATCCTGCCTGATGCATTGGCTCTCGAAAGATACTCGGCCATTTCATCAAGTCCGCGACCGAATCCTGTTTCGTAGATCAAGCGGGCATTTTCCGGAAAGCGGCGTCCTTCTGACATCAGCAGGAAACACATGCACGCACCGTCTTCGGAAAACAGAATTTCCAGCAGTGTGTGAAAGTACTGCGTCAGCATCTCTTTCGGATCGGTATGTTCAACATCAAGACGTGGCAGCACGGCGAAGACTTCTTCGGAACGGGTTCTTACAGCTTCTTCGAACAGGATTTCCTTCGAAGGAAAATGATTGTAGACCGTAGCCTTGGAGACACCGGATTTGGCCGTTACCTGGTCCATGCTGGTGTCGGCGTATCCCTGAGCCATGAACAGGTCTCGGCCGGCCACCAGAATCTGCAATCGCTTCTGGTCAGATTTCGAGAGTGGTGCGATTGTGTTCATGTGGAAGTCTCCGAATTCATTGCAAGGCTGGTCAAGGGTGAAGAGTCACGGGAGTTGTTGGTCAGACGACCATCCTGCATGTGAAGAATTCGATCGGCAATATCGACGACTCGCGCGTCATGCGTGACCATCAGAATCGGACGATTTTGTTCGCGTGCCAGCGCTTGCAGAAGATTCACGACTTCTCGCCCCGACGCGCCGTCCAGAGCTGCGGTGGGTTCGTCAGCGAGAACAATTTGTGGATTGCCGACGAGGGCTCGAGCAACAGCAACACGCTGACGCTGTCCGCCAGAGAGACGCGAAATGTGGTAATGAAGCCGTTCGCCCAGTCCTACCTGCTGCAATAATCGACTCGCGCGGTCACGGCCTTCGACAGGAGTGACTTCCGGATGCAGATCGAACATCACCTGAACGTTCTGCAATGCCGTCAGATAAGGCAGAAGATTGTGGGCCTGAAAAATGAATCCTATCTTGCGTCGCAGTACCAGCAGTTCCGCCTGCGACGCTCCGGACAGTGAATGTCCCAGCACATTCAGTCGGCCTTCCTGAAGAGTCCGCAGGCCAGCAATCAGCGTCAGGAGGGTTGTCTTTCCGGACCCTGAGGGCCCCATCAGCAGGACGACTTCTCCGGGCTGAATCTCGAACTCGATGTCGAACAGAATCTGCTTTCGCAATTCCCCCTGACCGAAGGCAAAGTTGATGCCTTCTGCGGAAATAATCGGGTATGTCGAGATGTTGTTCATGATGAAGCGGTTTCAAAAAACGTCTGCAGGATCTGCTGTCCGCAGTTTTCTGATTGCCAGTGTTCCCGAGATCACACACATCAGGATCGTTGCCGCCAGCAGGAAGATGCCGCGAGATAACTCAAGACGCAACGGTAACAGAGTCGCTGAACGCAATCCGGCGTAAAGGATACCGGCAATGATGGACCCTGGGACGAATCCCAGCATGGCCAGTTGCAGCGATTGACTCAGCACCATGCGGAAAAGATAACCGTTCGAAAATCCCATGGCCTTCATGGTTGCAAAATGCGGCAAGTGAGTTGTCACGTCCGTGTACAGGATCTGATAAACAACGATGAAGCCAATGAAAAAGCCTACGAAGGTGCCTGTCGAAAAGACAATTCCAATGGGCGTAGCTCGACGCCAATACAAAAGTTCACGTTCACAAAGTTCATCGCGTGTCAAAACATTGACCTCTTTGCCCAAAATGGCCTGGACCTGCGACTGCATTTCGACCACGTCTGCGCCTGGGCGCAGCTTGATCACTCCGAAATCAATTTCACCCGATGCACGATCGGAAACCAGTCGCAGAAAATTTGCGTGACTCACGATGATGTTGCCGTCAACTCCGAAGGAAGCGCCAATTTCGGTAAGTCCCTTCAGGGTCATTTTTCGCCGATTGATTTCGGGTTCAATCAGCGTTCCTTTGGCAGACTCTTCCAGTACCGGGCCGAAGCCCGGCCGTGCCTTGCGGTCGTAGAGAAATGCGTCAGTCTGTCGAAGCACCGCCAACTGACTGTCCAGCATTGGAAGATTTATCGCCGGCTTGTCCGTGTCGATCCCGTAACACTGAATCGTTCTCCGCTCGCCGTTCCATGGATTCTTCCACTCGACCGGCGCCGCGTAGATTGAGTAAATCTCCTGCACATGGGGACTTCCGAGAACCCGATGAAGGAGCCGACTGGAGAACGGCTGATTGCGCAGGAGATACTCGTATTGCCCATGAATGACGATAAGTTCCCCATTGACTGATCCGTGGAATTCGACCGCACTTGCAAACAATGCCTGCAGCAAACCCAACTGCATCCACATGAGAACGACAGACACCATCACACCAGAGACCGCTGCGAACAGTTTCATTTTCTCATGCCGCAGTTGCAGCCACGCCAAAGGAATGCGCTGACTCATGGATTATTCTTTACGAGTCATCGTCGTACTGTGCGAGGTTCCCGGTGGAGCCTCGCTCGACGCGGGCGTGGATGCCGACGGTTGAATCATCACCTCAACGCGCGCATACGACATTCCGGCAACCAGTTCGCCCGATGCGTTGTCGAGTCGAATTCGAACCTCGACGACTCGGGCATCGGTATCATCGACAGGATCGTTTGACAGCACATCCATGCGTCCCACTAGGCGTCCAATTTCAATGACGTGGCCATGCAGGGTCTCGCCCCAGTTTCGTAAATTCACGTCTGCATGTTGTCCAGGTCGAACGCGAATGACATCGGTCTCATGAACTTCTGCGACCACGTCCATTTCTGAAGTATCACCCAGTTCAAGCAGACCGTCCGGGCCAATACGTTCACCAACCCGCGTATTGACTTCCAGCACGATCCCATCGATGGGACTCCTGATCATCGTGATTTCGAGGTCTGCTTCGGCACGTTCCAGTGCAGCAGTTGCCTGTTCAATTTCGGCTTGAGCGTAATCAATATCGACGGTTCGGATTTCCTTCAGCGCCAGCAATGTCGCTTCATGCTGACGCAATTCACGCTGCGCAGTTTCCAGTTCTGACCGCGCCACATCGAAATCGTCAGTGCTGATGGCTTTGCCGAGAGCGAGCTTTTCGGAACGCTCAAATTTTCTTTGAGCAAGCGAAAGCGTAGACTGAGTCCGCTCAATGAGTGCCTCCTGAGCCGCGATATCTCCGGCCCTCGCACCTGCCAGAACTTTCGCAAGGTTCTTCTCTGTGAGTTTCAATGCCGCGCGCGATGAAGCGACGTCCGCCAGTTCACGGCGATGCGAATCCAATCGAGCCAGCAGTTGGCCTGCATTCACCGGGTCGCCCACCTTGACGAGCAGCTCTTGAATTAACGCCGGTTCCAGAACTGACGGAGCGTTAATATGCAGGACTTCGCTGCAGGGTTCGATCCGTCCCAGAGCGCCAATGCCGAAGTCGGACGGCGGTGTTGAAGTCGCTTCAGCGGCGCCAACCGGCGCCGGGAACAATTTCCATGCCGCAGCCAGCGAGCCCGCCGTCAGCAGAAATACAGCAGCCCCCGTCAGAAAAAATCGCATTTTCATGTTCAGCCTCAATCAAAAAGTACCAGCTCTGAATCATAGAACTGAACGGTACAGTTTAGATTAAGAAAATGTGTTTTTTGTCTATTTTCCAGTGAATATCCTGATGCTCTGTATCAGACGTGCAGAGTTTGTCAGGCGTTCTCAGTCACGCGATAGCTCCTCGCTCTTTGCCGGAGCCAGCCAGATGACGAGTACTCCAAGTGAATAGACCGACGCGCAAATCGTCCCAACGCGTGAATAATCGCCGCCCAGATACGCGAACAGACTCCCGGCCAGCAGTACGCCAACGGCCGTCGCAAATCGTCCTGCATTGTACGCCAGGCCGCTGCCTGTAGCGCGGATACGAGTGGGAAACAGTTCAGGCAGAAATACGGCCAGCCATCCAAAGAACAGCGTGGCTACAAATCCTTGAGCAAACACGATGGGATGAAATGATGGTTGCAGCGGCGCAGTCCACTGAAACATCGTGATGGTCAACAGCGTCGCACCCAGACTGATCAGCAGATAGCTGGTCCGGCGCCCCAGCCAGCTGGCCAGCTGCGCGCCCATGAAACTTCCAAGTGTCGCACCGAGAGCCCACCAGCCCTGCGTCGTCGCCTTGTATCCTGCATCTGTTGCTCCGGCGACTTTGTCGGCCCACGGAATCATCCACTTGCTTGCCGACCAGGCTCCGACCATCGGAATAGAGGCAATGATGATTGCCGCAATTGTGATCTTCAGCAGCTCGGGCCGGAACAGTTCACGTATCGGTGGAGGCGGACGTCTGGCAACTCGACGATTAGCCAGCCATGTGGGAGACTCGGGCAGCGCTGCCAACACCACGATTCCCAGCACAGCGGGGATGCCTGCGAGATAAAACAGCCACCGCCAGGAATCCGGGGTGATCGGGCACAGTCGCGCCAATTGCGACAGCAGCAGTATTCCCAGGTTCAGCCCGGCACTCATGACGCCGGACACCAGCGGACGCGATGCGCTCGACCAGCATTCTGCGACCAAGGCGATCCCGTTTGGCCACATACCACCGACTCCCAGCCCGACCAGGAATCGCAGGATCAGCATTTGCTCCTGAGTTTGAACCCACGCGCCCATTGCCGCGAAGACGGAATAGAACAGAATACTGATTCCCATCGCGCGCGTTCGACCGATGCGATCCCCTAGGTTCCCAAGGAAAATTCCGCCCAGCGCTGCTCCAAACATCAGCGCTGCCGCAAATTTCGCGAACCAGTCGCCGCCTGCTTCTGAAGTGTATGCATCTCCCAAAAGGCTCTTCGACACAGACAGCGACGCCACCGGCATCAGTCCAAGCTCAATGCCATCAAACAGCAGGCCGAGGCAGGCTGCGAGCAACACCGAAATACGTGCGCCACGAGAAAGCTTACTCTCATTCACGATGCCGGCCTCCGTATTGCCTCGATGATCGCGCTGTTGTCCAGTTCGCCAAGACCCAAAGATTCAGCTCGTTCCAGCAGCTGGCGATGTGTCTCTGCCAGTGAAAGATTGAGCCCGGAGGTGGACGCGGCGTCCAGCATCAAACGCACATCTTTCAAATGCTGTGAAAGCCTGGCCTGAACGGAGAACTCGCTGTCAATCATCTTGCGTCCCTTGGTGTCCATCTGCCGTGAATAGGCGGCACTTCCACGAAGCACTTCCAGCGCAGAAGTTGGATCGAGACCAAGAGATTCCGCAAACACAAGCCCTTCCGCCAGGGCCGCTCGATTCAAACCAAGGACTAGGTTGCTGACTAACTTCATTTTGGCCGCGTTGCCGCTCGCCCCGACATAAAACACATTCTTACCAAGAATCGGCCAAAGATCACGGCAGGCATCGAATGCCTGCTGTTGACCGCTGACAATGACCGCCGCTTCGCCCCTCCGCGTTTGTTCACTTGACCCGGAAATCGGCGCGTCGAGATAACTCGCCCCGGATTTCGCCAGCCGTTGCGCCAAGATGACACTTTGTTCGGGGTCGCCGGTCGTCGTGTCGATCACGATTTGTCCATGCCGCAGGCTGCTCGTCAGTCGCTGAAGGACCACATTCACAACCTCACTTGAATACAGACTTACAATCACCCTGTCGGTGTCTGCAATCGGATTGTCACTCCACAAAGCCCCTCGATCCAAAAGCGGCTTCGCTTTTTCCCGCGTTCGATTCCAGACATATGGGACATATTGATGTTCCAGCAACCGATCGACGATCGCCATTCCCATCAATCCCAGCCCAATGACGCCAACCCGCTGGCCACACTCAAGCGACTTCATTGACGTCAACCGCCCTGTAGAGGTATGGAGTTCATGAAAACCCGAATTCTCACGGACTCAGTCCATAACCGCAACCGGCGACATCATCTTTGCCGAGTTTTTTCCTTGAAGCCACTGGCGCAAGTCAGCCAACGAAGCATGCTGACACATCATCATTGATTGCCAGCGTGGCACCACCGTCGGACTGACAGTGACGACCGATGCCACAGCGAGGCATGTAGAAGCCTTTGCCCATGCTCGAAAACACGCGGAGGTTGAATCCTCGCGGTTCTGAGACAGGAAGCAGGTCGCGCCTCACAAACTTTTCCGGATCCCGGCGAACGGCGTCGAGCATTGAGAGTGTTTCGGCCTTCGTCGCGGAATCTCCGAAGCAGGGCCGCGCAGGATGCATCTGATCGTTGGTCCTCACTGCGAACCGAGCCGGGTTTTCGATCAACTTCTGCATCACATCCGTTGCCGAGCATGCTCGTGACACGGCGACTGGTAACGCGGGTTCCTCGCCCAGAAACTCACGAATCATCTCAGGTACCAGTTGAGTGAAACTGCGAATGCTGGCCACGCCGCTGCCTGGCGGATTCACTATATTCACGAGACCGTTTTTCCATGCCTTGCAAAGTCCAGGCAGGCCGACCAAGGAATCCGGTCGAAAGCAATTGGGGTCGAGCAGATCGTCATCGACGCGACGCACAATCGTGGTGATTTTGGTTCGCTTGATGCCAGACACAAGCTCCACGCCGTCCTTCGAGACGACCAATTCGCCAGCATGAGCAACCTGCGCCCCAATAGTACGCGCCAGGAATTCATTTTCACGAAACGTCGGGTTGTATCGACATGGATCGAGCACAACCGTTGACGAAGCTTCAGAACCTCTGCCGTACGTTACCGCAGCATCGGCCATCCAGCGACCCAGATCATTGATCGCGGCGACTGATTCCGTACGTGATCGATCGACCAGCCTAGTGAGAAGTTCCATACCAGTCGGAACAGACAGGTTATGATCGATGACCATCATCTGACCGTCGGTCGCAACATAAATGTCTGTCGCTGCCAGCCATCCCCATGATATCGATTCCCGCGTCACTTCACCGATCTGATCGGTAATGCTGCGGAGCAATCTGACGACACCGCCATTTTGACGGAGGAATTCCGGGAACGCTCGGTTCTTAAAGACTTCGTTCAGACACGCGGACACCGCTTCCATTCGCTGCCGAATTCCGCACGTAATCTGTGCCCATTGAGTAAAACTGAGCGAATGTCCGTCAGCGATGACTGAACCGCTGGCCAGCAGTCTGTTGCGGGAGCTCACCATCTGCGTTGCACTGGCGGTGTCGTGGCGAGTGCCCGATTGTTCAGCCATCAACGCCGGTAAAGATGGCATCTTGATGGTGATGAAGCTGCTGCCGGTTGGAAGATCACGATCATTGGAGACGGACGCCAATACATGGGTTTTGCTTGTTTCTCGCAACATTTTTCGCAATCCTCGAGGAATCTGCACTCAGAAAACCCGGCTTTGATTTCTCAAAGCAAAGCCTATGCCCAAAAAACACAGCCCGCTCCGACAGGTTCGCTCGACAGCAACAGTTTTTCGTATTCACGGCAAATATCCCGGCATTTACTCGGAGGGCTGACGCCCTGCCGCTCGCCAAACGCAAGGGTGCCGGGTGCAAAAGCCTGACGTCGTTGCCGTTGCCGTGCTGATGTGTAAAATTCGCTATGTCACAACTGGATCCTGATCAGCTTTCAACATGGCAGTTCGATCTGCCACCTGAACTAATCGCTTCACGTCCCGCCGCGCGGCGTGATGATTCACGGCTGCTGGTGGTGGATCGTGAACAGGGCTCGATTCAGCATTTGCACATTCGTGACTTGCCGTCGTTGCTTGATCCGGGAGACCTGCTGGTGTTTAACAACACGCAGGTCCTCCCGGCGCGGCTGTTTGGTTTCCGAACGGCGACCAATGGACGCTGGGAAGGATTGTTTGTGGAACAGACGGCTCCCGGCGAATGGATAATCTTATGCGACACGCGTGGCCGTCTGCAGGCTGGTGAAACGATCACGGTCGTGCGCGCCTATGAAGAGCAACTGGAAGCCTGTGGATCGGATCGCAGACATTCAGGAGTGCCGCTCCTGCTGAGACTCAAACAAAAACTGGATGACGGAAGCTGGCAGGTTGATGTTTCCGATCCTCGCACGCCGCTGGAAATCCTGACGGAATACGGCAGTCTCCCCTTGCCGCCGTATATGGGTCGCAATCTGGCGGATGCTGACGATCAAATCCGGTATCAGACAACGTATGCATCTCAACCCGGTGCCGTCGCAGCTCCGACCGCCGGGCTGCATTTCAGTCCTGAGCTGTTGCAAAAGTGCAGAGATCGAGGAGTCAATTCTGCAGAAGTCACACTGCACGTCGGCATCGGCACGTTTCGACCGGTCACGACCGAACGACTTTCTGATCATCGAATGCACGACGAGTGGTGTCGTCTTCCGTCTGATGCGGCAGAGGCGATCGCCGTAACGAAATCAAACGGGCACCATGTAACGGCCGTCGGTACGACGACTGTGAGAACTCTGGAATCCGCGTTCCTGGCCTGCGGTCAGTTACAATCGTGGGATGGTCGCACGCAGTTGTTTATTCGTCCAAGCTATCCGTTTCAGGTGATTGATCGTCTGCTGACAAACTTCCATCTGCCCGGCTCCACGCTGCTGGTCCTTGTGGCTGCGCTGGCAGGATACGAATTGACGATGGAAGCTTATCGAAAAGCGATTGAAGAGCGTTACCGGTTTTACAGCTATGGCGACGCGATGCTGATCCGATAGAATGTGGTCGTGTGTTGACAATTGCAAGGGGAGAAATCGATGAGAATCGTGTGGAATCTGACACTGTGCGTTGCCGCCGTCTGCACTGCTGCACAAGTCGTTCAGGCTGAGCTGAAGTCGGGTGCGGCGATCGTGGACATCACGCCGCTGCAGTTTCCAGTACTGGTCAACGGTGGCATGACCAGCCGATCCGCTGAGAAAGCTGTCGCACCGCTGTATGCACGATCGATTGTGCTGGACAATGGATCCGAACGCATTGCGATCGTCGTGGTCGATAGTTGTATGATCGGTCGAATCGTTCTGGACGACGCCAAGCAGCTCGCCGCACAGCGCACGAAGATCAGGCCGGACCGGATGCTGATCTCCGCCACACACACGCACACGGCACCGTCGTCAATGGGGTGTCTCGGCACAGAGCAGGACGAACACTACGTTGTGTTTCTGCGTGACAGACTTGCGGAAGCGATCGTTCAGGCAGAATCGCATCTGGAGCCTGCGGAAGTCGGCTGGGCCGTTCGCAATGCTGCAGACTATACCGCGCTTCGCCGCTGGATCATTCGCCCGGATCGTATCGCGATTGATCCATTTGGCAATCCAACGATGCGTGCCAACATGCACGCCGGTGCAAATCCGGACAACGTCACCGGAGAATCCGGCCCGGAAGATCCTGATCTGTCTATGATCGCGTTCAAATCTCCGGAAGGTCGGCCGATTGCCGTGTTGTCGAATTTTTCGATGCACTATTTTTCCGTTCCCGAAGCCCTGCACCCGGACTATTTCGGACTCTTCTGCAACGGCTTTCAGGAACAGGTTTCACCTGGCTCAACGGCTGACTCAAACGACGAAGCTCCTCCGTTTGTCGCCATCATGTCTCACGGATGCAGCGGCGATATCTGGCGACGTGACTACAACCAGCCCGCTGACGCTCCAATGCAAAGTCCAACCGTGACGGAGTACACAGACGGCCTGCTGAAGATTGCTCTGAATGCGTATCATGCCGTCGCATACTCGGCCACATCTGACCTCGCAATGACAGAACGACGGTTGCCGCTCAACTATCGTGTTCCCAGCAAGCAGTTACTGGAATGGGCCGAACGTATTGTCGCGACGCTCGGAGACAATCCGCCGCAGACAACGGAAGAAGTCTACGCGCGCGAACAGTTGATTTTGCATCAGTTGCAATCAACGGAGGTGGTCCTCCAGGCGCTTCGGATTGGTGATATCGCAATCGCGACAACTCCCAACGAAACATACGCGCTGACCGGATTGAAACTGAAACTTCAGTCGCCGTTGCCACAGACGATGGTGATTGAACTGGCGAACGGAGGCGATGGCTATATTCCTCCGCCGGAACAGCATTTACTTGGCGGTTACAATACCTGGACCGCTCGATCTGCCGGACTGGAAGTTTTAGCCGAACCCAAAATAGCGGAAGCCGACTTGCAGATGCTGGAAGAAGTTACGGGAAAAACTCGCCGACCGTTTGTCCAGACACAGGGTTCTGCCGCAAAAGCCATCACCACCATGAAGCCCGTGGCGTGGTGGCGCATGGACGAGATGGCGGCACCTCACGCCATTGATTCGTCGCCGCATCATCACGATGCCATCTATGAACCCGGCGTGGTTTTCTTTCTGGCAGGGCCACGATCGGATGCGTTTTGCTTCGGATCTGAAATCAATCGCGCAGCGCATTTTGTCGGCGGCAGATTGAGCGCTCGGTTCCCGAAATTGAATGATCGTTTTTCGGTTTCATTGTGGCTATGGAACGGAATGCCGAACGAAGGCCGAGGCACCGCAGGCTGGATCGTGTCACGTGACAATAATCATGGCCTGAGTCCTCATGGTGACCATTTGGGAATCGGCGGAACCGCGACAGTGCCCGGAAAGCTCATCTTTCAGCATGGCGGCAGCACCGGCCAAATTCCTTTGATCGGCACGACCACGATCGATCGCTGGACATGGAGTCATGTGGTTCTGATACGGGAAGGGACGATGATCCGTGTGCATCTGAATGGGAACGCCGAACCGGAAATTCAACAGGATTCCGTTCCCGTCTCCCCGGTGGAACTCCAGCAGTTCTATTTCGGCGGCCGCAGCGACAATGCCGATAATTGGGAAGGCCGTCTCGATGAAATCGCCGTTTTCGACCGAGCATTGACGCCCGACGAAGTTGTGAAACTATCCGGCAGCGGACTGCTCAATTAAAGACGCCCGGACCGACAATGTCCGGGCGTCGGCTGAGGTTCATCCAGCCAGCATCGATTCGGCAGGCAGAACATCATTCAGGAAACGCCGAATTGCAGGCGACGGATCCAGGAGATCGGCAATGGAGTCCACAACCAGATCCGGTCGGTATGCGAAATCCTTCAGATCATCCCGACTTGTCGATCCGGACAGAACAAGGATTGTGCGATAGCCCATCTGCACGCCTCCCAGAATGTCTGTGTCCATGGTATCGCCGATCATCGTGGTGTCGGCCGCCTCAAGCCCCAGTTCCTTGCGAGCTGCACGCATCATTACGGGACTTGGTTTTCCGACGCTGAATGCCTTAATACCGGTTGCTTTTTCCAGCAAAGCCACCACGGCTCCGCAGCCTGGGCGAGTCCCCGTCTGTGTCGGGCAGTTGGGGTCCAGATTGGTGGCAATCAGCTTTGCGCCTTCCATAATCAATTGAACGGCCCGTTCCACAAGTTCGAATGAAAGAGTGCGGCCTTCTCCTACGACGACGTAGTCGGCGTGCGAATCCACAATCGAGTAACCGTTGCTGTGCAACGCATTCATCAACCCACTTTCGCCGATCACGAATGCCGTTCCATTCGGGAGTTGTCGAGCGAGAAAGCGAGCGGTCGCCATCGCACAGGTGAAGACATGTTTTTCCTGAATCGGAATTCCCATGCGATTCAGCTTCGTTGCCACATCTCTTCGACTGCGCTGACTGTTGTTTGTGAGAAATAGAAATGGTACGTCTTCATCAAGCAACTTCACGATGAATTGCCGCGCACCTAGAATAAGTTCAGAACCTCGATAGATCACACCATCCATGTCGATCAGAAAACCAGTACTCATGATCCCCGTGTCCTTCTGTATAAGATTCAATCCAACGCCATGCGGTATTTTTTGTCCCCTACGTTAAGGAATCATGAAACCTGAGTCCTTCTGTATTGAGATTAAACACCACACTGTACGGCATGTGTCCACCGATGCCGACAGTACAGAACCTCCATCAAGCAACTTGTGTACCGGTCAGCAAGTAAACGTTCGAGACGAGAATTTCGACCAAATTAGATGTTCTCGCAGCAAACTTGTAGCGCAAAGATCACCAATACGGAGACTGAACAAGTGCGACAGGTGAATGGCGATACCAGGCGGCACTGCTCAATCAACTGGCAATCTATGACATTGCCGGAGACAAATCTCCGGCGGCGGGATTGCGGCGAAGCAGGGCGGCAATGCCTTCTATGAGCATGAGGCCGGCGAGTACCAGCAGCACTACGGCGATCCAGGCGACGGGATCGGTGGGGCCAGTCTTGGCAAACTGCTGCCGGACAATTGTCACTAGGGCCCACGAACTCATGACGTACATGAAGACAGCAGGCAACCCGGTGACGAAAAAGACCCAGATGGCCTGGCGAGTTCGCCATAGCCAGACGGTCACTCCCAGAAGCGTCAATGCCGCCAGAAGCTGATTGCTGGCTCCGAAGAGGCTCCAAAATGTTCTCCAGACTGGAACCACTTTGTTGTTGGCATCCACCGTCTTGCTCATCACAAAGAAGATTGGAACGCCAGCGGTCAGCAAAGTCCCGAACCAGCGCCCGCCAGCCGACTTCCAACCTGTCAGCTCCTGCAGAATGAATCGACCCAGCCGAGTACAGACATCCAGCGTGTCGTATACAAATGTATTGAATGCCATCAGCGCAAACGCGACGCCAATGGCTCGTGAAATTCCGATTCCCTGCAGAAATGCTCCGATTCCGTTCGCATAGATGTAGTTCGGATTCGGTTTTTCAATAAGCGGTGATCCGATTGGAAGCATCATCACGCAGCACAGCGACACGATCGCGACCATTGCTTCCAACAGCATGGCTCCATACCCGATCGGGCGAGCACTGCCTTCTGTTCGCAGTTGTTTGGACGTCGTGCCGGAACAGATAAGCGAGTGAAATCCAGAACACGCTCCGCAGGCGATTGTAATGAAAAGCATAGGAAAGATTCCGCCTTGAACCGGATGAATCCAGCCGGTGAACATTGGCTGTTGAATCGTCTGCCCGCCCATGAGAATGCCCAGCGCTCCGGCTCCGAGTGCGGCATACAGAAAATAACCTCCCAGCTGGCCGCGAGGCTGAAGCAGCAGCCACATTGGAGCGACGGATGCAACAGCGCAATACAGCAACAGAAAGATGTCCCAGCTTCGAACTGCGTACAGCGCAGACTCAGCGGGAGTCAGGTTTGGCATTAGACTCCGCAGCACGACATCAAGATTGAACGGCATGAACGGTCCAACCCAGATCGCAACTCCCACCAGCGGAAGAAAGATCCAAGTGGCTGCGTTCATCGACAGTCGGCCAGATCTTACGAGGAGCCCCATGATGAGCGGCAACACAAGGTACAGCAATGACGACGATGCGACACTGCCGGACTCAATGAGTATCTTCGCCGTTGGATCGGCTTTCGCATCTGCGATCGATGCAAATGCTTTCCCCGTCTCCAGATCCATGGCACCGACAAACATGGTCGCAGTGATATCGGTGAACGCGACCACGATGTAGACGAGGGCCAGCCAGACAAAAGCCAGAAATAACAGATAAGCTCGCCCGCTGATGTGGATTCGTACCACTTCAATAATCGACGTCGCCTTGTGACGGATCGATGCAACCAGCGCCGCGAAGTCATGCACTCCGCCAATCAGGATCGAGCCAACAAGAATCCAGATCAGTGCAGGCAGCCAGCCGAAGAAAACGCCGGCCAGAATCGGCCCGACGATTGGTCCGGCCGCCGCGATCGCCGAAAAATGCTGACTGAGCAATGGTCCAGTCTGGCACGGAACGTAGTCCACATCATCCCGCATCGTGACGGCGGGTGTCGGCGTCCTGTCATCCAATTGAAACATGCGCGCCAGCCACCGTCCATACGTAAAGTAGGCGATGGTCAGAATCACGGCGGACGACAATACAATGGCCAGCATTTCCATGTGCGGTGGACTCCGGAGAAGCAAAGGTCAAGGACTGCAGTTTATCCGAAATTGTGAGTCCTGCGTAGTATGAAACGAGTTGGGACAATCTTATGCAGGATGGACATTCCTGTCCGTCGTGTGACCGGGCATCGTTGACGGGCCAAAGATTGTCGTGCGTCAGCAGTCTTCCGGCAGTGGGATTCAGTTTGGCGACGGGCTCGGACTGAATGTCCAAGGGACAAGAACGGCAATGTACCGGTGGGCTGACGCCGCACTGCTCGCCGATTCCTCTATGGGATCAGCAATTCCAGGGGCAACAGTTGTTCTTCGCGGTTGATCGTGAGAGACACTCGTTCGCCGCTGCCGAACACGGCGAGTTGCTGCTGAAAATCAGTGACACTGGTTATAATGGCATCATTCACCAGCACGATCAGATCGCTGCGCTGCAGTCCGGCCTTTGCGGCGATTG
>CANJQC010000128.1 GCA_947476295.1 Planctomycetaceae bacterium | reverse complement strand
CGCAGGGCAATCGGCACAAACTGAGACGTTCGGTTCTTTGAACCTGATGCCTGAACTTCCGATCTTCGCGTCGATCGGAGACGCCGAGGACCTTGTGGCTCCGTCAGCAGTTTCTTCCACCGATAAAATGAGGCGACCGAAACGCCCGCCTCTTCGCAGCACTCGGCCACCGTCAGCCCCGACCACGGCTGCCACGCCATTCGCTCACGCCAAACCTGCTCCCATTCGCTCATAACTTACCTCACCAGAAAAAGCCCAGAGACCGGAATTCACCGGACCCAAGACTACCGACCTTGGCAAGAATGGTTTCCCCGGACGCTTACAGTCATACGACAGGGACTTGATACTTCGACGATGTGTCCGCCTGCGCTAAACACCAGTTTTCAGATGGTAAACATACGCCGCAAATTCGTAGAGTCCGTAGTCGTTGCGAATGACGAAATGCCGACTCAGACTTTCGCTCGCGAACGCAGCAAACGTATCCAGCGGCAGATGAAACAGATCGTCTCGTTCCCAGTCCACGTGCTTGGCCATTGCATTGAAGGCGATGCCATGACGAGCCCTGTGGAATGCCCATGACAGCAGGGATCTGGCAAAGTCCCACATTTGCTGAAACGACATTGCACATCGAGACGTGAATACGCCGTTTAGAATGACATAGTCGAATATCTCCAGTTGCTCAGGCGTTTGCAGCACGTCCACGTGACGAAAATCAGCCGCAGGATATTTGGTATGACACTGGTCGATAAAACGCTCGGACAGATCAATTCCGGTGTACCGTATACCGCCAAACTGTTCGCTGTGAAGGTATTCATACATGTGGCCGCAGCCGCAACCCAGATCTAGGATTGAGATCGAGTCTGCCGGGGAGGGTTGCGGTCGGATTACGTCCAGCATGATTTGATAACGCCGGATCGCGTCCGGCGTATTGGGCCACCCCATTCCCAGGGGTGAATCTCCAAGTCGATCAAAATACGATTCGGTACAAGCCGTTATCTGGTGATAATCAGGTCGTTTTCCCGGTGAAATCATGTTTACTCGATCCTGTCCCTTGTGCAGCCTGCTTCATTCGACGACGAAATAGGATTCGTCTCCGCTCCACAGGCTCCGACGAAGTCGAATGTTCTTCAGTCCCAGAACTTCGCGAACCGCCGTCGTCTCACCGGGAAAAGCGGCATGGTTCAATTCATCAAAGCCGACGATCGATCCAGCCGGCAGCCGATCACGAATCAGGTTCAGGCAATCCACGGTCGGTTGATACAGATCCATGTCGAAGTAGGCCAAGGCGACAATGGTTTCCGGATGCTGTCTCAAATACAGCTCAAGCATTTCCGGTGCGTTACCTTTGATCACTTCAAATTTACGGACTTCCGGCAGCGGAGATTGTTGTTCTCGCAGCGCCAGCAGGTCTGTCAGATACCTGTCATAGTTCTCGGTAACAGCATAGGCACCAACGTGCGCTGCAGTGGCATGTCCGTCTTCGGCACTGACCGACGGGAATCCGGCAAATGTATCAAACCCAACGATGCGGCGGCGATGGTGATACGGTTCCAGAATGGATCGAAGCGACTGCATGATGGCCAGATTTTGCCCCCAGCGAGTACCGAATTCCAGAATCACACCGGGAACGTTTACGATCTGTTGGTACAGATCACTGAAGAACAGAGTCCGACGTGTCTCCATCGGCAACGTGTACAGACCCAGATTGCGAATCAATTCGTGCCTGGGAATGGGTGAATTCAGTAAACGATCGCACAGAAGTGTTCTGGCATCGACAACGTGCGACGGCATTACCGACGGGTCCGTCTTGGCAGCAGGCTGTTGCACCGCGTACTCAGTTGCACGAGAAACGCTGTCTGAATTCAGGCTTTTCATTTGTATCAGCCGGCTTCTCTGAAAGCGGGGACAGGCGGGGTCAGATTGCGCGGTGCGGCAGCGTCGGCATGATGATATTTCACACGACCGTCACACAATGACCACAACCGCTGGATCTGATGGCAAGTGCGGTGCAGTGAAGCGATCAGTCTGCCGATCTGCCGAATCTGACCAACCGACACCGCCATACCCGTCGGCAGTTGCAGGACCGAATTCAGAAGCTGTTCAGAGACAGGCAGGGGAACCGGCACATGTCGTCCGGTGCTGTCACTGCGATACGGTTCCGAACGGTGGCAGCCGGGGGCAAAATAGCTGCGTGCAAACACGCCTTCCGCCCGCAAAATGCTGACGAGTTGATCTCGTGACAGACCAAATCGATGTTCATCGAGGGTAAACACAAGGTATTGATTGTTGCTGAAATTGCCGCGTGGAACCGGCGTGAGCGACAGACCCGAAACGGTATCGCAAATATCAGCATAGGCACGACGATTGTCTGTGTTGGCAGTCAGTATCGCGGGCATCGATTTAATAGAACGCAGGCCAGCGGCTGCAGAGAGTTCGTGCATCTTTCCGTTGGTGCCCACATCAGACACTTCGGTCAGGCCGGAGATCCCGAACGCTCGCAGACGACGACAGCGTTCAGCCAGCTGATCATCGTTCGTCATAATCGCGCCACCTTCAAAGGCATGAATGAACTTGGTCGCGTGAAAACTAAAGACTTCGGCGTCGCCGAAGGCACCCGTTGACACGCCGTTTGACTGACATCCAAAAGCGTGGCTGGAATCAAACAGTAATCGCAGTCCGTGCCGCTTGCACATTGACGCAAACTGTTCCGGTCGACAAACGTGTCCCCATAAATGCACTGGCAATATAGCGGAGGTTCGTGAGGTGATGCAGGCTTCCGCCGAATCTGCATCCAGCGTATGGGTCGCGGGATCGACATCGGCAAATACGGGCGTCAGTCCGATCCACTCCATCGCATGAGCTGTCGCAATGAAAGTAAAGGCGGGCATAATCACTTCACCTGTCAGTCCCATCGCGCGTGCAGCAATCTGTAAAGCGATGGTGGCGTTGCAGGTGGCGATACAATGACGAACACTGGTCATGCAGGCGACCGTGGATTCAAATTCACGAACCTTCGGTCCGTGATTCGTCAGTTGACCAGATTGCATCACCGCGTCGAAGTCGGCCAGTAGCTGTTCGCGGTCCGACAACACAGGCTGACCAACATGAAGAGGCTCAGAAAACAGCGGCACACCGCCAAAAATGGCAAATTGCTCGGCAGTGATCTTTGTCTCGGCGGCGGTTTTCATCTCAGCGACTGTGATCATCGGACACCTCCGGAAATCAGCGGTTCAGCACGATCACACTGGATCAGTGCCGGACGCTGGCACCAGACTTTAATGGGCCCCGGAATCATCAGGACTCGGTCCGCGCGCAGGACCGCCCGCCACATTTCAGGTGCGTCCGCTGACTGCTCGCTGGTCATGAAGTGGGAGCACGTGTCCGGTCTATAAACGACTGGCCACCACATTGACGAATCCAGACTGGAGATATCGTCGCTGACGTCGGCAAGTTGTCCGGACACAAAGGCATGAACGCTTGCCTTGTTGGGCAGAGGTCCGGCTTTCTGCAATGTTTGCAGGCGACCACCGGCATCAACAGTAAAGCGAGCATTGTGCAACTGCACAACGTTCGCCATGCCGATCTGCGGATGGTGATGAATGGCAAAAACGTATTGAGCGTCGTGTCGCAAAAACACGTTCACCTGCTGACCAATCCAATTGCCGATCGACGGCAAAACAGAAAGCGCGCGTTCGGCTACCAGTTGACAGTAAGTACGATTCAGAGTGTCGATGCTGAACGTCATGCGGCTGCCTCCGCTCGTTTTAACAGAGGTAGTCCGGTTTCTTCAACGGGCACGCCACAGTGCCGACGCCACATGCCCCGGTAAATCGATTCCAGATCACGGCTGAATCGAACGCCATCGCAGACCGTTTCGATCATCTGCTGACGCATTGAGCGTCGAAGGTGACAAAGTCGGGGGACGTCCATTGCCAGACTGGCCACGAGCTGAACGTAGTCGTCCAGACTTGTGGCTACCAGCGACGCCTGGCCGATCTGATGCAGGAACGAAGCGGACGATCGAGTGCATCCAGGAACGGTCGTGATCCCATCTTGTTTCTTGATGTAAATGCTAGGCATCGGCACGCCCATCCATGTGGATTCGTAGGATGTCGTACCGCTGGGCCAGGGAAAAACGTCCAGCAGAATGTCAATTTTTGAATAGATTTCCAGATGAAGACCGGGCACATCCCAGCTCATATCAACTCGATGCGGTGGAATGCCGGCATCCGTCAGTCGCCGGAGCAGGTTCTGTCGCAGTGATTCGCAACTCCCGAGAACATCACGAATCAACAGCAGCCGTGCGTTCGAAATCCTGTGCATGACGGCGGCCCAGACTTCCAGACACTCGGACGACAGTTTTTCCAGCCGATGCGTTGAGCCCAGTGTGAGATAGCCGTTGCGGAGCAGCGGCGGATCGGATATCTGCACGTCTGCTTCACCCGAATTAAAGCAGGCTGCTCCATGTGGCATCGCTATTAACTGCTCGGTAAACAGGTTTGCGGTCTGCGAATCTTCACGGATAGCGTCAGTCAGAAAATATTGAACTCGACTCAGACCAGTCGTATTGGGATATCCCAGAAACGAAACCTGCACTGGAGCCGGTTGCCACGCCATTGACGGCAATCGATTTCCCGATGTATGGCCAGCGACATCGATCAGAATATCGATCTGGTCATCACGCATAGTTTCGGCGAGATGCTGGTCTGTCATGCCGTAAGTCGGCCGCCAGAGATCTGAAAAAGCACGAACTCGATGCGTCAGTTCATCTTCGCGAGTGGTCTCAGAGTAGCAGACTGTCTCTACGACGTTGTGGTCATGCTCCTGGAAAAACGGCAGAAAGAATCGCATGGTTGCATGCCGCCGAAAGTCGGGAGACATATAACCGATTCGCAGCCGCCTGTTGAGCTGCGTGCCCTGCGAATGTACAAACGGTGTGATTCCGTGTTCAATCGAACGCCCCCAGCTGGCATGCAGTTCGAAAACGTCCGACCGCTGCAGACGTGGGGACAGACTGGAATAATAGATCAGGTTGCTTTTGAGCCTTCGATGCGCCGATGCGTGCAAACGCGATCCAGACGACGCGCCTGCCGGGATGGTGTCGATCAGCTGGCTCGCCAGTCGAAACGCCTCCATCGCTTCGGACCAGCAACCCAGTACCTGAAGTCCCAGCCCCAGGCCGCTTAATGCAGAAATCGATCTCGGATTCTGCTCCAATGCACGATAAAAATCCTGCAGCGCCTGATCGGGGCGGCACATTTCCAGCAACAGATTGCCGCGATTAATAAACACTTCCGCCAGCCCCGGAGCCAGCTCGGCGGCTTGGTTCAGTGACTTCATAGCGTCATCAAAAAGGCCGAGTTGTCGCTGAACCGAACCCAGATTGAGATGAATCTCCGGCAGGCGATCGTTCAGCGCCCGCGCTTTCCGCAGCGTATCGTGAGCTTCGTCGATGCGACCGATGTCGCTCAGCAGTGCACCAAGATTGCACAGTGCATCCGGATCGGACGGCGTCTTCCGGACCAGCGATTGACAGACGTCAATGGCTTCGCGCGAACGGTGTTGTTTTCGCAGTGCAGTGCCAAGGTGTTTCATGGCAACTAGGTGTTCAGGATCCACCCTCAATATCCTGCGGCAATGCTGTTCCGCTTCATCGATCTTGTCTGTGGCGAGCAGGGCAGCGGCTAGGTTGGCTTCGTAAGCAGTTTCATCCGGGCGCAATGTCAACGCGTGGCGAATCAGTTGCTCAGAAGCGGCGAACTGTTTTTTTTGAAAAGCAATCAGCCCCGACAGATGCCATGCGTCGGCATTTCCCGGGTCGGCCTGAAGAACCGCTGCATAGACCCGAGCAGCCGCCTGAACATCGCCCGCTACGTGGCGCTGGTAGCCATATTGAAATCTGGTTTGTGTGCGAGTTGTGGCCACGGTTTGTCCCTGATGCGAGTGCCCCGCAGAGCAAGCTGGGCTACTGCTCAAAAAAACACTGCTTTCCCGCTCGTCGCACAGCCACAGACATGAGCCTCGCTCACATGGGACAGACATCCGTCCGGAATGCGACGGGACACCTGATTTGGTCGACCGTCAACGACCGATCCTTCAAGCGCGCGGAATCCTTCTGCGTCCCATTTTGAACAGATCGACTCGTCGACCGGCTGGAATGGTGTCATTCTCACGTATTACGGGTAAACACCCACGGTGACCACGCGGAGTATTTACAGCGGCACATTAACTGCATGAATTCGATCACGCTCCACTTCGCTGCCATTCGCTGGCGGCGTCGCAGATGAAAGCCATCTCTGATTCACCGAAGTCGTCAGCAACCGGTATCGACAGAACGTGTTTTTCCAGCCACGCTGCCTCGGTGCTGTCCACTGAATCAGCTTTTTGTGCCAATAGTGGATGCAGGGGCCAGTGAATCGAAGAGAAAATGCCGCGAGATGCCAAGAACGATCGCAGTGAATCTCTGGTTGTTGTGTCCGAGAGCAGCACATTCTGCAGTAGCGGCACGTCGTCAGCTTGGAATGAAATCATCGGATCGCCTACCGGGAAGTGCCGTTCCAGGAATTGTTGATTCCGTTGACGCTGTGTGGCCGCCGCAGCGACATCTGTGCTTAACATTCGAGACATCGACTGACTGGACATGTCGGACACCGTCCAGCTGCGATCCATCATGTTTTCCGCTTCCCGCAGATCACGCCAGTCGCGAGCACGCCAGCGAAGCCAGACCGCCAATTGTTCGTCCGATTCGTAGAACGGATGGTACTTCCCCGAGATTACGCCACCGTCCGCGATCCGAAACGTTTTGCGGAGACTGCCAAATGCGTGCTGCCCGGTGATCGGCAAACCGGGTGTCAGTACGTGCGACATATCTTCCAGCAGGACGCAGTGTTTCGGGACATCCGGTTTCGTACAAACGTGGCCGAAATAGTGTACAAATACAACCGCATCGGCAGGGGCAGTGTTGTTTGGCCATTGACAATTCAGGTGCCGATCGACCGAATAGAACAGCAGTTGAATCTCAGGGAATCGAGTCTGCATGGCCGACACCAGCGACCAGCAAATATAAGTTGGCAACCACACTCGACGAGGTTTCACCACATCCTGTAATAGATACGTAAACGCTGCCCGCCCCGAATTGAAATACGTCGCATCCGTGCGCAGTGGCACCAGTCGACTCGCGACAACCGGCAGATCCACAGGTCTGCTCTGCGTCTGTTCGGCGGCGCACGAGCCTGCTGCTTCCGTTTCGTTCAGCCGAGCGATCAATGCGTTCGCCTGTTCCATAAGTTGCCCTGGATGCAGCGCCCGAAAGTCACCGCTGAATTCATGCAGCAGTTCATCGCCATCCAGGACGCAATAGCGAAACAAGAACTCGGAATAGTATGCTGCGCTTGGTTCGGCGATCACGCGATATCGCGGCTCAAGCGTGTGCCGCAGCCAACAGTAGACCTGGTTGTTATCGACCAATTCAAATGTCACTGAAACCTTTTCCACACTCTAACAAAATTCGGATTGAACGAATTTGGTCTGTCCCACAACAGGACATCAAATCGTATCAAGGGAATACTGTTCAATCAGCAGCCTAGTCTGTCGGGGCGAATTCCACATCAGCACATCGATGATCGATAACCCCCGGATAAAGTCCGGACGACCCTGCGGATATTCCACCAGATTCGGCTCCAGAATTTGTAATTGAATGCCTGCGGCGGAAAAAGCCTGTGGGTCGAACAGCTCTCGTCCACCGGCAGGATTGACGTATGCAGCAGCATTCAGGGCTTTACCAACCAGCAGCGCCCATTCGCCGGGACCGATTTCGTTGGGTAGTGACAGCTGCATTTCGCTGAAAACCTGATATCTAAATGGCAATTCAATGAAGCGGCAAGTGGCTTCCAGGAGATGAATCAGGAGCTTGGAAATCCGGCCGGCTTCGGATTTTGTGGTGGCTTCCGTCAGAATATGATGCAGCCATTGCGTAACGGCTCTGTAGTTGGGGGCGCGTGCCAGTCGGTACGACTCCAGTTGAGCAATCAAGTCATTCACCCACAGCTGATTGTTATCAATCCGAATGTCGCGAATACTTGTGTTTCGATCAGCATTCTGAACCGGGACGCGAACGTACTTCCACGGTTCTGTACCGCAACACAGCACTCGATTGCGATTTACCCACGCGCGCCGCATGTATTGCGGCGTGTCAAAGACCACCCACTGATCGGTCGCGTGAATCAGTGAAAAATAGCCGATATACGGGAAGAAATAAGGCTGCATCATTCCAAGCCGCATAGTTCATGCCTCATCGGATTGCTGAACGTGGATGCGATCCATTACATGCCTGCCTTTTTGATCGACAGTTCGGCCTGAATGCAGGTTCAGACTGCGACTTTCTTAGCAACTTCTGTCGCTGGTGAGTTTATTGTAGACTCACTCGCAAACCTCGCACCCGGACTTCATCGTTGCGTGAAACGTTTGTCAATCGACGGCGGGTCGCTTTTGCACTTTGTGTCACAGTTTATTGCGTCTTAAAAAATGGTCCATTTCCGGAATACAGGTGAGTCGCTTGATAGATCACGTTGAAACTCGGCACACCCCATTGGGGATCAATTCGGTTTTCTGTTCCTTCAAGCTGAGAGAACAGATCACGAAGATGATCATTGACACCGTTCGACGATAACCGACTTTGTAAACGGAACGTAGCACAGTCACTACTTCTTTTACTTGGCGGCCTTCTTGGCGACCCGAGCGGTCTTCTTTGCCGCCTTGGGCGATCCGTTACTGGCTGCACCGGGAACAGCAACTTCGTTTCGAGCTCAAAGCATTCTCGGCCGGAGATGGTGGCATCAAATCGACTGACCAGCGTTGCAATCCGCCACACGACTGGCCAGAGCCTGATGAACAATTGCGGGCTGGTGAGCTGACTGAGTTGATTGAGTCTTGCCAAACATCGTGTTGCGTTTATCATCCATGCGGGCGTTTCCTTTTTTGGTTGAAAGCTTTAAGAACCCTCAGTTTCGCATTAGGACGCCCACTTTCACCAATACCAAATTCTCAACTCAACACGAAAAACTCTCTCCCAACCAAAAAATCCCCCGCGTTTCCACGGACTGAATAGATCACACCCTTTTGATAGGACCAGCCTCAGCACAATACGAGGATTTTATTTTGGGTAATTGAACAAAGCTGTCTTGTGAAACATTTGTGTAAACTTCAGGAGACGTCGTCATGGTTTCGACAGAAGCACCGCAATCCGATCCTCGCACTGCCGGATATCAGCGATGGGCAAAACTCACCTTTCTGCATTGGCGCGTCGCGGCGGAAACATTACAGCGGTTACTGCCGAGCAACCTCCGGATTCAGCAATTTGACGGCAGTGCGTGGCTGGGCGTCGTGCCGTTCTCAATGGAAAGAGTTCGTCCGTGGTGGTCACCACCGGTGCCCGGCGTTTCATGGTTTCTTGAAACGAACGTACGAACATACGTAATCGATGAACGCGGTGTCGCCGGAGTCTGGTTCTTCTCGCTCGACGCAGACAATCGACTCGCCGTCAACGTGGCTCGGAAGTTCTGGCATCTGCCTTACAAGCTGGCTGCCATGTCGCTGCGAGTTCATGGCAATCATCACAACGCAACGCAGACAAGAATTAGCTATGCTGGCTCACGAAAAGAATCCCCCGCCGCTGAGTATGATTTGACGCTGGAACTGCCAGACTCTGAAGCAGTGTCAGCTCAACCAGGCACGCTCGAACATTTCCTCGTCGAACGTTATCTGCTGTTTGCGTCCGATCGTAAGCAGCGATTGCGAACTGGCAGCGTTCATCACGCACCGTATCGCATTGTTACGCCGACTTCGATCGTTGGCACGCAGTCGCTCACTTCAGCCATTGGCTTTCACAATCTGAACATCGCCACCGCGGACCATGCCGCATTCTGTACGGGCGTCGATGTGCGAGTCTCGCCATTGAAAACTATTTCTGAACGGGCAACCATTCGCCGATCCTGAGGCGATGAACCAATTAACGCTGGTAACGCTGGGGCCTACGTGACTCTGGGGCCGGGTTGGCGGGCTAACCCGACTTCCCCCAGTTCGCTTAAAAAGCGACAGTGTTTTCGTGGGTTTCATGGCAAAAATTTCCACTACATTTTCTTCTGGATTATTTTCGCGGGCAGTTTGAGGCGGAGTTTTTCCAGCAGGATTTGTTGGTGGTCAGGCCCTGCTCCAGCTTGCGGAAGATGTCTTCACGCCAGGCGTCACATTCGCTGCGGGAACCCGCCGCTGTTTCAACGCCGTCAGGAGTCGATGATGAGTTGGCAGGATTTATGGGCGAACATGTCTCCACATCGCTCTCAGCGACTTGAGTGGGCTCAGTTTCAACGATCTGATCGGTATCCTGAAACCCGGTGGGCACATCGTCAGACCCGGTGGGCGCTTCCCACACCGGTGGCTGGTTTTGAAGCGCCTTTCGGTGGCTGGGTTTAGGCGCCTCCTGACACCACTCAATGATGAATCCGTGACCGGTTGACTCGGGATGTTTAAAAATGCTGTTCAGGATGGCTGGGAAACAAGTTCGACACCGGCCAAAGACCTGATGTTTTCCAGATCTATGCGGCACAGCCCTGCGGATAAAAAACATCTTAAAAAAGTCCCGGCAAATTCCTTAAGGAACGTCGTCTCCACGCTTGATGAGAGAACGTAGAAGGTGGCATCTCCATGAAAAAAGTACAATGATGACAACCTTCTCGAATCTGCCGGGGATGCGGACTTTATGCAGATGATCTCGGTGAAACCATTGTTACTGAATCGACAGAGAAAATGTCCATTGGCATTATGCTACGATTGCCGGGGGCTGGCGTAAACGCAAGAGTGTTACTGAGCTCATCCGGTCTCAAGCTGGGCAGGGAGATTTTTGATGACAACACGCGGGCGTACAGTAGGGATCATCGGGGCTGGGGTTGGTGGACTCGTGTGTGCTCGCGAGCTGGCAGACAATGGCTTCGACGTCAAGGTGTTTGACAAGGGCCGCGGCGTTGGCGGGCGGACTGCCACTCGACGGGCCGAGCCGGACTTCACCTTCGATCACGGGGCGCAGTATTTTACCGCTCGCGACGCGCGATTCCAAAAGGTGACGGCCGACTGGCAATCGCGCGGAGTTGTCGCCGAATGGCTCGGCCGCGTTGTCCGCCTCGAAAATGGGGTCGTTACAGAAACCTCGCCTCAGCCTCGATATGTGGGTGTGCCGGGAATGACTGCGATGGCGGCTGACCTCGCCTCCGCGATCCGCGTCCAGACCAGGACGCAAGTCGTTGCCATGTCCCGTGGTCCATCGGGCTGGACAATCAACACCGATACTCAGGAGAATGTCGGCCCGTTCGATGCGCTCGTCGTAACACTTCCAGCGCCACAGTCGGCAGAGCTCCTCCAACCGCATGCGTTCGGAACGATCGCTTCTACATTTCAAATGACGCCGTGCTGGGCGGTGCTGGTGGCGTTCGAGTCGCGGGTCGAAGTTCCGTGGGGCGGAGCGTTTGTGCATGGCTCGCCACTCTCGTGGGTTGCTCGCAACAGTTCCAAGCCAGGCCGCAGCGGACAGAGCGATTGTTGGGTGTTGCACGCCAGCCCCGAATGGTCGGTGGCTCATCTCGAAGCTACTCCGGATACGGCAGCACGGGAGCTTCTGGATGCGTTCTCCTCTGCAATTGCAGAACGACTTCCACCGGACAGTCACCTCACCGCCCACCGCTGGCGCTACAGCCACGGTTCAGACGCCGACGACCGACAGATGCTGTTCGATCCCGAGGTCGGACTGGCGGTGTGCGGAGACTGGCTCGCTGGCGGGCGGGTTGAAGGTGCATTCCTTTCAGGTGTCGCTGCTGCTGAAGCAATTTACGACTCTAAGGGCTTGAAGTTGGGCGAGTCGGGCTTTTAATCCATTTGAAACAGTCGAAGTCGGTCAGTGCTTTCACACCCTAAAAATGCAGGTTGGACATTCTTGTCCGACACCGTTTAGACGGGCAAGAATGCCACGAGCAGTGAGAGAATCAGGACGTTTAAAGCAGGCGTCGTCTTTTTGAGTGCGTCCCCAATCTTGATGTGCATCCCTACCGCACCCAGCATGAGTATGGCCATTCCAATTGCAGCGGGACGCATCAGTTCAGGTCGCCAGAAACTCACGAGCAAGGACAGTGCGAGCAGTACTTTAAGTCCGCCGACAACCCACATAAACCACACCGGCAGTCCGTAAGTCGCAAACTCCTCTGTCATGTTCTTCGCTGCGCCTGTAAACGGCGGCGAGAAATCGTGGCGATTGGCGGGCGAAAAGTGCAGCGCCCTGCCTGTCGGAATTACTCGCTGGAGCGTGGCTGGTGCTCTGTGTTTCGTTGAATGAGAAGTCCGAGAAAAGCAGATCAGACCTGTTCGCTGCCGGAACGCGAACTTCTCCTCCGCTGAGCACTCCTGAATTCGTCACTTTCACAGCAGCAGTGGTAGCCGTATGCGGAGTCAATCACTGACACTCGGAGGACCTAGCAGTCTAGGCGACGGGCAGACGCTTGATCAATCGACTGGCATCATCGCCCAGAGTTCCGGTCTGCCGACATTGCAGTGAACGGCGCGAGCGAGAGGACCTCCAAACGCCCAACTCAGAAACAACGCTGTGCGGGCAATATTCCACGCGGTGACATTTTCCGATCGCGGCACCGACAAAGCTGTTGATCGTCGTTCCGGACAAGGAATTGGCTGGAAGACAGATTCTGCTGATGAGGAGCGTGCGGGATCCTGCTCGGTGAGTCGGTCAACATCAGCGATCGCTTCACGTAACTCCTGATGGCTGTGCGAATTCGTAAAATGCCGATCAAGAGCAAACACGCTGCGGCGATTCAAGACGGGGAGGATGAGCAATCCTGCAAAAGAATATAGCAGGAACCACAGGTAGACTGAGATCAAGTCGGCTACTGAAACGATGGTGGCATCCACTGCCATGATGGCAACCGTGAACGCTGTGATGTTCCAGAACATGGCGAAGATGATTCCACGCTGCCTACCGCCGGACGTCAGCGCAGCCTGTCTGCGGCTGACAATTGTGCTTAGAGAAGATGGCCGAAGTTGCGAACTCCAGTCACGCGGCACAAGAATCGTCTCGAATCCGGGTAATCCAGTGATGCCACCCACAAATCGCGGATCTGAATGACTCACAATCAATGTTTGCCCCCTGTGGAGCGTCCTAGGCCGATTTGCGGTCATTGCCTGCCAGATGAGTTCCTGTCCGGCCACCAGCGTCACTTGCAGAACGGCGAACATCGCGATCAGCCACTGTGCACCAATGCCTCGGCCAATCTGCAAGTAGATGAAAAACGTGACTGAAAAAAACAATGACTGAATCGATACTGAACGAAACCATTGTCTCAGCCAAACCCTAGGATTGAGAGGTCGTGATTCTAGGGCAGCGGGGATCAAAATCCCGCCCACGAGATCGAATGGAAACATCAATGCCGCCACTCCCATGAAGAACGCCAGAACGTAAAGAAACTCCGCAGAGGAACTCGCCGGCACTTCGGGGAACAGCACTCGAGGAGCATCCCAGAAAAGCATCCCACCAGCACAGACGACCAGCGTCCCGACGCAGCAAGTGCCTGTTGAAAGTCGAGCTTTTCCCGGACTCATGCTTGTGTACCTCTGCCCGGTGAACTCATCGGGGTCGTCACCAACACGAGGTCCAGAGACTTCCGCACCTTATAACAACCGTCAGATTCGACCACGCTGTAAACCGCTGATTCGTACGAACTGCGAGCAGTCAATTTCCATCCAGCGCCGACGAGGGCAACGAATCCAAGGACGATGGCGAAATGCACGATTTTTTTTCCCGTCACTTTCCGTTTCATCACAAAGATTCCGTTGAACTCAAGGTTTGTCAAGTGCTGGAGGAGGGATTAAGGTTTGTACATCTGGCCTCTCTTCTCCTTTTTTTTGTAACCATGTTCATCTCGCTCGACTTCAATTTGCAAACACAAGAATCAGCCTCGCTGCCCAGGAGCTCGAAATCGACCAATTCGAAAATCCCTGAGTGCTTGATGTTTCGTCCGACGACCGGCCGTTCTCTTTCGCCAGAGTTTAAAAGATCTGCTGCTCAATTGTTGCCGCATCAGCTTGATCACTTCACCGGGGCTTAATCCAAACTGACTTCTGATGGAGTCGAACGAGGTCCGATCTTCCCATGCCATCTGAATAATCCTGTCTACGTCAACCGAAGTCAGTGCCGCATCGCTCAGATTGTCTGTGCCATGTCCGCTCACGATCGGTGCCTTACGGGATTTAATGCAGGCCAAAGGAAACGTTAGAGGCGCACGTTCCACGCACGCTCTGGGGAAGCCCGCAGTCGACAACGTGATTTAACGAACAATTTTGCAGGCATTCGGCAAATTCAAGAATGCCCAAACGAAACTGATCACCACGCGGCGTCAGCCGAAACGCCTGAGAACTGATCCCGTTCTTGCTCTGAGGATAAAACCTGCTGGTATTTACGAACGCCAGGGCTAGTATCAGAGCGTCGTGTCATTGAAGACGTCACGCTTAAAAAATGATGTCGTGATCGTCTCTTCGCTCAACAACCGAATCTCGCATCAACCGAAAGCCAAACCATGTCAAACGTCACAGAACAAATCATTGAGGAGCTCAAGGTCGCTTATTGGATGGAGCTGGAAACGGTCACCAACTACATCGCCAACTCTGTGAACTTGGACGGTGTCCGCGCAGAAGAAATAAAGAAGGCACTGCAGGCAGATGTCCTTGAGGAACTCGCTCACGCCCAGATTCTGGCTCGCCGAATCAAGACGATTGGTGGTAGAGTTCCGGGCAGTGCTGACTTCAAGTGCAATCAGGCATCATTACAGCCCAAAGCCGACACTACGGACGTTGTCTCGGTCATCAAAGGGGTGATCGATGCTGAGAATTCAGCGATCGCTCAGTACAACAAACTGATCCGACTGTGCGACAGGATCGACTACGTGACACAGGACCTTTGCATCACGTCGCTTGCCGACGAGGAGGAACATCGCCGGGACTTCATGGGTTATCTGGCCGAGTACGAAGCATGAATGGTGAGTGCAAAAAGATGCTGCCCCGCTGTTCTTTTCCGATGCTCTGCATTGCAGCGATGCTTATCACAACTCAGGATGGACGCTCCGCCGACCACACTGATGCGGCGGCTGCGGAACGGGGCTACCGATTTCTCACAGAGAATGCGCTGATTCCTCCGGATTTCAACCAGACCACGTTTGAGGAAGTCTGGCAGGCGTGGCCGGAACCACTGAGGTCTCAGGCTGCGAAGCTGAGTCCTGCTGAGCGACGAAAGATGTCTTATGAGCGCTACGGCCTGACGCTCCGGGCCGACGACAATTCCGGAAAACCACTCCAGTACGTGGTCACTCCCGATGGTGGCTGGACAATGAATTGTTTTGCGTGCCACGGCGGAACTGTGTACGGAACACCAGTGGCTGGAGCCCCGAACAATCGCTTCGCGCTGCAGACACTCACAGAGGAGACGTTTGCCATAAAAATGCGGCAGGGAACGCCTCCCAGTCGCATGGATCTGGGCGCGATCGCGATTCCTCTGGGAACAACGAACGGGACGACAAATGCGGTTGTGTTTGGGATGGGGTTGATGGATCAACGCGATGAGCAATTGAACTGGATCCTGGTTGCGCCAAAATCGTTTACTAATCACGATATGGATGCACCGCCGTGGTGGTACTTTTATAAAAGACCGTCGATGTACATCGACGGATTCGCAGAAAAAGGACACCGCGGGTTGATGCAGTTCACTCTGATTCCGGAAAACGGACCGGACTTCTATCGCAGATATGAAGAAAACTTCCGCGATGTGTTGTCCTATATCACGTCGTTGCGTGCCCCGAAGTATACCGATGTGGTCGATCATTCACTGGCCGAGAACGGAAAGCAGTTATTCAACGCAAACTGCTCCGAATGTCATGGAACGTACGAGTCCGACTGGTCGTACCCAAACAGACGTGTGCCGATTGATGAAATTGGGACCGATCCCGTGCGTCTCACGGCACTGACAGTCGCGGGACGAAAGAAATACGCCAATAGCTGGTTTGCACATGCGGGAGAACATGATGCACAAGAGACACTTATTGACCCGGTTGGCTATGTAGCGCCACCTTTGGACGGAGTTTGGGCCAGCGCGCCATACCTTCACAATGGAAGTGTCCCGACACTCTGGCATTTGCTTCACCCAGAGCAGCGTCCGCAGGTTTGGCGTCCAGTCTCATCGCAATTGGATACTGAAAAAGTGGGGCTAACAATCGAGGAAGTTCGGGAAGTACCGGACGGCGATGCTGAGTTGGATGCAGTCGTTCGACGCAGCTATTTTGACACGCAGCGCTTCGGGAAGAGTAATGTTGGCCACAATTTTCCGAATCGGCTGTCAGAAGCAGAAAAATCCGCCGTGCTGGAGTATCTGAAAACACTTTAGCTGAATAGCGCCGTGTTTGCATTTAACAATCCGTTGTCTTCAAACCACCAACGACAACGCGCTCGCGTGCGTTTCAGGCCGGATTGCCTTCCAAAAACCGAGTGCTAGCGGACTGCGGCTGATAGACAGATGACGCGGCCCAGTTAGCAGATTGCGATCAACGCGACCTAGTGAAGCTACCTCCAATCGATGCGTAATTCGTCGGCCCGTGTACGAATGGCGGCCATCTCTTGCGGCTTCTCTCGCATCTTCGTCACGCTGCTGATTGGGAATTTCATCCGCTGATTCTCTTTGAGAAGGTCATAATGCCGGTCCATGAATTCCCAGTAGAGGGTCGTGAATGGGCAGGCCTCCTCGCCAACTCGCTTCTTGTAGTCGAAGCGACAGCCTGAGCAGAAGTTACTCATCTTGTTGAT
>CANJQC010000127.1 GCA_947476295.1 Planctomycetaceae bacterium | reverse complement strand
TTCGACGGCGAGCAGATCGTCCGGCAGATCGGAGATGTTGGCGACGGTCTCATGCTTGACCTTGCCATCTTCGCGAAACGTCCGGCGGAGGTACGTCGAAACGTGGACCTTGCCTTTGTACGTTTTTTTGATTTCCGCAATATGCACGGGGCGTTTGTCTGGCTTGCTCATGACGGATTTGTAGCGGCAGGAAAAACAAAGTTCAGGAAAATCTATCGTCAGCAGAACTGGTTTGCGGGCAGTGTGATGGCTGTCTGGAACGACAATTCAAACACGGTCACCGGATATGTTGATGCGGCTCTATTTTACAATGCCGTCTGTACGAAGTGCTCTTTCGAATGCTGAAATTGTGCAGGCAAAACCGTCGTTTGCTGGAGCAAATCGTTGAACGCAATCTGGAAGATCGGCTCACCTGCGGTGCCTGTCACCATCAACGGGACAGATCCAAGCGAGTTCCGATAACGCCGAATTGCCGGAACTCACTCCGTTCGGTCCGGCCTACCGGAATTCACGACCGCAGCATGGACCTGAAGCAGTGGGTCACCCTGTGGTTTCGAAGACATTGTCTTGGTACATTCAACGGGGCGGTTCCTTCGGCCAGGAACGCCGGCAGGTTTGATTATGTTGAGAGAAGGAAACAACTCAGATGTTGAATCGGTTTGGCATTCGCTGCGATTTCCTTGACGGGGAAAGCCATCGTGACTTTCTGAGATCTGGTTCACTTGCGATCGCTCGGGAAGGCGGCCCGTGCCAGAGACTGGGTTGCTACACTTGGTTGCTACACAAGACACCGGGTTGCTCCACCTCGGCTGCACCGGACGAAATTGTGTCAGGTCCCTTCGGCATCGAAGCTGAGTGATCTCCGGTCGCCGGGTTCTTCCACAGACATGGCAGTGTGTGCAGAAACGCAGAGAGATAGCTTGGAAAAACCGGCACCTGCTGATCAGGGTGCGAGCTTTGATACTCTTCAAGCCGTGGTGCCAGTTCGAAATGTCTGGCTTTGGGATAGCGATGATGTGGGCCATGCACTGCAATGTCAAAATTCAGGTATCTTAATAAACGTGAAAGCCTGTTGCCGCCGACAACGGTGCGCGTGCCAAGCAATGGTTCCCGGCTGGTGAGTCCCAGATGTTCGACAAACTTTCGTCCAGTATTCGCAACCGGCGACAGCAACAGTGGCAGCAGCCAGACAGGATCAAACTGCCGCCAGTCATATTCTCGCGCATTCAATATCAAAACCAGTCCGCCGATGAGTACCAGCCAGGCGCCGCCCATCGCGAGGTATTCCATACGAATCGTGCGGCGTGCTTCGGGCTTCAAAACGGAATCTCCTGAAAAGTAAATCCGCCCATAAATCCAGGGCGATGTTACCACGCCCACACAGAGGTCAAGCCAAACGAAAAACCGACGAAATGCCAGCGATGTTTCG
Source organism: Planctomycetaceae bacterium (assembly GCA_947476295.1). GTDB lineage: Bacteria > Planctomycetota > Planctomycetia > Planctomycetales > Planctomycetaceae > SXXK01. Next base: position 15,532 of record CANJQC010000127.1, on the reverse strand, counting down.
GGGTCGCTGTATGGCCAGAGTTCGTAGTCGCCCGAGGTATTCAGACAGGCATGGTGTTGCCGGTGAGTTTCCTTGTAGACCGTGAATGGAATGCCGATAACCATGCCAATTGCTCGACCCACGATGCGGTTCGTCGCGGTATTCTGAAAGAGTGTGTCATGTGCTGCTTCGTGAAACGAGCCTCCGACGCAAAACAGGCAATAGGTCACAATAATAACCCAAACGCATTGAATAATAATACTGTCTGATCCGACGCCGGCTATGAACAGGGGATACAAGACGATTGCCAGCACAGGGAAAGCCATAAATCGTAATGCGAATACAAGCCGACTTTCGTCATGCAGTGATTTGGTGAACGGATTGGTATTCATAGTTTCCCCACTTGCCTCGATAGAAGTTGACTACTCGCTGAATCCGGACTTAGCCGATACGATTTTCCTCAGTCTCATTTGGAGCCTCTGTATTCGCAGCAGATGCGGCGAACATAGCCCGAAGATGGCTGAGGAAGCTTTCTGTGAATTCATTTGCCTCAACGCGCGTAAAAAACTTCGGATCGCAATTCAGATTGATGATAAATCGTCCGGCATACTTTCCGACCGAAGTCGCCACATGAGTACCTTTGCGTACAGGAGCGGCTCCTACCAAGTAATCGAGTGTCACATTGCCAGCGACGCATTTTCCGCGATGCAACGGAAATTGATTTCGGAGCTGTCGCTTCACGTCCCCGACATTGGCAAAAACTGCCGTCGCAAAACGAACAGGAAGCCTGAGCAGCAACCGCAGGAGGCCAGGAATAAGACAAGCTGCTTCCATAGAAAGCAGCACCAGCCCGGTTTCCCGTCCGTTGAGTACCTGTCGGGATTCGGCGGCAATAAATTCCAACAATGATTTCTTATCCTCGATGTCCCGGCCTCGACGCGTCAACAGAATGTAGCTCACAACGTTTGCCGCTGGACACTCCTGATGTTCAGGAGAGCGAACGCTCGCCGGCAAGGCGATACGAAAACTTTCACCCGCAACATTACGATTATGATGTCCATTCCATTCATGCAACGTTTGAAACATTGCATGAGTCAACAGCTCGTTTGATGACACATTCCGACGTGTGGCTTCGTCGTTCAGAGCCTTCCCTTCGTTTCGTTCAAGAAATCGCGTCAGGAACAGTGCGTCGTTCCGGTCAGTTTCATCGATCGAGCGAGTACGGCGTCGAAGCGCATCAGGTTGCACACTCATCACTTCGGCAACACGGAAGCACCACCGACGGAATACACGTGGCGGCTCTTTCCCCTTCTCCCATCGTTCACCTCGGCGGCGCAGACACGCTGCGTCCAGATTAGCAAACTGAGGTTGCTCTGCTCCGCTCTCTGCGGTTGCACGCCCGTACGCGGCAAGGATGTCCCCGATAAACTGAATGGCGCCGATCCCGTCTGTTGACGCATGATGGAACTGAAAGACAATCCGGGAGGCATCTGGATGGTACTCGGTCGAGATTCTCAGGCCCGGCTCTGTCCGCAAATTGATGTACCGATCCGTGTGTGATGGCATGCCTGCCGACGATTCATGCCAGTTGGCAACGGTCGGCCGGCAGGTCGGAACCCAGCGCCACTTGCCCCACTGGCTGCGCAGTTCTGCCGCCAGCAACGGATGACGATTCCTTGCAGTCTGACAGGCAGACTCAAATGCCGCTCTGGTCAGATTACCGGTCACACCTATTTCGATAAAGAATGTCATCGGATACGCAGGCGTATCATCCGCCACCATAAACTGCTCGAATGCCGTCAGCGGAAGTGGGAACAAAGGGCTGGATTCGGGCAATGCATCGTTCATGAATCCCTCCCGAGCAGCGATTCAACAGATGGTGTCGCTTCGACCGTGACTGGCGGAGGCAGTCTGGGACGGTTCCCGGACAGCATCCACAGCGTGAGCCTGTAATCAGCAAGGAGTGAACGAATCGGATAACGGATAGAAACCGGCTTGTTTCCCTCAACACAAAAATGTCCGATCCAGGCTGGGGTATATCCCACAACAGGAACCAGCAGCAGCAACCACCACAGCGGCACGATGAGGGCCGTTGCCAGCAGAATCCAAGAGGCCACGGTTCCAAAAACGTGTAACCAGCAATTGACCACATTCTTGTGTTCCTCCAGATACAGTTCCCAAAATGACTGCTCTGCGACTTGTTCGACGCTACTGGAATCGGATTGTTCTGCAAACATTGATTTCGACTCAAGAGACCAAAAGATTCTCGTGCACCTTAGAGACCATTCGCTTCTTGACACAGGAGAGATTTTTCCGTAATCATACTTCGTCGGCAGTATGCACCGGGATTGGAAGGGTGGCAATGGTGTCCGACGCGATCAACACCTGATCATGCATGGGCCCGACAGGCATTACGCCTCGGCAAGTTGATGGACGAAATCTGGTGGAAGCGATGGACCTCCAGCCGTCACCACGATCGCGTCAAACGGCGCGGCCTCGGGAAGTCCACGTGACCCATCTCCGATGTGGACTCTAACATTTTTAATCCCGAGCTTCTGAATGCGAGCCTCCGCGAATCGGGCTAAATCCGGAATCCGCTCAATTGTGTGGACTTGTCGAGCCAAATATGAAAGTACACAGGCGGCATAGCCCGATCCCGTACCCACCTCAAGTACGTTTTCATTTCCTGTCAGCAGGAGTGCCTCGCACATCATCGCAACTGTATATGGCTGTGAAATAGTCTGCCCATAACCTATTGGCAATGGGCCATCACGATAGGCCTCGTCTCTTACATCGTTGGGAACGAATTCTTGCCGAGGCACTCTTGTCATTGCGGCAAGCACTCGCGGATGCCTCGCGACTCCAGATGAGTTGCCACCATGAGAGATCTCTGTCTTTCAAAACGGAAATCTAAGTTATCCGAAGCTGCCGCGGAAGCCATTTGCGATGCTCTCCAACGAATTCTTGCAGACATGTTGATCTAAGCCGTCCCTTGTGATTGGCCATCAGAGCCGAAGGGTAACCCTCATTTCTTGTGCCAAACGGAGCCGGAAATGAAGAGTCATCCCAGTTGTCCGGAACTATTCTGGCTGAATACCGGGAGGGCAGGGCGGCCATGCGCGGCTCGACGCTATCCTATTCCAGATATAGCGACGCATTACTCGCCAGTAGCAGTTGGCAAAAATCCGACCATGCCCGCGTTTGGGCCGCTTCAGATTCGCCCGCATAACTCTTTCGCTGATCCTGAATAAACTGAAGCGTCTCGGCCAATTCTTCATCGCTGCATTCATGCCCGGTCGCCAAAACAAACGCCCATCGGACACGCGCTTCAGCCGAGTCACCGGCTTCGCGATGAATGCGTTGAGCGAAACTGTGACCACGTTTCACTGCGAAATCAGAATTGAGCAAACTCAGTGACTGCAGCGGCATAGTCGTTACCGGTCGATGGGTGCAATTTAAGATCATCATCGGAGCATCGAACACGTTCAACATGCTGAGTCCCTGGCTGCGTCGCTGCTGAAGGTAGATGGAACGTCGAAACGCTCCCGGCTGGTCTTCCGGCACAATCACTTCCGCCGCGCCGTTTCGAGTTGTTGCGATGTACGGGCCGTCAAACTTTAGATCGAGCTCACCGCTGATTGCCAGTTGAGCGTCGCGGATGGCTTCGGCGTCCAGCCGTCGCATCGGATAGCGCCACAACAACTTGTTGTAAGGATCGATCTTGAGGCCTTCTTCGTTGGCAAAACTGGATTGACGAAACACGGCCGATCGCAAAATCAATCGATGCAGCGACTTCAGGCTCCAGCCCGATCGAATAAACTCCTCCGCGAGCCAGTCAAGCAATACCCGATTTGACGGTTCCGAACCGCTCATGCCCAGATTCTCGGACGTGCTGACAAGACCTGTGCCGAAGTGATGCTGCCAGACTCGGTTGACCTGCACTCGAGCCATCAATGAGGCCGCACGGGAACCCGGCTTTGTCACCCAATTGGCCCATGCTAGGCGTCGACCGGTCGATGGAAAACCACCCGCTGGTGCTGAGATCTCCATCGGATTCTGTACATCGTGAAGCGCGCTAATCGGAGCTGGCTCCACTTTGTCCTTCGGTTGCGAGTACTCCCCGCGATCCAGCAGGTAAACATCCGGCGCTACTGCAGTCGCGTCCGTGATCCACGCAATTCGACCGGGTTCAGCTGACTGCAGTTTTGGAATTTCAGCAGCGATAGCTTTGATCTCTTCCTGTCGTCGCTGAAATTCGACCTGCCACGCTTGGACGGCAGTCCCGTTGTGCGTCTCGCCGGTGGACGGTGCTGCAGTCGATGCTTCGATGAAAACGTCATCGATCTGAAAACTGCGGTTGCAGCAGAATTCAAATCCAAAGCTGCCGCTAGGAAGATCCTGCTCACGCAGATCGACATGAGGCCCTTCAGGAATGGCATCGACAAGATGCTGCAGCTGAAACTTATGTTCAGGCAGATGGGTAACTCGGACTCCATATGAGCGCCCAGCAACATAACCCTCAGTTCCGATGTTGCCTGCATGTGTCGACAGACCACTAGGATAGTCGACATGCACAGCAGCGCCGCCAGCAGGGTTGCCGTCAATCAGGATATTCCCACCGGGCATGGCACTGCTGTTGTCAAAATCATGCAGCGCGATTCCGTAGCCAATGCGCGCGGCCGGCGTTTCGGCGTCATGCACTCTGATGTCTAGGAGAGCAAAAGTCACCTGAATCCACTGGCCTTCGACATCCGGAGTCCAATCGAACTTTTGCCCTGTCGATAACCATTTGTCGCCAGCGGGACCACCTTCGATGATCTTCAGATGCCCCTCCGATGCCAACGCGGCTGGCAACGTTTGCGGCACTGTTGCTGCTTCGTTCAGCAGCGTTACCGTGGAGACACCAGCGGGTCCGTCATCACCTAGAATGGTATTCGTCCATCGTTCATTGAAGCCCTGGTTGTCGGTAAAATCGTCAGCGAAACGAATCAGGTCTGGTAATCGGTTTTGCTTCACCCATTCACGATACTCAGTCTGAACTGTAGTCAGCCGTGACTTTGCTTCACTGATCGTTGATTCCCATGCGGCATACTCTTCAGGCCCGCTGGCATAGGCGAATCGGTCGTTGGGCTTCACCCAATGTTCAGGGTTGTACGCAGGAAAAAACACGGACTGGAATCGATAAAAATCCGCCTGCGTCAGTGGCTCAAACTTGTGATCGTGGCACTTCGCGCATTGAAATGTCAGGCCCAGAAGCGACGATGCCACGATCTGCTGTGCGGATTCCAAAGCCGTGTATCGATCAATACGAACTTCTTCAGGGTTACCGTCGCTTTCGCCGGATCCGTCCTGGCCGTTTCGCAAATAGTGCGTGGCGACGAGCATATCGATCATCTCAGGAGTCGCCGCACGTCGATGCCGCTCGGGATTGAAGCCCGCAAGTTCATCGCCCGCAAGTTGTTCTCTTACAAACTGATCAAACGGCCTGTCTGCATTGATCGAACGCACCACATAATCGCGATATCGATACGCGAGCGGCCGGTCAGAATCTGCATTGAAGTAGCCGTTGGAGTCCGCATAACCCGCCGCATCCAGCCAGTGTCGGCCCCAACGAATTCCATAGTGAGGCGATGCAAGATAGTGATCAATCAACGACTCAACGGCGTTGGCATTATCGTTCGCCAGAAATTGTCCGATTTCGTCCGGTGTCGGTGGAAGGCCAGTGAGCGTAAAGCTGATTCGTCGAATTAACGTGCGGTGATCCGTCTCTGAGCTCAGATTCAAACCAACCTCCTGCAGCTCAGCCTGCAGAAACAGATCCAGCGGTGTGTGGCAGGATTCCCGTTCTTTCACTGTTGGCGGGTCCACGGCATCAAGTCGAGTGAACGCCCAGTGTTCGTCCTGCTTCATCGACTCCGCTTCAGTATCACTCTTCGGCAGTCCTTCCGCGCCCTGAGCAATCCAGTCATGCAGGATCTGCTTTTCCCGTTCGGTCAGCGGATTCTCCGGCGGCATTTCGTTTTGCTCGACGCGAGTCCAAAGCAGACTCTGCGAAGGATTCGAAGCGACAACCGCAGCACCGGATTCTCCACCCTTCCAAATGCGAACCGAGGAGTGCAGCTGCAACTGCCCCTCCTTCTTTGCAACGCCGTGACACTTCAAACAGTTGCGTTTAAGGATCGGCAGCACCTGGGACTGAAGAGAGACTCGCGATTCATCCGCTGGCTCTGCTGCAGTAACCTGTTGTCCCGGCAACACGACCGAAAGCAGTCCGAGGGTCACCGAACAGAGATGCAACCACGCAATATCGACGCATGCCCCATGCAGCGATTTCTGTGACACCGTTCGACGGGACACGCCCATGTGAACTCCGAGACGTGCAACAATTCTGTGTAGGCGGGAACGACTCTTTAATTCAAGTCGTTATCGTCGCAGAAACGGCACCCAAAGGCGAGCGGCAATCTGATCGATGGTACGACGATTGCTACTGGCGATTGACGATTCAGGATTTGTTTTCTCGGGCACTATTTCAATCTGTGTGGGACTCGTTAGGAAATGATCGCCCATAATTAGCTCTAGGCAATCTGGGGTACTTGCGTCAATGGCAGTCCGATTGCTGACCGCAGCGACTCGCACTCCTTCGCCTTTTTTTTCGGCTGGAAAGAACGTAGGACGTGTCTGACGGTCTCGCCTTGACGGTCATATCTTCTGTATCGTTAGGCAAGGTCACTCTGGAAACTGGCTGAGTTTCGATCTGGCTGGTATTTCTGCGGCGTTTCGTGAAATCGTTCTAAAAAGTTTTGGAGTTGTGTCCATGGCGGGTTCTGTGCGGCTGGTACTGGCGTTCCACAATCACCAGCCGGTCGGCAACTTTGACGGTGTGTTCGAACAGGCCTATCGCGACAGTTATCAGCCGTTTCTGGACGTGCTGCAGGATTATCCTGAGATTCCATTCGGGCTGCACACATCAGGAAGTCTGCTGGAATGGCTTGAAGTCCGTCATCCGGAATACATCCAGACTGTGCGTAAAATGGTCGCATCGTCGCAGATCGAAATCATCGGTGGCGCGTACTATGAACCGATCCTGTCCAACATTCCGCGACGAGATCGCATCGGCCAGATCCAACGGTATTCAGAACATTTGAATCGTCTGTTTCATACTTCCGTGCGCGGACTGTGGCTCCCTGAACGTGTCTGGGAGCAATCTTTTGCTGGAGACATCGCCGCTGCGGGCCTGCAATACACGATGGTGGATGACTATCACTTTCGTTGTGCAGGAATCCCGCAAAACGAACTGATGGGATATTACTCAACAGAAGACGAAGGTCGGATTCTGTTTATGTTCCCGGACAGCGAACGCCTGCGGTATCTGATCCCCTTTGCGGTACCGGAAGAATGCATTGCGTATCTGCGGGAAATCGCCTCAAAGTACGACAACGCGGTGATCGTATTTGGTGACGATGGAGAGAAATTTGGTTCCTGGCCCGAAACGCACCAACACGTTTACGAAGACGGATGGCTCCGACAATTCCTTGACCTCCTCCGCGAAAACGAGTCTTGGCTAAAGGTGACGACACCGTCCGGAGTTCTGGACCACGTCGCTCCGATTGGTCGCACATATCTTCCCGATGCCAGTTATCGCGAAATGACGGAGTGGGTTCTTCCTCCGGCGGCTCAGAAGGAATTTGTGAGTCTCACGCGACTCAATCCTGACAACGAAGAGTGGCAGCGACTGGTGCGTTTCACGCGCGGCGGCTACTGGCGAAATTTCCGGACGCGGTATCCGGAAAGCCACGAAATGTATGCTCGTATGATCGACGTCAGCAATCGGTTGGCCACTCTGCAAGGCAAAGCGGACGTGTCTGAACTTGATCGCGAACTGCTGGAAGATGCCTTGATGCATCTGTATCGCAGCCAATGCAACTGCTCGTACTGGCACGGAGCCTTCGGCGGTCTCTATCTGCCGCACTTGCGCAACGCTGTCTACAGGGAACTCATACGGGCCGAGTCACTGATGGATCAGGTGACGCGAGGAACCAGTCCATGGGTCGATGTTGCGGTCGGCGATTTTAATCTGGACGCGCGGCAGGAAGTGAAACTCAGCAATCATCGCGTCGTGGCGCTGCTGTCACCGGCGATGGGTGGCCATCTTTACGAATTGGATCTCAAAGCTGCTGAAGTGAATATTCTGGCGACGCTCAATCGTCGCCCTGAACCTTATCATCAGCGCATCATCGACTACGCCAACAATGTCGTTTCCGCCGCCGATGCGGATCTGGCTGCGGTCTCAAAAGTCATCAAGTTTCGTCAGCCAAATCTGGAGAAAAAAATTGGCTATGACAAGTGGCCAAGAAAAAGTCTGGTCGATTTGTTTCTGCAGCCCAACGCGACACATGAAGAATTTCGTCGTGGCGATGCTGTGATTGGCGATTTTGCTACGGGCGTCTACGAAGCCAGCATTCGCAAAGGAGAACAGAAGATCGCCGTGGAAATGCGACGCAAGGGACGTGTGAGTGATCTCAACGGGGAGGTTCGTAAGATCGTCGTGCTGTCGTCCGATCGACCAAACGAACTGCTGATTCAGTATCACGTTATGGGATTTCCGAAAAATGTGCCCCTGCATTTCGCAGTGGAACTGAATTTTGCCGCCATGCCCGGCGGTGCCAACGATCGATACTTCTACGATGCGGCTGGACAGCGCCTCGGGACTCTGGACACGCTTTTGGATCTGTCTGATGCGGACCGCATCAGTCTGGTTGATGAATGGCTGGGTCTGGATGTCGGTCTGGAACTTTCACGTGCCGGTGGGATTTGGACGATGCCGATTGAAACTATCAGCCAGTCGGAGGGCGGTTTCGAAGCCGTACATCAAAGTGTCTGCGTTGTGCCTCACTGGGAATTCGTTATGCCTGATCAGGGAGCATGGGTCGTCGATCTGCGCGTCGTCTTTGACAGCAGCGTTGCCGCCGCTCGCAAACTCGCTGAGTCGTCGTCTAGAACAATCGCCGCCCCGGTTGCCCTAGGTTCCGGTGTGCGGTGATCCATGCAACTGAGTACTGAAGTTCGATGTCTAGACGCTCAACTTCGGTCGGAGCCTGGCAGGCAGGATGTCGGGCCGTTATGCTACTCGGTACAGAGGATGTCGTTCCGCCGCATGGACTGAGTCCTGACGATGTCCTGGATCACTTCGATCACTTCGAATTGGAGCGCAGTCATGTCGAAAAAGAGTACACAGGTTCCTCGGCGTCAATTTTTGAAGACGGCCGTGACTGCAGCGGGTGCAGCAGTGATGGCTCCTACGATTATCCCCAGTTCAGCGCTGGGCCGTGACGGTGCAGTGGCTCCCAGTGAACGGATTGTCATTGGAGGCATTGGAATCGGAAACCGGGGAACGTACGATCTTGGATGTTTCCTAGAACAGAAAGATGTGCAGTTTACAGCGATCTGCGACGTCAAGGAGACTCGCCGTTTGGCCGTCAAGAAGTTGGCTGACGAAAAGTACGGCAACGAAGACTGCAAAATGTATGGCGACTTCCGCGAACTGCTCGATCGCAGCGATATCGATGCAGTTCTGATCGCCACCGGGCCGAACTGGCACGCCACGATGGCCATGAATGCCGCTCGAGCCGGCAAGGACATGTACTGCGAAAAGCCCGTCACCAAGAACATCTCTCAAAGTCTGATTCTTGCCGAAACGATGCGTCGTACCGGACGAGTTTTCCAGGCCGGGACTCAGCGACGCAATCTGCCGCACTTTGCGTTTGCATGTGAACTGGCTCGGACTGGAAAGCTCGGTGCACTAAAGAAGGTGTTTGCTCATCCGGCAGGAATGCAGGCCATGATGAGTGGCTGGTTGGTCCCCGAAACCGAACCGGATAAAGAAGTCGTTGACTGGGACATGTATCTCGGGCCAGCCGCATGGCGTCCCTTTAATGCGAAGCTGCTCGATGGTTTCAACTTTGAAAAAGGCGGCGGGCTGGTTGGTGGCGGAGTTCTCGAATGGGGCTCGCACTGCGTGGATCTGTGTCAATGGGCGGTCGGCGATTGCCTGCCTCCTGTTGAATACGACCCACCGAAAGATGGCCAGCTGGTGGCACGGTATGAAAACGGCACGGAGTTAATTTTCCGTGAGACTGGCTGGATTCCACTCGGATCGTGTCCTGTGCGATTCGAAGGCGAAACGGGCTGGGTCGAAGCCGGCGACAGCGGCAAACTCGTGCTGAGTTCTCCGGAATTGCTTGCCGGAAGAACGGTGGACGAAATCGGAGGCTATCCGGCGACGTACCACGTACGTGATTTTCTGGACTGTGTGAAAACTCGCAGCAAACCGAAGGGAAATGCGGATGCAGCATGCAACGCCCATATTGCCTGCCACGCAGCCAACATCGCCCTGCACCTTGGGCGTCAGGTCAAGTACGACAACACGACACATCAGTTTGTCAACGACGAGCAAGCCAATCGTCTGCGATCGGAAGCTCTGCGAGAACCGTGGAGGGTGTAGGACAATTCATCAGTCAGAAATCCCAGGCCCTAGACGCTGGACGACAGATAAGACCTGATTGAACCATGAAACTGATTCCTTTGTTGAACTATTCCCCCACCACGATTTGGATTCGATAACCATGAATATACCTCGGCACGTTATTCGTGTAATTTCAATACTGGCACTAGTGCTCGCAGCGACATTTCCATCGGTTCACGCTTTCGATGGTCCGGCGGCGCCTGAAAAAGAGCAGGAATTGCTGATCGTCCTGCGATCCGATGCACCGAATGCTGACAAAGCCATCGCATGTAAGAACCTGGCGATTTATGGGTCCGGTGCCGCTGTGGAAGACCTCGCAAAACTGCTGCCCAATGCAGAGTTGTCGTCATGGGCGAGGATCGCTTTGGAATCGATTCCTGGCGACGAGGCCAGCGAAGCTCTGCGAACGGCGACGGATTCGCTGGAAGGCAAATTTCTGGTGGGCACCATCAATTCCATAGGTGTCCGCCGTGATGCGACAGCGGTCGATTCATTGACGCCCCGTCTGCAACATGCGGACGCGGAAGTCGCATCGGCAGCAGCGGTTGCCCTGGGACGCATTGGGAATGCAGCTGCCGCCGATTCACTTCGCAAATCACTGGCGGCAGCTCCTGCCAACATCCGCACGTCAATTGCCGAAGGTTGTGTGTTGTGTGCCGAACGTTTTCTTTCCGAAGGCAATTCTGCGGAAGCAGTCGCAATCTATGACGAAGTGCGTGCTGCTGAGGTTCCCATGCAGAGAATCGTCGAAGCGACGCGCGGCGCGATTTTGGCTCGTGGTCAGGACGGCATTCCGATCCTGGTGGAGCAGTTCCAGTCTCCCCAGAAGCCTTTGTTCCAGTTGGCATTGACGACGGCTCGCGAGTTTCCGGGCAGCGATGTGGATAACGTTCTGGTGACCGAACTGATTCGCGCGACGCCGGATCGAGGGGCATTGATCGTGCAGGCCATGGCTGATCGCCCTGACACTGTCGTTCTTTCAGCCGTTCTGAAAGCCGCCGAACAAGGACCAAAAGAAGTGCGACTGTCAGCCATCAATGCACTGGCACGCGTGGGAGATTTGTCTTGCCTGAATTCATTGCTGAAGATTGCACTCGATGTTGACGCTGATCTTTCGCAAACCGCGAAGTTAACGCTGGCGGAGGTTCCTGGTGAGAAAATCGACACACAGATTGTGGAACTGCTTCGAAATGCCAAAGGGAAAATTTATCCGCTCTTGCTGCAGCTCGTCGGACAACGACGGATCGATGCAGTGCCTGATCTGCTGAAAGCGATCGACAATTCCAATAAGGACGTTCGCAGCGCCGCCTTGATCGCACTGGGAGAAACGGTACGTTTGGAGAAATTGCCCGTGCTGATCTCGCAGGTCGTTTCCCCTAAGCACGCTGAGGATGTCCCTGTCGCTAAGCAGGCGTTGAAAGCGGCCAGTATCCGGATGCCCGATCGTGAAGCATGTGCAACGGAACTTGCCTCTGCCATTGATCGCACAAAAGCAGTGCCGACGAAAATTTCAATGCTGGAAATTCTGGGTGCGATGGGTGGCACGAAAGCGTTGGCAGCCATTGGCGCCGCTGCGAAGAGCAATGACCCTCAGCTGCAGGACAGCAGCAGTCGATTGCTTGGCGAATGGATGACCGAGGACGCCGCACCGGTGCTGCTCGACTTGGCGAAGATCCCCACAAACCCGTACAACATCCGAGCCCTTCGCGGTTACATCCGCATCGCACGGCAGTTCGTTCTGCCGGAAGAACAACGTGCGGAAATGTGCCAGAAAGCCTTCGATGCCGCAAGTCAGACGGCTGAGAAGAAACTTGTTCTGGACGTTTTGAAACGTTATCCAGGTCTGGACACGCTCAAACAGGCCATTAAAGCTATGCGGGTTGCTGAATTGAAAGACGACGCTACGCAGGCAACGCTTGTGATCGCTCAGAAACTGGATGGCAAGGGAGTCGATGTCAAAGCTCTGCTTGCAGGAGCCGGTTTGGACAAGGTGAAACTGGAGATCGTGAAAGCAGAATACGGGTCCGGAGCGACTCAGAAAGACGTTACCGATGTGCTTCAGAAGCAGGTCGGTGACTTGCCACTGATCACACTCGTGTCCGCCAGTTACAACACCAGCTTCGGGGGCGATCCGTTGCCCGGAAGCGCTAAGCAATTGAAGGTCCAGTACCGCATCAATGGCAAGTCCGGTGAGTCCTCATTCGCTGAGGACGCTCTGATCATACTGCCGATGCCGAAGTAGTTGGTCAGCGAGTTTTCGCCCAGCTTCGTCTCTCTGAGAAAGATGCTCACGGCACATGGTCGTGAATTCGCGTGGAATACTGACACGGCAAGACAATAGACAGGGTAGCGACATGAGGATCTTTACCGCAGCGTTGATCGTAGTGGCGTTGTATGCAAGCGCTTGCCACGCGCAGAACACATTGAACTTCCCGACGATCGGACACGTTGATCGATTTGATCCGACGCTGGATTCATTGATTGCGAACGATGCAAAGATCGAAGTCCTGTGTGGTGGATTTGAATGGGCGGAAGGGCCCGTTTGGGTTCCGGAGTCGGCGAATAAGTTTGGCGGCTATGTGCTGTTTTCCGACATCCCGCACAATGCGGTGATGAAGTGGCAGGAGGGAACCGGCGTCAGCGTCTTCATGAATCCGGCGGGCTATACCGGCGTTGCGGACTATGGCAAAGAACCAGGCAGCAATGGATTGGCTCTGGATGCAGGCGGGCAACTGGTTTCGTGCGAACATGGAGACCGTCGGATTTCCGTAGTGACGAAGGATGGCGGCAAGATGACGCTGGCCGATCGTTGGGAAGGCAAGAGGTTCAACAGCCCGAATGATCTGGCGATTCGCCAAAACGGAGACATCTTCTTCACCGACCCGATCTATGGCCTTCCCCAGCACGCCGACGATCCACGGCGTGAGATCGATTTCTGCGGCGTCTACCGTTTGCAGAAAGATGGCACTGTGACGGTGCAGTGCCGAGACATCTCACGCCCCAACGGCATTGCGTTTTCACCGGATGAAAAGACCTTGTACGTCGCCAACAGTGACGGGCAGGATCCTGTATGGCGAGCCTTTCCGGTGCAGGGCGATGGTAATCTTGGAGCTCCGACGATCTTTTTCGATAGTTCGAAAGACGGTCGCATCCCCAAAGGAGGAGGGGATGGATTGAAAGTCGATGCGCATGGCAACGTCTTCGCGACCGGCCCTGGTGGCGTGCTGATCCTGTCACCGCAGGGCAAATTGCTTGGCCGGATCGTCACTGGAGAAAACATCGCAAACGTCGGCTGGGGCAACGACGGCTCTGCGCTTTATCTGACATCCGATATGTACCTGTGTCGGATTACAACCAGAACGAAGGGTGCTGGTTTCTGAATGAGGGTGAGCACGTGGCCGGTTTCGAGGTATTCGCACCCGCCCGGTACGAATATTCTGAATCGGGGCAGTCTCTGGGAATTCAGGTGGGTTGTCGCGCCTGCCGTTAACCAAAAGATCTGAAGTTTGAAGCGGGCCGCGGCCGCTCGGACTTCAAACTCGCAAAAACGTTTTCTTACGATACAAAAACAACAGCACCAGCCATTTCAGTGTCACACCGGTCAATGCCAACACTACGGGTGCTGCGGAGCCCGAATACCTGACCAGTCCTCCCGCAAAAAACTGCGCCATGGTCTTGAAGTCCACAAACTGTTGCAGCATATACATCGTGATGGGGTTCATTCCAATCACGATGAACACAAACGCCCATCGCTTAAACCCCATAACATCGATCACGTAATAGAAACATGCCAGCAGAGCAAGGCTCCATCCGCCCGCCCATAATACGAAAGAACTTGTCCAGAGAACTTTGTTAATCGGAAAGTTCAGGCTCCAGCAGTAGCCGGCAGTGAGACAGCAGACGGCAGCGACAGCCAGCCCCAGAGCCTTTGCCGTCGGTGTTCGCTCTGATCGGAGCCAGTGACCGGCGAACACTCCCAAGAGCGCCGTGCTGATTGCTGGAAGCATCGAAAGCAGTCCTTCGTTGTCTCCCAGTGTGTAACAGCAGAATTTCCCCGGCAGCAGCAATCGATCGATGTAACCGGCCAGATTGCCTTCCATACTGAGATCATACGCAGCAAATCCCGGCGCCGGAACGAAACGGAGCACAGCCCAGTAACCACCCAGCAGCGTGGCAAACAAAAGCACCTGACCACGAATGCTCAAAAGCAGCACTGCCATCGCAGCAAAAAAATAACCGACCCCGATTCTCTGCAGCACTCCCGTCCATCGCATTTCGGCCAAATCGAACTGCAATAGCCCGTTATAGATCCAGCCAAAGACCAGAAGCAACAGTGTTCGTCGAATGATTCGGCCGTACGCTCGGGAGTGAGGCTGATGCGCATCGTCAAGACTCGTGTACTTCGACAGCGAGAACGGCAGCACCACGCCCACAATGAAAAGGAATGTGGGAAAGATCAGGTCATAAAAACGAAAACCGTTCCATTGCACATGCTCCATCTGCTCCGCCAGCCCCGGCTGACCGCAAAGCACAGCTAGGGCCTTAAATAACGAGCCCCCGCCAAGAATCCACAACATGTCAAATCCTCGCAGCGCATCTATCGAAACCAGACGCTGCGTTCCAGAACTCGTCTCACCGCCATCCACAGCTACCATAATTCGACGCCTTCGAAGTCTGTCCAGATTTTTTCTGAGATCATTCCGGAAACCATATCAAGAGTCAAACTAGATCAGATTTTCACCAGAATCGCAATGGAATGGCTGTCTGCGCATTGTCCCTGCTCAATTTGATTTGAGCTTCCTGCTTCGCTCGATGCAAACCGAAGCACGATTAATCCTATATGAAATCTAACTGAGCTTGAGCAGACGGACGGTTGTCTGACCGATTGGCGCTCAGCTCGTCAGGGACAAGGCAATCCTGAAGGCTTCAACACTGCGGCTGGCTGTTACGCCGAACAGGGAACTCTCATATCGCCGCTGAGCAGTCCGCTGCGGGATCTTCCCGACTCCCCGGTCATGCTGGAGAAACCCG
>CANJQC010000126.1 GCA_947476295.1 Planctomycetaceae bacterium | reverse complement strand
CTCGTTCCATTGTGCGTGAGGCCACCGTTGTGCGTGACACCGCCATTGTGCGTGACACCGCCGTTGTGCGTGACACCGCCGTTGTGCATGGCGCCACCCATGTGACTGCCTCCCATGTGACTGCCGCCCATGTGACTGCCGCCCATGTGACCGCCGCCGCCGTGACCGCCGCCGCCGTGACCGCCGCCGTGGTGTTGGACAAGAATATAGTCACCGGCAGTCTTGAGGATTGAGCTCGTCCTCTCCCCACCGATGACGCTATGCGCAGGCCCCAACGAACTTCCACAAATCGCAACTCCGCAAAGTAATGCGGACTTCCACAGTTTTCGTAGCATGACCGGACGCCCCTAAATTTTTTTGCGAAGTGATCCGACGCACGTCGTATCCACTTTGATGAGAGGAACTCCATCCTGGAGAAATCACACAGGTTCGCGAGCAAATCGTGTTGGCAAGAATTTTAGGCTAAGGACCGGCGCAGGAATAACTGTCGTGGCCCACGATGCTGGCAGCATCCGCCACAATGGGACACTTATTGACACGACGGTCCTAACCACTTTGTGCCCATCGACAATTACGACACGAATAACGCAAACAATTCTGATTCATGTGTTGCACATTGTATACCATTGAAACCAGCACAACGTGGCATCGTTAACAGTGCAGGTTTTGAGAATTTCGAATTGTCACAATTACGCCGTCGAAGCACGAAACAATGGTCTCTGGAGCGAAATGTTTGACCGGTCTGGCCACCTTGACAGCCTCGCTTCAGTATTGATTGAGCAGATATCTCGGCCTGTCTGAGCAAAAATATCGCAGAGTGGAAAGATTCTCGAAGTGATTTCTCGACAGATACACGACGCCATTGCGACAGTCGGGGCATTTGGATACTCATCAACCGGCATACCCAGTCTGAATGACGACACTTCCGACTCTTTTTGAACTCACCAGTCGAATTCATTTTTCCGAACAGAGGGGAAAGTACCAGGGGACATTCTGATTTAAGATCAGTGCAACGTCCCCTTTAATTGCGATTTCACAAAATCCGCACTGAAACGGACACCCTGTCGGTACGCCGATCTCCGGTTACACTATTTTTGATGAACCCACATGGCAGCCTTCGTACTCTCCTTTCTACTCTTTTACTCCTTGGAACCTGGGGACGATGATTGCGAGGGCCAAACTCAGCAAAAATCCCACAACCTTGCGATTGAAGTCCGCGGGAAGTATGTTAGGTCAGGTTGATGTTGTCCCCGCAGCCGCGCTGGCTTCGAGATTTCGTTTATCACTCCGGCATGTGCCGTTCTGTTTTTGTAAGGCGCAGGTGGTATTATGCGACACTATCTGATTCCGACCACGTGTCGATTTCAATCTGTAATCTGGACCATCATTTTCGGCGCGCTTTACATTCTGCCGTTCGGTCCTGATGTCGCCTGCATAGCGGACGACTGGACTCAGTTCCGCGGACCGAACGCCACGGGAGTTTCGGCCGCTCCCGAACCGCTCCCTGCGGAATTCTCGACGTCGCAGAATCTCGTTTTCTCGCACGAAATCGGGAAAGGTATCGCCTGTCCGATTGTTGCTGCCGGCAAGGTGGTGACCACCGCGTACGCGCCGGAGACTGGTTTCGTTGTGTACTGCCACGAAGCTGCGACTGGAGCAGAACTTTGGAAACAAGTATTCAAAGTTGAGCCAGAATCCCTGCCAGGAAAGATTGTTCCTCCGAATGAGCACGCTTCTTCAACTCCCTGCACCGACGGCGAGCGAGTGTACATCTACTTTAGCGCAATCGGTTTGTGCGCCCTCGATCTGGCGAACGGCGAGCCACTCTGGAGTTATTCGCTGCCGCTGCCTTATTACTTGATGGACTGGGGCCCGGCATCGTCCCCCATCGTTTATGAAGACATGGTGATCTACTGCCAGGATGACGATCTCGATCAGTACCTTATTGCCCTCGATAAAAAATCCGGCACGTTGCGCTGGCAAAAGCCACGACCAGAAATGCTCGGCGGTTATTCGGTCCCCGTCCTCTGCACGGCCAACGGGCGAACCGATCTCGTCGTCGCAGGGACCGGCAAGCTGCAAGGGTTTAATCCCGCGACCGGTGAAGAAATCTGGGCATGCAATTCGCTGCTGCGAACGATGATGTCGACCCCGGCCGTCAAGGACGACAGGATTTATGTCACCTGTCAGAGTTACGGCGACGCCGGTCGAATTTTGAAGGATGCATTGATGGAGTGGAAGGATACGAACCAGGATAAAAAACTCGAAAAGAACGAATTCGAAAAGCCATTCTGGACCAAGTTTGAAAAAGCCGACACCAACGGCGATGGGTTTCTGATTCAGGAAGAAATCAACACGGCGTTCCAGGCGCCGACGAACATGGTCGGTGGTGGCAATATCATGCAGTGCATCAAGGGTGGCGGAGCGGGCGACGTGACGGGGACTCATCTGGTCTGGAATCTCGATCACAAAGCGCCGTCAAATATTTCGTCGCCGCTGGTTGTCGATGGTCGGATGTTCGTCGTAAAAAAGGGGGGCATGTCCGCCGCTTTTGATGACACGACG
The DNA here is from genome assembly GCA_947476295.1 of Planctomycetaceae bacterium. Classification (GTDB taxonomy): domain Bacteria; phylum Planctomycetota; class Planctomycetia; order Planctomycetales; family Planctomycetaceae; genus SXXK01. The sequence goes on along the minus strand of CANJQC010000126.1, from coordinate 14,473 downwards.
GGCCAAACCATCTGGATGCAAAAGCGTATCCGCAATCTTGGCGATTACTTTGCTTCACCCGTTGCGGGCGACGGGAAGATTTATGTCACCGGAGAAAACGGCTTCATCGTCGTGCTCAAGCAGGGGCCTGACATGGAAATCCTCGCCATGAACGATATGGAAGACACCTGCGTCGCCACCCCCGCAATTTCCAACGGACGCATTTACGTGCGGACGTTAAATAAGCTGCATTGTTTCGGGGAATCGGCCGGGGACGGGAAATAGGGACGAATGTCAATATCCTTGTAGCAAAAATAAATCTTTTCTGTGGAGATGCATGCCATGACGACGGGACTTTTAAAGACATTCGCGGTTTGGGCATCGCTGTTGTTCGCCGAAAATGCTCCTCAGATTGACGTCGTCGTCGGTCCGAAGAGTTCGGAGCTGGAACGTCACGCTGCCCGCGAATTGAGCGAGCAGCTCACAAAACTGTTCGATGCCAATGTCACCGTGCATACCGCAATCCCTGCTGAGGCCCGACATGTCATTCTCGTCGGCAACCCCGCGTCGAATCCCGCCGTCAGGGAGCATGGAGGCGACTGGCCAAAACTTTCTCCGCAGGGCATCGTCGTCAGGAGTTTTCAGGACAAGAACGCATCCGGTGTGATTGTCGGCGGCGGCAGCCCGGTCGCCACGTTGTGGGCCGCGTACGAACTCGCCTATCAGTTCGGCATCCGCTATTCGTTGTCGGTCGATATCATCCCCGACGAAAATCCAGAGCTTAAAATGAGCGGTTACGACATCATTCGCGAACCGGTCTTTCCCATTCGTGCCTGGCGGACGGTGAATGATTTTCCCATTGGGTTCGAGTCGTGGGGCGCGGAGGATCAGCAGAAACTCTTCGCGCAGCTTGCGAAGCAGAAATTCAATCGTATCCTCATCTCGGTCTACGCCTGGCAGCCGTTCGTTGATTTCAAAGCGGGAGGCGTGCAGAAATCGACTGCCATGTCGTGGTACGGCGAAAAGTATCCCATCCAGCGCGACACGCCGGGTAAAGTTGTGTTTAACGGAGCCGACGTCTTCGAAAACCCGGACTTCGCTGGCAAAGACGGTTACGAGGAACTGACCGCTTCGGGGATCAAGCACATTCGCCACCTGATGGCCTCGGCCCACGATCTTGGCATGACCGTCGCATTGCAGATGTCGCCGCTCGAATTCACGCGTGAATTCGAAAAGGTGATCCCCGGTGCTAAAAACTCGCAGGGTCCCAACAACGTGCTGATAGCGCCTGGCGAAAAGCAGGACCTCGATGACAAGGCGCTCAAGCAACTCGTCACGGCACAGATTCGAGCCTATATTGAAACTTATCCGGAACTCGATGCATTGTATCTCACGTTGCCTGAGTTCCCCGAATGGGAAGCTCATGCCGAGGAAGCCTGGAAACGCCTCTCGGAAAAGCATGATCTCGGCGACGCGACACTCGAATCGCTCACCGAAGCCGCCGGCAATCGAAATACAATTGCGAGCGGCGATCGCGGACGCAAAGCACTGCGCGGCAACGTCGCCGCACTGGCTTTTCTGGGCGATCTGATCGCCGATGGAAAACTGCTGGAACGTGCAGACGGCAAGTCGATCGAATTGGTGTTCGTGCAGCTCGATCCTGGGCTGTATCCTGTTGCGGAAAAGATTCTCCCTTCATCAGCGGGCATGCTCAATCTTATCGATTACACGGCGCGCCGGGTGGTCGAAAACCAAGATGTTTTGAAAGACGTCCCTGCGAAGAAGAGGCCAAGTCAATTCATCTTTACGCTCGCCGACGACAACATCGGCATTCTGCCGCAGATTGCGACGAAGCGGATCGAAACGATCGCCCGCGTTCTGGTCGAGCAGGGTTGGCAGGGATTTGCGACGCGGATGTGGATTCCTGCGTATCTCGATCCCACCGTGCATTTCCTGTCGCGTTTCTCGTTCGATCCCACGACCACCGCCCGCTCAGCTCACGATGAATTCTTCATGTCGATCACCGGGCATCAATCATCGGCCGATCGGCTATGGCTGGCGTTCAGTCATCTCGAAGACGCCACCGAAATTCTCGATCAAAACGACATCGGCTTCGCCTTTCCGGTGCCGGGCATGTTCATGAAAAATTACAAGCCCGAACCGGCCCCCGAATGGTGGACGGCGGCATTCGATTCGTATCTGGAATTTCTCAACGAGTTATATCGGGCCGGCGGCAACACCGCACCGAACGGCTACAATTTCATCTTCTACTATTCCAAGCGCAGCGAATTTGTGCTGGAGTATATCGGAGCTCTCCGTGCTCTCCGGGAAGCGGCCATTGCCAGGGACGCGGGGGAGATTGAAACGGCACAAGAGAAATTAAGCGTCGCCATCGAATCTGTTTTCAACGCGATGGATATTTTGTCGGATGTTGCCCACGATCAGAGCGACCGTGCGCTGATCGCCCTTCTGGACGCCTATGCCTATCGCCCACTGCTCGAAGAACAGGAGCGGTTGAGCGAAGCGGCAGAAGCCGGAGAGAAATAAGTCGCCAAGATCGCAGGACAGACTGGAGAACGTGATGCCGCAAATCCTGACATTTCTTGTGATAGGGCTGAGCGTCGCCCGGCTCGCGTCGTACGAATGTTGCGGCGCCCCGTTGCAAGAGCAGGAGGCCGTGCCGCTGAAAGCGGAGAAAAACGCCGTATCCGAGCCTGCTAGCCCTCACTACCTCACGGCCAGTGCGTTTGGAATCGAGGGCATGCCGCAGCAGCAGTATCATTTCGGAGTGGATTACAGGAACGGCGCACTGCAGCGGGTCAATTTGGCCGGCACAGTCGGCTTTGTCATCAAGCCAACCGGTCAGATCGATCCCCAGCGACGGTGGGTTTGGATCGTTCCGTTATGGCTGGCGCTGCCATCAGCCCATGGCGATTATGTCGCGCGGTATTACGTTGAACGTTTGCTGGAGGCAGGATTCCATGTGGCCGGATTTGATGTTGGCGCGTCACTGGGAAGTCCTAGGGCGGCCGAGCTCTTCCACCAGTTTCACGAACATGTCGTCGAGGATTTCGACCTGCATCCCAAAGCGAGGATGATCGCTGTTTCCAACGGTGGCCTGATTACCTACGGCTATGCCTTTCGTTATCCCCTTAAGATCGACCGCATCTTCGCCATCTATCCGGCAATAGACTTCCGCAGCTGGCCGACGTTTGAAAGGGTGGTTGGTCCGGGAGCAATCACGCCCAAAGGGCTGTCCTACGGCCTGACGCCGGAACAAATGACCATGCAGATTCGGGAGTTCAATCCGATCGACAATCTGGAACCTCTGGCGCAAGCCCATGTTCCATTGCTGCACATTCACGGGGACGCCGACAAACTAGTCCCGCTCGATCCCAATTCGACCGCCACGGTGGAACGATACCGCGCGATGGGCGGTGCTATCGAATTGAAAGTCATGGCCGGGAGCGTCCATGGCGGAACAGAGTTTTTTACAGACCAGGCGGCGTTGGAGTTTTTGTTGGCGCCGCTGAGCACATCATCCGCTTCGTTTCAAACGATACAGACGAAGGACTGATGTTACCCTCCGCTTCACGACTTCGCAGGAAACACCAACATGAACCGCCGTCACTTTCTGCAAAACACAGCTACAGCACTCACTGCGGCGGCATGGCCATTCTCTTCGGCGCGAGCTGTGGCGGGGCGTGAACCACGCTATCGGTTGGCACTGGGACAATGGACATTCAATCGAGCGTTTCGGGGTGTCGAAGGAGTGACGCGGCGCGACCCGCTCGAATTTCCCACGATGGCTGGTGAGCTGGGCTTTGAAGGCATCGACTACAGCGGCATTCTGCTGGGCGAACATCATGCCAATCCGAAGTCGCTGGCCGAACTGAATCGTCGAGCGGCGGACGCGGGAGTGCAGAACGTCCTGATCCTCGTGGACCTTCACGACGCACTGGGTGCTAAAGACGCTGCAGCTCGTCAGGCCAATGCGGAAAAATTCCGACCATGGCTTGAAGCTGCAGCGACGCTTGGCTGTATCGGCGTTCGTGTCAATCCGATCAGCGATGACTCACTGCCCGCAGAAGAGCAGGCTCGATTGCTTGCCGACGGGATTACTCGGCTGCTGAAGTTCAGCGTTCCGATGAAACTCGATGTCCTTATCGAAAATCACGGAGAAGGTCTTCGCACCGATGGAGCATGGCTGGCCTCGGTCGCGAAACTGGTCGCGGATCCTCACTGCGGCACCCTGCCCGACTTCGGCAATTTCCAGAAGAACCGTGCCACCGGTGAATTCCACGATCGCTACACGGGTGTCGCTGCGATGCTGCCCTTTGCCAGGTGCGTGTGTGCCAAGTCTCACGACTTCGACGCGAATGGCGACGAGTCCTATTCCGACTACGGAAAACTTCTGGGGCAGGTCGCAGATTCCGGCTATCGAGGATGGATCGAAGTCGAATACGAAGGCCCCGGTCATCCCCCCGGAACCCCACCCCCCGAACGCAAGCCGGCCGAGCGACTCTCTGAAACCGAAGGCTGCCTCGCCACCATGCGTCTTCTGGAAAAGCACCTAGGAGCCGACATCGGAAAGAAGCAGTGATTACGACAAAGTCACCCAACAAGAGTCTGGAAACGGGGGTCTGGACTCAATTGTGCAAAGCACCCTGCGGGGCCGTTCCGGCAATTGAATCCAGAACCCCTTTCCAGACCCCCCAGAGTCTTTGACGGCGCGTCAGAAGTCATACTGATCAATGTTGGCCTTCGTGAATACCATGATGTCGCCAAGCATCACGTTGTCGCCGACAATGGAAAGTTCGCCGAGTCTTCCGGCTTTGATGGATGCTGCTCCATCCTTGAGTTCCCCTGCAGCCAGAGCTTTCGCGACGTGAATGGTCAGATATCCAAGATCGACAGTGTTCCACAGGACGACCGATCGGACAGTGCCGTTGTGAACGAATTTTTTCATGTCGTTTGGCGTAGAAAGACCGGTGACTAGTACCTGTCCGCCCTTGCCACTTTGCTCAACGGCTTCAGCGGCTCCCGGAAACGAAACAGAGCTGATTCCAAAGATTCCTTTAAGATTCGGGTACTTGCTGATCACATCCTGACCATCTGCGAGAGCATTGCTGGCGTTTTCTCCAGGATATTTAATTGTTGCCAGATTCAGTTTCGACTTCCCCAGCGCGGGCTTCATAGCCTCGATCCACGCATTCTGATTGGCTGAAGTCGCATCGGCACTGATAATGACGACATCACCTTCTGTTTCTGGGCCAAGATCCTGCAGCATCGTGTTAACAAGCCCTTCACCAATAGCTCGAGCCGATGCCTGATTCACAAAAAAGGATCGGGATTCCGTGGTTCCGTCTGCATCCCAGGTAATCACTGAAATTCCGGCGGCTCGAGCTTCCTTCATGGCACCAGCAACGACATCCGGGGCGTTTGGCGCAACGCAAATGACATCGACACCGTCGATTGTCCACTGTTCGATCATCTCGGCCTGTTTGCGAGGGTCGCCGTCGGTCGGGCCGTCATAGATCAGCTCCACTCCCAGCTCTTTCGCCGCTTCTTCTGCGCCTTTGAAGCAGGAACTGAAATAGCTGATTCCTTTGATCTTGGGCAACAGCGCGATGCGGAGTTTTCTGCTGCCTGAAGAGTCTGTTGACTTCTCCCCGGAAGTTCCCGTCATCTGCGAGGACTCATTTCCTGCGCAGCCGAGGATAGAAAGGGCAATAGCGAAGGATGTCAGCCAGAAGCAGAGATATCGATTCATGACTCGGTACCAGACTACAAGAAGTGGTGGAAGTATGGGTGAAACGAGATTGAGCTAAATTTGGTTGCGTTGGGCAAGGAATCGTTAACGGCTAGCCGCAGGCGTTTGCGCATCGCCTGAGCACTGACGCCTGCGGCTCGCCGTTCAACGAACAGACAATTCATTCATGGCTGCGTTCAATTCAGACAGGAAGTCTAACTTCGTCGCCTTCGTGAGACCAGTTGGTAGGCTAAAACCGCGACAATCAACAGGCATCCGATCACGATCGATCGGAGTTCGTCAGAGCCCCAGTAACGACTGACGAACATCCTTGTTTCGTGTATCAGAAGCAATCCCAGAATTGTACCGAGAATGTTGCCGCGGCCACCGTAGATGCTGGTTCCACCAAGGACCACCGCCGTAATGACATCCAGCTCGAAGCCCTTTCCGAAATCGGCCTTTGCGGTATCGAATCTTGCCACATAAATGAGTGACGCCAATCCTGCCAGCAGGCCGGACATGGTGTACAGCCAGAAGCGAATCCGATCGACAGCGATACCGGAGAACTTCGCCGCGCGCTCGTTGTGACCGATCGCATGCAGAAATCGTCCGTTGGGTGTTTTCGCCAGAAAGACGGCAAACCCAATAGCCATCACGAAAAAAAAAGTCCCCGGCAATGGCACACCCAACCATGAACCTCGCGCGAGGTTTGAAAAGTCATCGCCGAATCGGGAATACGAATGTCCCTGACTCCAGCCTTCCGCAATACCTCGATACGCCGCGAATGTCGCCAGAGTCACGATCAACGGATGCAGCCGAAGTTGGGAAACCAGCGCGCCGTTCACCGCGCCGCAACACAGGCCTGTTGCCAGACAGGCCAGACTTGCAGCCACCAGACTGCCGGACGCCGCATGCACGCCCCCGAAGGCCACAGCACTGAGTCCCATGGTGGAACCCACTGAAAGGTCGATGCCGCCGGTGATGATGATCAGCGTCATGCCGAGCGCAAGAATGGCAAACTCCCACAATTGTCTCGACAGTAACAACTGGCTTTGAGGCTTCAGGAAACCGGGTACCAGCCAGCCAGCAACCAGGAGGACAATGACCAGCAACGCCCCAATGACAGTTTCGTGCCACCACCGAAAAGAACGGCTACTTCCAGCATCATGCATTGAATTCATGCAGCGTGCTCCTTTTCGGAACCACGCTGTCGCCGCGAAAAAAAAGAATCGGTGACGACCGCCAGCAGAATGAACATTCCCTGGATCGCGCGAGTCCACTTTTCGCCCGCTTCACCAATGTCAATGAATGTCAACACCGGACGAATCATTGTCATCAGTACCACAGCCAGGAGCACGCCGATCAGTCGACCCTGACCACCGGAAATCGCAACTCCGCCAACCACGACACACGTCACCACGAGGAGTTCAAACTCAGAGCCAATGCCGGATTCAATCTTTGGCAGCCGAGGCACATCAACAATCGTGGCCAGCGCAGTCAGGAACCCTGTGTAGCCAAACACAAACAGCTTCAGCCTGACTTCGCTGAGCCCGGCCATCCTTGCGGATTCGGCACTGCTGCCCAGCGCGTACAGCCGTCGTCCGAGCGGTATGTGGTGTATCAGAACGCTGGTGAGTCCAATGACGCCAACGGCTGTCAGAATGCTGATCGGAACGCCGAAGAGTCCCTGCTTCGCAAGCTGAGTCAATCCTTCCGGCAAACGGTCAATGTTCTCGCCGCCCATCATTAGTGTCGTCAGCCCGCGCAGCGCGGTCAGCAGGCCGAGCGTGACAATGATTGAGGGAACTCGGCCCAGAGAAACCAGACTGCCAGTACACACGCCGATCAGGGTGCCGAGGCACAGTGTTGCGGGAATGCCGATCCAGCACGAAAGGTCCAGTTCGTTCTCAGAGATCATTCGCCCCATCACCGCAGCCAGCAACGCCATAAGCGAACCGACCGAGATATCAATTTCGCCCGTCACAACAACCAGCATGACACCGCACGCAACAATGGCTGTGGGAGCACAACGGACCAGAATGTCTCGCCACACTTCGAATGAAAGAAAGTGGATATCTTTGATCCCGACAACGACGCTTGTCAGCGTGATCAGCAGCAGCAGTCCCACTTCACGGTGTCGAATTAGTCTGGCAAAACGCACTGACAAGCGTACGGTGTTACTGTCATGGCCGATTGTTGGTGTCTGCGAGCGACTCATCGCCTGGCCTCCTGCAGCTGCGATCCTACAGCGTCCGGGAGCGCCAGTGACAGCACCGCTTCCTGCGTTGCCGTAACTCCCTGGAGTTCGCCAACGATTCGGCCCGAGCGAACGACCAGCAAGCGATCACAAAGCGAAAGTAATTCTGGAAGGTCGGAAGAGATGATGAGTGTCGCCAGCCCTTTAGCAGCAAGACTTCGAATCAACTCATGCACCTGCGACTTTGCCCCCACGTCAACGCCGCGAGTTGGTTCATCCAGAATCAGCACCCTGGGCTTTCGCGCGAGCCATTTTCCGAGAACCAGCTTTTGCTGATTGCCGCCGGACAGTGTTGCCGCTGCGATTCGAGGACTTGCTGCTTTTATGCTTAGATCACTCATCTGAGTCTCTACGAGTTCTCTCTCGGCTCGGCGGCGAATAAGGCCCCAACGAGTCAACGATCGCAGCATCGCAAGACTGACATTCTCACCCACAGACATCGGAAGGATCAATCCCTCGTGCTGTCGGTCCTCCGGAACCATCCCGATTCCAGATGCCATTGCATCCTGAACCGATCCGCCTTTCAGCTGCCGCCCGGCAACTCGAACTTCACCCTCATCAAACTCATCGACACCAAAGATTGCTCGCGCAATTTCTGACCGTCCGGCACCGACTAGGCCGGTCAGCCCCAAGATCTCTCCCGCTCGCACCTGGAATGATACGTTGCTGAAGACACCACGCCGGGTCAACTGTTTCACTTCGAGAATCACGGCTGAGTTGTCAGTCGTATTGGCACGGAGGCGCTGTTGCTCTTCAACGCTGCGTCCCACCATGTCGCGGATTAATTGGTGACGGTCGATGTCGGCAATTCGATGCGTCGAAACTTGGCGACCATCTCGCAACACGGTGACTCGATCGGCGATTTGGAAAACTTCATCCAGGCGGTGACTGACATAAAGCACCGTCACTCCGGAAGCTCGGAGCTGCTGGACAATTCGCAGCAGCGTTTGAGTCTCGCGGTTCGACAGCGAGGCCGTAGGTTCATCCATGATCAGCAGACGACAATCCCGAGACAGCGCGCGAGCAAGGGCTACCATCTGACGCTGAGCCAATGGCAGTTCGCCCACCGGAATGCCCATGTCAACCGACACGCCAAGTTTCTGCAGCAGCCCCTGCGTCTGCGATTTCATCGCCGCGTGATTTAAAAACATGCCGCGACAGCGAGTAATTTCTCGGCCAACAAAAAGATTCTCAACAGCGTTCAGATCGGGAAACGCAGCGGATTCCTGATGCATCACAGCAATGCCAGCTGCCTCCGAAGCCTGCACACTGCCCGTGATCAGTTGAGTACCGTTCACGCTGATCTGGCCGGCGTCAGAATGGATAATGCCCGAAAGCATTTTAATCAGTGTCGATTTTCCTGCTCCGTTTTCACCACAGACAGCATGAATCTCCGCCGGAGCCAGATCCAGATTCACGTCGCTCAACGCATGCACGCCGTCGTACGATTTACTCAGGCCGCGGATCTGAATCAATCCCTGAGCGGCGTTCATCGCGCCAATCCAGATCCGGGTACGCTGCCGGGGGGAGATGAAGCCAGAGAGGAATCCCGAAGGCTCAGCACGGTCCGCTCGTATTCCCGCACTTGTTCCATCCAGGCCGGTCCAGCGGGAACTCCGGATGTCAAACAGTACCAATCCCATACGGCACCGAACGGCAGCGTCTTGATTTCTTCAAGCATCGACAGACGTGATGTGAAGTCGCCGTCGCGTTCGAACTGGCGAAGCATTGAGATCGGTTCAAGCAACGCCATCATCAACGCCTTCAGCATGCAGCGAGTACCAATGACCCAGGCGGCGATACGGTTGATACTGGCGTCAAAGAAATCAAGTCCCACATGGACTCGATCAAGGAAGGAGCCTCGCACAAGTTCCTGCGCGATGGCCTGCAGTTCATCAGTGAGAATCACGACGTGATCACTGTCCCAGCGAACACCTCGACTGACATGCAGGAGCAGCTGCGGAACCCAGGCCAGCACGGATGAGATCTTGTCGCTGATGGTCTCGGTCGGATGAAAGTGGCCGGCGTCGAGGCACAGGACCTTCTGTCGGGTAATCGCATAGCCCAGATAGAATTCATGCGATCCGACAACATAGCTTTCGGAACCAAGTCCGAACAGCTTGCATTCGACGGCGTCGATAATGTGCGTCGCCGGCAATGGCTCCGCGAAGATCAGGTCAAGTGATTCAGTCAGAATTGCACGCGGGATTTTCCGATCGATCGGACTGTCTTTCATGCCATCCGGAATCCAAATATTGTTGACGCACGGCGTCCCCTGAGCCTTTCCCATAGCGGCAGCGATATGCCGGCAGGCAATGCCATGTTCAATCCAGAACTGACGAATCCCACGATCTGGATGAGCCAATGTAAATCCGTCAGCGGCCTTCTCATGCGCAAAGTACGTCGGATTAAAATCCAGTCCCAATTTCTGCTCGCGAGCCCAGTGGATCCAGTTTTGAAAGTGCGATGGCGTGAGTTCGTTTCGTTCAATTCGGCGACCGTTTGTTTCCGCATAACTTGCGTGCAGGTTCAAACGGTGCGTACCAGGAATGAGCGAGAGTGCAAACTGAATATCGGCCCGCAGTTCATCGGCTGTGCGAGCTTTGCCTGGATATCGCCCCGTGACTGCGAGTCCACCGCCGATCTCATTGCCGGAGTTTTCAAAACCACCGACATCGTCCCCCTGCCAGCAATGGAGCGATACGGGAATGGTCGCGATCTTCTTTAACGCACTGTCAACGTCAACGCCTACAGAGCTGTAACGCTCGTTTGCCAGTTGAAACGCCATTTCGATTGATGTGTTAGCGGGAGACATGTTTGGGTTCGAAGTCGGCGACGGTCTGTGAAGAGCCATGGCGGAATGGCTCGCGGGCAGGATTATGCAGTTCTGCGAGCAAAAATGCCACGGAACGCCATTTCGAGCGCGGCATTGGTAATGAGGATGGCACATTCGTTTAACCGCGTGGGCAACGCCCCGCGGGTGGGAATCCATTCCCCTGGACGTTACTCTCGCGGCCCGCTGTGCATGAGGGTAATCGAGCTAATGCCAATCGTGTGCGGTATTTTGGCCTCTGTGTTGCGACGCAGCCTTTAAGCAGCGGTTTGTCGCCCTACCGCTAAAGAACGCAAAGAACACCGAATCCCTACTGGTGGCGTCGCTTTTCCAGGCGTTGGCCATTCAGGAAATCATCCACTGGAATTTTGTATTTGTGCTCGTAAAGTTCCACCTGCCGCGAAAATCCATAGCAGAATAGCCAAATCCGAACTACAGATTCTGTGGATTCAATGATTGAAAGATTGTCTCAACAACGATTCCCCCCTGCGATTTCCCAATGTTTTCAATCGGTGCTGACAAATTGTTGCAGACACCCATGGCGAGTCAGCTGAGCGGCGCTCTTTCAGAGTCCGAACGTCATCAAGTTCTTGTCGAATGGAATCAGACGTCTCGCGACTATCCTCGTGACAAATGCGTGCATCAGTTGTTCGAAGAACAGGTGGCACGCACCCCCGATGCCGTGGCAGTCGTGTTTGAAGACCAGAGCCTGACGTATGCAGAACTGAATGGCCGAGCGAATCAACTGGCTCGGCACCTTCAGTCGGTGGGAGTGGGCCCGGAAATCCTGGTGGGCCTGTGTGTCGAACGCTCGCTGGAAATGATTGTTGGCCTGTTGGGAATCCTGAAAGCCGGCGGTGCCTATGTACCGCTCGATCCTGCATATCCGCCTGATCGTTTGGCATTCATGCTTGAAGACTCTAATGCATTGGTGTTGTTGACGCACAATGGGCTCGCTGCCGATTTGCCCTCGCTTCAGGCAAGAGTCGTTGACCTCGACGATGCCAAACTCGATTCGCAGCTAGCAACAAATCCAACGAACCAAACATCAGCCGCGAATCTTGCCTATGTGATTTTTACGTCTGGTTCGACTGGCAATCCCAAGGGAGTGCTTATCACGCACCACAACGTCGTCCGACTCATGCAGGCCACCGTTGATGTGTTTGCGTTCAATCAGGATGATGTCTGGACTTTGTTTCATTCGTATGCGTTCGATTTTTCGGTGTGGGAAATCTGGGGAGCATTACTTTATGGCGGGCGACTTGTCGTTGTGCCTTACCTGGTATCGAGGTCGCCTGATGCGTTCTATGAATTGCTCGTGACTCAAAAAATCACGGTTCTGAACCAGACGCCCAGCGCGTTTCGCCAGTTGATCCAATTGGAGCAAACTCACCCTGAGCCTCAGGAACTGGCTTTGCGCTACGTTATCTTTGGTGGCGAAGCGCTGGACATGCCGAGCCTTCAACCCTGGTTCGAGCGTCACGGTGACATCTATCCACAACTTGTCAACATGTACGGCATCACCGAAACAACTGTGCATGTCACCTATCGACCCTTAACGAAGAGTGATGTGCGCTCTGGAAGCGTGATCGGTCTCCCAATTGCCGATTTACAGATCTACATTCTCGACTCGTCTCAGCAACCTGTGCCCATTGGCGTGCCAGGTGAAATGTTCGTCCTTGGCGATGGACTGGCGCGTGGCTATCTTAACCGCCCCCAGTTGACTGCTGAACGGTTTATTCCGAATCCCTTCAGCAAAGATTCTAACTCGCGGCTCTACAGGACCGGCGACCTCGCACGCCTACTGTCGGATCGAGACATCGAGTATCTTGGGCGCATCGATCATCAGGTAAAGATCCGCGGTTTCCGCATCGAACTGGGCGAGATTGAGATAGCTTTGCGGGGTTTTGCTGCAATTCGCGATGCGGTCGTGCTGGCTGAGGAAGATTTGACCGGTGACAAGCGACTGGTGGCGTATCTGGTCGCCGCCAGCGAAACTCAATTGGCTTCCTCAGATCAGGGGAGCCCCGAGGATGTCTCCGTCGCCGAGTTGCGATCCCATCTGTCTTCGAAGTTACCTGATTACATGATCCCTTCACGGTTCGTGCTGGTATCGGCGTTTCCGCTGACCCCGAACGGAAAACTGGATCGTAAAGCACTGCTGAGTCTTGCCGGTACAGAATTGACCAGCGGCAGTGAGTACGAAGCGCCTCGGAACGAACTGGAACACCAACTGGCCGCGATCTGGCAGTCCGTGCTGAAGCGTGAGCAGATCGGGATCCGGGATAACTTTTTTGAACTGGGCGGGCATTCGCTGCTGGCCGTGCTTGTCAGTTCACGCATCACTCACGAACTGGAAATTGAAGTTCCGCTGCGAATGCTGTTCGAACATCCGACCATTGCCGATCTGGCCATGCAGTTGCAGACAGTCACCGACGGCATCCGGACCTCGTGTCCAATTGCACGCCTCAATCGTGACCAGCCTCTGCCGACGTCGTTCGCCCAACAGCGGATGTGGCTGTTGCAGCAGATGTTGCCGGATCCAGCCACGTACAATGTTCCAGTGGCCTGGCGTCTCACGGGACAGATTGATGCCAGGCGACTGCAGCATTGTCTGCAGCAGTTGATGTTACGACATGAAGTGCTGCGGACGTCGTTTGCCTGGCGGGACGAACAGCTGACTCAGCAGATCATGCCTGCGGCAGGTTTGACATTGCCATGGCTGCAGATTGATCTGCAATCCCCCTTATCCCATTTATCCCCCTCATCCGGCCTTCGGCCACCTTCTCCCCCGATGACGGGGCAGAAGGGACAGGTAGTGGATGCTGACTATGATCGAGATGCAACTTCTCCACTCGCCCCCGAATCGAGGGAAAGGGCCACGGTGAGGGGGATCCTCGACAGCCATCTGCGCGCAGAAGCCCGCCGCCCCTTCGATCTGACTCAGGCACCCCTGTGGCGCGCCGCATGGATGACCGTCGCCGATGGCGACCATGTCCTGCTGCTGACATTCCATCACAGCATCGTCGATGAATGGTCGCTGAGACTTTTGGCTGAAGAACTGCAGCAGCTCTATGCGGCGGATGGATCACCCGCCGCAGCGGCACTGCCGGAAATGGCCGTGCAGTATGCCGACTACGCCGCCTGGGAAAGACAACGGCTGACGGGTGAACTGCTGGAGACACAACGCAGTTACTGGCGGGAACAACTACGTGATCTGCCGGAGGCCCTGGAACTCCCAGCCGATCTGCTGCGGCCTCAACAGCCAACAGGGCGGGGTGAAGTTCTGGAATTAGTCCTCACCGAAACTCTCGTGCAGCCACTGCGGGATTTGGCCAGGCAGGAAGGAACGACTCTGTTTACAGTCCTCCTCGCCGCGTTTCATGTCTGGCTGCACCGCTACACAGGCCAAACCGACCTTGTCGTGGGAACACCCATCACGGCACGCAATCGTCCGGAACTGCATTCCATCTTTGGCTTCTTCCTGAACACTTTACCTGTGCGTACACGACTGGAAGCAAGCCAGAATTTTCGTGAGACTGTGCGTCAGGTACATGACACGCTGATGGGTGCCTACAGCCATGCCGACCTGCCGTTCGAGCAGATTGTCGAGTTGGCCGTGCATGACCGGCACGCAGGACAGCATCCGCTG
>CANJQC010000125.1 GCA_947476295.1 Planctomycetaceae bacterium | reverse complement strand
TGATCGAGCCAAACAACTGGACGGTTGTGTTGGAGGGGCTGTTTCTAGCATCGTACCAGACCGTGCCGACGTCTCCCGTCGTTTGATCGACCGCTATTTTTCCAAACCACTGGCTGTTAGATGTCGTGTCGTCGTTAACTCGGACTCGACTGCTCCAGGTTGCCCCGTTGTCGTCCGACGTTCGAACGAAAATTTCCGTGTCGTTGTTCTCGTCCACGAGCTCATCCGTATAGACCAGATACAGGAGTCCGTTACGTGCTCCGCCGCTGAGGTCATACGCCAGTCCTGCTTCCGCATCAATTGTCCGCGACGGCTGCGAAGGAATCGCGTCAAACGTATCCACGTTCGTAGTCGATGCGATTACGGCGCCCGAAAACCCCAACGGGCCGAGTCCATCGAGATCCGTGTTGACCTGAATCTGCGTGGCATTCTGTCCCGTCACAACGACCTGACCGTTGGGGCCTATTGCGATGTCACCAAATTGGCTGACTCCTGTTACTGCCTGCGCCGCACCAAGAGCCCCGACGTTCGCCGCGCCCAAACCAGCGATCGCTGCACCGCGGGCCTGAGTGCCGCTCTGATCGTATGTTATCCACAATGCCTGGCCAACTCCTCCCAGACCGGGACCAGTGGTGACGGTCGGTTGATCCACGTTGCCCCCTGCAATCGATGTCAATTGGGAGAACGTGGCACCACCGTCAGTGCTGATCGCTATGGGAATCGATTGCAGGTCTGACGAAATGTACGAGATATACAGATTGCCAAATGTATCCCAGGCAATCGTCGGATCGCAGCAAGCGGCAACCAATCCATCATTGCCGTCCGCGATCAATGAATCACCGCCATTACTGGTAAGCCATGTAGCTCCCCCATCGACGCTACGTTTGGCCATCAGGCCGCCGTCGGCGGGGCTATTGGACATCGCAAATAACTGCAGTGGATTGCTCGGGTTGACGACAATTGCCGACTCGTCCTGATTGCCTGCAAGCGGACTAATATTGACATTTGGCCCCACCGACAGTCGACTCAGCAACGTGCGGGTCTCGCAGACTTCTGTCTGTACCGCGCAAGGCTTTGACCGGTTTTGCCTGCTGTTTCTTCCTTGCAGCATTGATCCACTTAGAGATTGCTGCCCTGCAACCATCGACTTCAGTGCAGCAACAATCGCATTCGAACGAGATTTACGTCGGGACATGTAGCAAAACCTTGTTCAGAGAAATCATCTCATCGCACGCTTCGAACGAACTGGATCAAAACGCGGCACGCGGGGACTGGTAAAATTCAAGGATTACGACGAATTTAATGTCAACAGCTAACCACAGGGCGGCTCAAACAGACTGACTGAACCGGACTTTACCAACTCTTGCGTATGATGAGTCCCTGTCCAGGTGATCGCAACAGGTATTCAAAGTTATTCAGCACGTCGATCGACGCACCTGACGCCCCCCTGAATGTTGCTGCATCCAAACGGTTCACAAACAAACGACGCAAAAAGGCCGGATTTCTAACTCGATGGTGGCCAAATCACGACGTTTGTTGTCAAAAGAACCCCATCATGAGATCCTGCCCCCCCTGTCGCAACTGGAATTTCTGCGAATCATCGTTAGTTTCCACATACGACACCGCCGTCCTCGCTACGGCGTCACGGGTTATACACATCACTCCTGACTGTGCCCGGAAACGACGAGCTCCGGCAGTTTTCGCGCGTTGACCGTAAGTGCAGGTAACATGGGGTGTCGATGCATCCTGCAATCGCTTCTGTCGGTACTGCCACGATATTGCGTTTAAGTCTTGAAATTCCGACTTCCGATAGACCGAGATGTGAAGCTGCGCTGATTAATTCTGCGCGCTGTCAGGGGGCGGTTGTTACGACATCCAGCGGGGGACGCAGGGATGACCATGCTGAAGTTTCTGAAATCGGTCCGATGCGGACTCAATCGCTCGGCATTGCCCGCGTTGATGGCCGGCGCGGCAGGGGGCGTGTTTTCTGCGTGTGTTGTGGCAGAAGAACCGCTTATCACAAACGTCGGACGTTTTGAAATTCCCTTTGATATCGACACAAAGCCCGGACAGAGTGCTGAAGGCTTCGCCGTACTGTTCGGTTCGCAGGATGGCGGTCGCCAGTGGGAAAAACTGAATACGGTTCCGGCCGCAAGTGGCAGCTTTACGTTTTCGGCACCACGCGATGGTCGCTATTCCTTCGCTATTCGCACCACCGACGCTCAGGGAAATCTGCAGCAGGCTATTCAAGGCAGCACTCCCGAACTGGAAGTTGTGGTCGATACCGTTGCTCCGGATATTCGCCTCGATCTGCTGGATGCAGGCAATGGTCAGGTTCTCATCAACTGGATCACCAAGGACGCTACTATTGTTCCACAGACACTGATGATCGAATTTGCCGACGGCACAGACGGACGCTGGAAACCCGTGCCGCTAACCGCTGCGGCCAGTGGTCAGGCATCGATTCAGGCTCCTGCAGGTTCAGTAGTCTCCGTGCGATCTGCCGTAAAAGATGCAGCAGGCAATCAGGGCGAGACGTCATCGCAGCTGGTACTGCGTTCAGCAGGGCCGACCGCCAGTGTGGTTCCGGAAAATCAGTTCTCACAGTCAATCGCGGCACCGCTTGGCCCGTCACCGTTTCCCGGTTTGAAGCCAGCCGCTGACAACCCCATGCTCGGTTCGAACGGCCTGTCGATTCCATCCACTTCCAATTCCAACCCATCGTCTATGACCGACGGAATCAATGCCGCTGGTGGTTTTCCCCGGATTCAATCCGGTCAGGCATCCAGTGAATTCGTGCAGCCACAGCCAGCTTACACAATGAGTCCGACAGCATCGTACGATTTGCCAGCATCGATTCCGATGAAAGAAGCAGCTTACCAGTCAGCCGCCGGCGCGCAGGTTGTCAATCATCATATCTTTGACCTCGAATATCAGGTTGACGATGTGGGACCGTCCGGTGTGAGCGCCGTAGAACTGTTCGTCACGGAAGACGGCGGACAACATTGGTTCACGTACGGCAATGATGACGATGTTCGGAGTCCGGTTCTGATCGATACGCGCGGTGAAGGCACGTTTGGGTTTGCCGTCCGAGTTCGCAATGGACTTGGTTTTGCCGACGATGCGCCTCAACCGGGTCAGGCACCCGAAATGTTTGTCACCGTGGATGAAAGTCTCCCGGCAATTGAACTCGCTCAGCCAGTCATGCGGACCGACGGCTTTGGTACGATTCAATTGTCGTGGCAGGTTCGGGAAAAGAATCCTGCCAGTACACCTGTGCGACTTGAATACGCTGCTGCACCGAATGGACCGTGGACGCCGGTGTTCGACTGGCAGTTTGATCAGAGCGGATATCAGTGGGGCGTACGTCCAGGAACGCCGACGCAGTTGTATTTTCGCCTGCTCGCCCGCGACGCTGCAGGTAATGTCGCCACCGCACAGACGACGCAAGCAGTCGTTGTCGATCTCCGCCGCCCCGTCGGTCGCCTGCTGCGAGTCCAGGCTGTGTCTCAGCCCGGGATCAGCAATTAGCAAGGATTGCCGGCTAACCTGCGTTCACGCCGATGGCGTGATTGCAGAACACTAACTATCCTGCCGTAAACTCGCATTTTCCAGGATTCGAATCTACCGTTTCACCAGATGACCACATCCACAGATCCGCCAGACAATGAAGTGTTCGAGCCTGAGGACTCGACGCTGGACGTCATTACGTCAGGCGATGGACCGCATGATTCGTCGTTAGACGTCGATAAAGAAACAGCTCAGAAACGAGTCCGCTCAGGAAAATCGCCGTCTGACAAACCCGTCGCAGTCGTGACCGGTGCGGCTCGCCGCGTGGGGCGAGAGATCGCTCTGGCGATGGCTGCACGCGGGCTGGCGGTCGTCGTGCATCATGGAACTTCGACAGTCGAGGCTAACGTCTTGGTGAATCGAATCCGCAGCCAAGGCGGCACGGCAGTCGCCGTCAGTGCGGATCTTCGAGACCCGCGCGCAGCCGCGATGGCAGTGTTTGAAGCCGCCGCAGAACTTGGTGAAGTCACAACGCTCATCAACAGCGCCGCCGTATTTCAAAACCGTGCGTTGCCATGGGTCGATCTGTACCACTGCAACGTACACTTGTCGGTCAATCTGCTGGCACCCATATTTCTGGCTCAGCAGTTCATCCGACAACTTGGTGAAGGCCAGCGCGGGCACATCATTAATATCCTTGACTGGCGCGCGCAGCGACCGGGACCCGATCATCTTGTCTATACCGCGACAAAGGCAGCACTGTCGAGCGTAACGAAGTCGCTTGCCCTGCAACTCGCCCCGCTCATTCAGGTCAACGGCCTCGCTCCCGGAGCCATTCTGCCTCCGGAAGACCGAACGAACTGGCACGAACAGCGTGCCATCACATCCATTCCGCTCAAACGCACAGGGTCGCCGAAAGAACTTGTGGATGCGATCAACTTTCTGCTCGATTCCAATTTCATCACCGGCGAAATTCTGAATGTCACCGGCGGCGAAGAATTGTAAACCAACTCAGAATGCAGGCAGGAAAATCAATGCCCCGCGACCGCTGCAATTCCTTCCAGAAAGCCCTGTAACTGCCGTCTGCGGACAGGGTGCTGAAGTTTTCTTACGGCTTTCGCTTCGATCTGGCGGACTCGTTCCCGAGTGACCTTAAATATCCGCCCCACTTCTTCCAGCGTATACGTATAGCCGTCTCCGAGACCGTAACGCAGCTTGATGATTTCGCGCTCCCGGTAGGTCAGAGTCTTGAGTACAGTGTCGATCTTGTCCTTGAGCATTTCTGATGCCGCATTGCTGACCGGGCTATCGGTGCTGCGATCTTCAAGGAAGTCGCCAAACGCACTGTCATCACTCTCGCCAATGGGCTTGTCGAGACTGATCGGTTGCCGCGAAATCCGCATGACACGCCGTGCTTCCTCCATCGGGACGCCGGCGAGTTCCGCCATTTCTTCGACCGTCGGTTCGCGTCCAATGTCCTGCAGCAGTGTTCGGGATGCAGCTCGCAGACGCGTCATCGTTTCGATCATATGCACCGGCACACGGATCGTGCGTGCCTGATCGGCGATGGCTCGCGTGATTGCCTGACGAATCCACCATGTGGCATACGTCGAAAACTTGTATCCGCGACGGTATTCGTATTTATCGACCGCTCGCATCAGCCCCGTATTGCCTTCCTGGATCAGATCTAGGAACGTCATGCCGCGATTGCGGTATTTCTTGGCGATGGAAACCACCAGACGCAGATTGCCGCCGGAAAGGTCTCGCATTGCTTTGTCGTATTCGCCATAACGCTGCTGAATTGTGAGCATTTGAGCCGCCATGGATTGTGGCGTCTCCTTCGTCAATTCCATCAGATCGTCAAGTTCCTTCTGCAGGCTGCGGCGTTCGTCTTCCGCCGATGACAAATTGCGAAGGCTGTTGACCTGCTCATGCAATTCCGTCATCCGATTCGAAATCTGTTCCAAGCGTTTCATGCAAGGTTGCAATCTTTGCGTTCGCAGGCTTAACTCTTCCAGCAACGTCACACAGCGACGACGACGTTCAGTGAGATGCTGTTGAATCTCTATGCGGTCAGATTTTGACAGGTCCTTCGATCGCAGTTTTGCGTAGTCCTCCTGATCCCGCTTTCGCATATTGTCGATCGTTGCTAGGTTGATCGGCATGCGACCGAGGATCTGTTCCTTCTCGAGACTTTCCGTCATCGACACTTTGATCGTGCGGTCAAACGGCAGTTCGCTGCGATGCACCTTGATCAGTGTTTCATGGCAGTAGTTTAACGCAAATTCACTGGTCAGGAGTGCGCGGCGGAAACGGCGACGCGAGACCTCGATCTGCTTGGCAAGGAAGATTTCTTCTTCGCGTGTCAACAGCGGAATTTCGCCCATTTGTGACAGATACATGCGAATCGGATCTTCAGTGCCGCGCGACGAATCGTCGCTGTCGATCCGAATCTCGGGACGACGCTTCTTGCGGAGCGCAAGCGGTTCGCCACCGTCGTCCTTTACAGGATCGGCCACCAACTGCATGTTGAGTTCTTCAAGGCAGACGATCAAGTTGTCCAACTGCAGCGGATTGGTCGCTTCGTCAGGCAAGAATGCGTTGACCTGCGAAAACATCAGATGACCCTGCTTTAAGCCGGTTTCAATGAGTTGGCGAAGATTTTCATCGAGGCGGTACATGTTCATGCTCCTGTGGTGTTATGGCTGCCCGTTGACGTGTGGTCGTGATTGCAGAACTGTCACATCAGCTGACAGCAGTCTTACTTCATGCTTACTTCATGGAAGAAGGATGACCCATTTGACTTTGACGAAAACTGTAAAGTCGGCGGAGCGCGTCTTTTGTGTCGTCGTCGAGTTCGCTCACGGGCTTTGCCGATTGAGACAGAAATTGTTTCGACACGAGGTTCAGTCGTTTTTCCCGCCGTTCCAGAATGGGTCCGAGAACCCGTTCCAGGTGGTCTGGTACCGAAGCACCATTTTTCTCATCACGGATCGGCTGATTCGTCATAAGTCTGAAAATTCCTTTTTCTTCTGCCGTATCCACCACCGCATTGATCAGACTCAGTAGATCTGAATCTGATTCCGCCGCAATGATCAATCGGCTGAGTTCAGGAAGGTCTCCGTCCTCCTTCCACAGATCGATGCACAACGCCAGCAGCCGCTGATGTCGCACATTTTCGAAATCATCCGCCCCAATATGGTGCTGAATCAAGTCGATGGTTTCCGGACATGTCAGAATGATCTCCAGCATCTCCCGTTCCGCTCGCTCCATTGCGTTCTCAGGACGTGGTGCAAATTCCGCTGCCTGCCGGTCTGCATCACGACGGAAAATCCCCCCCTTTTTTTTCTTGTTTCTAAGTTCGTTCAGTTGCTGGCGTGCCGTGCGCTCATCCACCTGAACTCGCCAGCACACGTTGCGAAGTATCATGTCTTCACGAACGGTTCCGGCCAGTCCTTGGGACTCCGCAAGAAAATCTAGCATGTGGTTGAGAATCTGCTGACGCCCGGCCACAGAATGTGAATCCGTGCGTCGCAGAACTGACTGTAATTTGTATTCCCACGCCTCGGCGGCGGTTTCGATGAGCTTATAAAATTCTTCTGATGTGTGTGCTTCAAGGTAATCCGCAGGATCCTTGCCTGACGGCACATTCAGGATTCGAAGGTCCAGATCCTGAGCAAGAAAGCGCGAAATTGACCGTTCTGCGGCCTGTTGCCCTGCGTCATCACTGTCATAAACGAGCACCACTTTTTCTGCGAAACGCCTCAGAAAACGCACATGTTCTTCCGTCATCGCCGTCCCGAGAGTTGCAACGGCGTTCATCACACCCGCCTGATGGCAGGCGATGCAGTCCATGTATCCTTCCACAATAATCGCCGTTTTGCTCTTCCGAATCGCCTCACGAGCCCGATCGAAGGCAAACAACATCCTGCGTTTCTGAAAGATCGCACTTTCTACACTGTTCCAGTATTTCGCATCACTCTCAATGTTGCCCCCAGGCAACACTCGTCCTCCAAAAGCAACAGGACGGCCACGTTCGTCAAAAATTGGAAACACCAGACGACCAACGAGATTATCAAAGTATCCAGGTCCGTTGTTCCGTTCCTGTATCAACCCGGCAGCAACAAGCTGAGCCGGTGTAAATTTTCCTCGTGCTTTTTCAAGAAACCAGTTCCAGTCCTCAGGGTGATATCCCAGTTTGAATTCGCTTACCGTCTTATCAGATAATTTTCGTTTCAACATATACTGCCGGGCATTGTCGGCCATCGCCGATTGCCCTGTCCGTAACGTCTGATTCATCAGGTTGACGGCCCATTCGACGACAACCAGCGAATCTGTTTTCCTGCCTGCATTTTCTCGCGTTCCAGCGCCGCCTGATTGTTTCGGAACTTCCAGCCTCGCCCTGCGTGCCAGTGACTCCAACGCCTCCGGAAACGGAACCCGTTCGATCTCCATCACCCAGCGAAAACAATCCCCGCCAGCGTCACACACCCAGCATCGATACGACTGTCGATCCGGATAGACGTGAAACGAAGGATTCTTGTCGTCGTGAAACGGACACAGCCCCACAAAGTCCCGCCCGCCGTGGAGCGGTTTTAATGCAATGACCTCGGACACCAGATCCACGATATTCGTGCTGGACCGAACAAGTTCTTTGAAGTCTTCTCCAAAACTCTGAACCACGATGGACTCCGATTGAGTGATCCGTCAAACCCTCGGATGGCGACTCATACTTTCCCAAGAGAACAACCCGCGATTCGCGCAGCCAAAACGGCTGTCGCCGAAACGCATTGCCCGAGGGCATATCGAAATCAGCGGGAGCATCATCGCTCAACCGCTGAGGAACTTAACTTTGCGACGCCCGGAGCTGCATCCTGAACTCCTCGTCCGGCGTCGCGCAATTCTAACCGCCATTCGCTCCCGGTCAAGCTGTTGCATCAGTCTGAGGTGGCGAAAACTGAGGTCGCAAAGTCTTGCGTGGCACAGTGTTGCAGGCTTCTGTCTGATGCTTTTTCCCCGCTTTCGGAAGACATCCGGAAGTCGGCTCAACAAGTAATCTTGCCCGCATTTCGCCAGTTCGGACGAAATCTGACTGCGGGGACCTCATTCCGTGCGAAAACGCCGGAAAGCGTTTGACGGGGTCCAATGCCGCGATTTATGTACCTTGAACATTCATGTCCGAGACCTCACCGAACAACTCCCAACGGTCGCAACCCTTCTGCCGAGTGATACTACGGGCTGAAACTGCATCAATTTGTCGGGCGACGGACATGAATGTCCATGTCTACGTAACCTGCATCGGTTTCAACAGATGCAATCTCTGGCCGTCATAACGCACTACGCAGTCCGGACAGCCGGCCGCCTGTCGCTCCAGAATCATTTCCATTGCCTGAACGGCGGCCACAACCTGTCGATCGGCGGCAAGATCTGCATAATGTAGCGATCGGACGGATCGCAGCCGTTCATCACGTTGCGCCTTTGAACCGCCGTGTTCGACAAATGCGACTTCTCTGGCAAAACGGTCTATGACTTCCACGCCATAGCCACGTTGAGTCCTCTCACCCCACGGCTCCACAAACGTTGCGTTGTAGTGATTATTGATCGTATTTTTCATGCGGATTGGTGTCAGATTTTCAATCGTGACCTCAACTCCGCGTTTGCGGGAATGTCCGTTCCAGATGCCATTGTCGAAACGAAACTGAACTTCCTGCTCCACATAGCCGGGAAAATTATCAGGAGTCACCCATGACGTATGAATGTCAAATGCCGCCTCACGCCCGGAATCGTATTCATAGATCAACCGCAGTTGCACACTGTCCCATGTGTTGCCGTCTGCCGCTCCCACAATGCCCCGCTGGCCGGTACAGGTGATTGTTTTCAGGCGACCCCCGAATGTGAAGTCGATGAGCTTAATATAGTGAACTGCGACGTATGTTCCCGGATTACGACCGGTGATCCATTCGGAAAATTGAGATCCTGAAATCTGCCGTGGTTCCAGCAACGAACAATAGCCATTGTTCACATGCTGCAGTACGTTGTCATACACCAGCGTCCGCAGCTTCTTATGATCCGGGTCCAGCAGCTTGTGATACACGACCCGCGCCAGGACGCCACGTTCGTTCGCCAATGCGACAAGCTCATCCAATTGCTGCAGAGACAGCACTGATGGCTTTTCCACCAGCAGATGCACGCCCGCCTGCAGAATCGCTTTGCTGGCTTCAAAGTGGCGATTGTCAGGCGTGGCAACGCAGGCAAACGTCAGATCCTGATCCAGCAATTCCTGCACGGCGTTGTCACCGCGAAAGTTTTGGAACTCAATCCCGAGCGACTTTGCCTGCTTCTGATATCGATCCGCCCGCTGCCCTGTCTTCGATGCGACCGCGACGATTGGCACATCGACGTCGCCAAATGACCGATCGTACAGTCCCCGTAACTTGATGTTCTCAAAGAACGGTCGATACGTGTCATCAAAAATCATCCCCATCCCGACCATGCCGGCTCGAACCTGTGGCCGCGTGGAACTTGAAGTCATGTCGTCTTGCCTTTTGGTTTCAGCTGATCATCTCAGCTCACCCGCAGAATATCTTTCACGACCAGACCATGCACATCCGTCAGTCGGAAATCGCGGCCCTGGAAGCGGAAGGTGAGTTGTTCGTGGTTGATACCAAGAGCGTGCAGAATCGTCGCGTTCAGATCGTGAATATGGACGGGCTTTTCGACGACGTTGTAACTGAAGTCGTCAGTTTCGCCATAAACCTGTCCGCCCCTGATTCCGCCGCCCGCCATCCACATTGTATAGTTGCGAGGATGATGATCGCGACCGTAGTTGTCTTTAGTCAGCGTCCCTTGGCTATAAACTGTGCGGCCAAATTCTCCGCCCCAGATCACCAGCGTGTCGTCCAGCATGCCGCGCTGCTTCAGATCTTTTACCAGTGCGGCACTCGGTCTGTCGCAGGCGGGTGCCATTCCTCGAATCGCGCCGGGCAAACCACCGTGATGGTCCCAGCCTCGCAGAAAGACCTGAGTAAACGGTACACCGCGTTCCGCCATCCGCCGCGCCAGCAAGCAGTTATACGCGAACGTACCCGGCTCTTTGACTTCAGGGCCGTACATGTCGAGCACGCTTTGCGGTTCGTCCGAAATGTCTGTCAGCTCCGGCACTGACGTCTGCATCCGAAATGCCATCTCGTACTGTGAGATACGTGATGAGATTTCGGGGTCACCCACTTTGTTTAAGCGATCCTGATTCAGTTCAGCCAACCCATCCAGCATTCTGCGTCGCGTTCCGGCATCAACACCATCTGGATTCGAAAGATACAACACCGGGTCGCCGACAGATCGCAGGGCCACGCCGGAGTAGCGAGTTGACATAAAGCCGCTGCCCCACAGACGGGAGAACAACGCCTGCGTCTGAGCACCCCCGGGAATTCGAGAATGAAGTACCACAAACGCCGGAAGATCTTTGTTCGGACTGCCGAGCCCGTACGAAACCCATGCTCCCATACTGGGCCGACCGGGAAGCTGACTGCCCGTCTGAATGTAGGTGATCGCAGGGTCGTGATTGATCGCCTCGGTGTTCATCGTCTTGACGATGCAGATATCATCGACGATCGATGCGATATTCGGCAGCAACTCACTGATCCACGCACCGTGTTCTCCGTGCCTCGCGAAATTGAACACCGACGGTGCGCAGGGCAGTCGAGTCTGTCCAGAGGTCATGGTGGTGATACGCTGGCCCGCACGGATGCTTTCCGGCAGATCTTTATCGAAGTAGTCTGCGAGCTTGGGTTTGTAATCGTACAGGTCCAGTTGAGAAGGTGCGTCGGCCATGAACAGCCAGATAACGCGTTTCGCGGTGGCCGGATGATGGAGCGGCGACCCAAATTCTGCAGAAGCGGCCTGTCCGGCGCTCAGCAGGTTCGGATTCAGCACCGATGCCAGTGCCGCCGTACCGATCCCGGCCGCCGTCTGCCCAAAGAAATAGCGCCGTGTCTGCTGAAGCGCGTGTGCCGCGAATGGATTCATACCGAATTCCCGTGTTGTCCCGTAGTTTCAAATCTGCCGAGTCAATGAATTTCAGCCGTCACGTTACCGAGAAGCAAGAATTATGGAAAGGGTTCGAGCTGAATTCCCTGAACAGGCGTATGGCGAGCGGAGCGGCGTGAGCCCACCGGTTCCCGTACCTTGGACATTCTTGTCCGATACCTGGCCAAAAAGCATTCCACGAGCGACGGACTCACAATGCACAATGCCCGTCGCTGCGAAAGCTTTTTTCGGTCATGCGACGGACATGAATGTCCATCTTGGGTGAATCGTCGGACAATCGCCCCCTACTCCTTTGTCGATCGTGCATCATCGCGAATTCGCGTTCGCACAGCTTTCGCGACTAAGTAATACGCGACGCCTGCTGCAATCAGACTGAGCACTCCCATCGTCTGAGTCCATCGCTGCATCAGCAAGCTCACAAACGCCCCCGCATAAGCCAGCAACAGCAACGCGGGTGTGTATGGATAACCCCATGTTTTGTATGGTCGAGCTGCCAGCGGCTGAGTCCGACGAAGCACGTAAACGGCGGCAACAGCCATTCCATAGAAAATCAGTCCTGCACAAATCACAGAATCTGTCAGATTGTCGAACGCACTCTTGAGGTGTCTTGAATGCTCTGCATTCGACAGAAACAGCGATGTCGGCAGCACGCTGTTGCTGGCGGCGCCAGCCGTCGGTGGCGGAACGGAAGGCGCGTCAGGATCCCATACGGAAAACAGCAACACCAGAAACACGGCCCACACCGTCTGCATCAGAATGGCGTTGGCCGGCGTCATGTATCGCGGATGGATACTTTGCAGCCAATGGGGAACGTGTCCATCGCGCGCAATCGCCAGATAGATTCTGGGGCCTATAATTATGTTTGAATTCGTGGCACCGAACGTGGAAATCATGACTCCGATCGCCGCGACCTGGTTACCTGTCGGACCGAACAGTTTCTGAAAAACATCAGCGGCGACCGTTCCGCTGTTGGCGAGGTGATGGATCGGCAGCACAAGGTGATAACTCAGATTGGCCCCCAGATAGACGACAATCACCAGCCCTAGGCCGAATATCATGGCGCGTGGAATATTTCGTTCTGGATCTTTCATGTCTTCGGCAACAGGCCCCAGATTGATCCAGCCGTCGTACGGCCACATCACAGCCACCATTGCAATTCCCAGAGCTTTCAGAAAAATCAAAGTGTCACCGACGTTCTGCGGCATCGCCAGCAGCGGTTGCAGATTACTGTTGTCAATTCGGCGAAAGAAATACGGCAACACAATCAGTGCCGCAAGGAACGCAACCTTTGAAACTGCGGCAGCTCCCTGAACTCGGGCACCGGCTTTCGTGCTGAACCGATTCACAACTGAGAGTCCAATGATGATCGCCACCGCCATCACAGTCTGCCCCACCGGCGATAACGGAAACACTTGATTGAAATACAGCACTGTCGCGCAGGCCAATGCACCGATGGAACCCGTTCTGACGACCCAAAACTCAGTCCAGCCCCACAGGAACGCCGGCAGGCGTCCAAATGATTCGCGGATGTAAATGTAGGGGCCGCCCGCGTGTGGAAACATGGCACCCAATTCGGCCAAAGCCAGCGAACCACACAGAGTGATGATTCCAACAAACAGCCAGATTCCGATAATTGCACCAAACCCATACGGCTCCAGAGCACTATCGACCGCACTGACCTTCAGAAAGATTCCGGACCCGATAATCGAACCCACCACAATCATGGTGGCATCGAAGAGTCCAAGCACTCGCGGCAAGCGCTGCGGGCCCATGTCATCCCCGCTGCTGGCTGAAGATGATTCGGTCACGACCGAATGCGGACGTGGAACAAACATCGCAAGTCCCTGCGAAAAAGTCGCTCTGAAAACAATGGGGCCGGGTCGCATTTTCAGAGGCTGGCAAGCGAACAAATCATTTCGATCAAACTGACTCGCGTTCGCGAGTGTCATGGATGATAGCGGAGCCTGTTCGCTCCGACATTCTGCAGGCAGGAGTCTTTTGAAAAGTGTGTGGAAGAAAGAAACCCACGCATCGTCCAGGATTCATTGTCCATCCTGAAAACCATTAACGTTGTCCATTCACCGAAATCCGCGTGTACACTCCATGTTGCTTCCATCCGGTCGGAAAACCGGGGTATCATCCAGTTCTGTTGACGACAAACAACAACACTAGGAACACCATCGGACCATGAATTCACGCACACGACTGCTGCCCGAGCAACTTCGCAGTTACCGGTATCTTGGTCCCGATGACCTGCGATCGTTTGGGCATCGATCACGTCAGAAGCAATCAGGTTTCTCGACTGACGACTTCAAAGACAAGCCAGTGATTGGCATTCTGAATACATGGAACGATTTGATTTCGTGCCACGCACATTTTAAGCAGCGCGTGGAAGACATTAAACGTGGCGTGTGGCAGGCAGGTGGATTTCCCGTTGAGATTCCCGTGATGGGACTCAGCGAGACCTTTATGAAACCCACGTCAATGTACTATCGCAATCTGCTTGCGATGGAAGCCGAAGAGGTTTTGCGGACATATCCAATCGACGCAGCGGTGCTGATGGTTGGCTGCGATAAGACGACACCAGCGCTGCTCATGGGGGCGTTGAGCGCCGATGTGCCGTCGATCGTCATGCCGGGAGGACCAATGAATCGCACTGCATGGCATGGTGAACAACTTGCCAGTGGCACCGATGTATGGCGATTCTGGGCGGAACGTGGCGGGGGGCGGCTTTCGTGCGAGGCGTGGTGCCAGCTGGAAGACCATATCGCTGCGTCGCCGGGACATTGTATGACCATGGGCACTGCTTCCACGATGACCGCGCTGGCGGAAGTCATGGGAATGACGCTGGCCGGAGCCAGTTCAGTACCTGCGACGCATTCCGGTCACTCACGAATGGCATCGATGACCGGTCGGCGAGCCGTGGAGCTTGCATGGATCAATGTGAAGCCTTCGGAGATTCTCATTCGAACGGCCTTTGAAAACGCGATTACAACTTTGATGGCGATCGGCGGGTCAACCAACGCAATCGTGCATCTGATGGCGATGGCCGGTAGAACAGGTGTCAGGTTGACTCTGGAAGATTTCGACCAGGCGTCGCAGCGAACTCCCGTGCTCGCCAATTTGCGTCCAACTGGAAAATACGTCATGGCCGACTTCTTCGACGCCGGTGGTCTGAACGCCTTGCTCGTTCAAATCGCCGATCTGTTGAATTTGAATGCCCAAACGGTCGAAGGTCAGACGCTGAAAGCCGCCATCGATGGTGCCGAAATCTGGAACGGTGACGTGATTCGTCGCCGAGACAACCCCATCTGTGCGACGGGCAGTCTGGCCGTGTTGCGGGGCAATCTGGCTCCGGACGGATGTGTGATCAAACCTGCGGCTGCTGAGGCCAAACTGTTGCAGCATCGCGGGCCGGCGGCTGTCTTCAAGGACTATCCCGATTTGAAAGCCCGGATCGATGACCCGACGCTGGCGTTGACGAAGGATCATGTCATCGTGCTGCAGAACGCTGGCCCGCTCGGCGCACCCGGCATTCCGGAATGGGGCATGTTGCCGATTCCAAAGTATCTGCTGGAACAGGGCGTGCGTGACATGGTGCGGATCAGTGATGCGCGAATGAGCGGCACCAGTTACGGAGCCTGTGTGCTGCATGTGTCACCGGAGTCCTTCGTCGGTGGTCCGTTAGCTCTCGTCCGCAACGGCGACATGATCAGCCTCGATGTCACTGGCCGTCGATTGCAACTCGAAATCAGCGACGAAGAAATGGCGACACGCAAAGCGGGCTGGAAGACTCCCAAAACAAAATTCACGCGCGGTTATGGAAAACTTTATTTAGATGAAACAACTCAGGCTCACGAGGGCTGCGATTTTCGTTTTCTGCATGGTGACGGCAACCGGGATTCGGATCCGTCGATCTATTGACATTGTTTACAGGAGATCGGAATGATGAATCATCGAGTTTCGCGACGTCGGTTCCTTGGAAATTCCGCTTTGGCAATGGTCGCGGCGAATGTCGCTCATCGCTCGCTGGCCGGACGTGGTGCGGAAGAGAATATTGCCGGGGGCACATGGAAGGCGGGGGTTGCAAAAGCCATCATCACACCAGAAACATCGGTCTGGCTTGCTGGCTATGGATCGAAACGAGCGCCTGATGGAAAGCTGCATGATATCTGGATGAAGGCTCTTGCTCTGGAAGACAGCAGTGGAACGCGAGTCGTGCTGATTACCAGCGACTTTCAGGGTGTTCCTAAAATGATGAGCGACCGAGTTTTCGAACAGCTATCGGAGAAGCATCAGCTGGAACGGTCGCAGATCATGTTCACATTCTCCCACAATCA
Organism: Planctomycetaceae bacterium; assembly: GCA_947476295.1. Lineage (GTDB taxonomy): Bacteria > Planctomycetota > Planctomycetia > Planctomycetales > Planctomycetaceae > SXXK01. The sequence continues at coordinate 1,211 of CANJQC010000125.1, read as the reverse complement.
CTGCGGACCTCGACTTGGCGATGATCTCATCGACTACTATCCTGTCGAAGCGGAGCAGGAGCAACTGGTCACCAAGTACACCGATCTGATGGTGGAGCGGACGGTTGAACTCGTCGGCAATGCCTTGTCGATGCTGGCACCAGCAAGTCTTCAGATTGGCGATGGAAAGACAACGTTCGCCGTCAATCGCCGCAACAATCGAGAAGCCGACGTCCCGGATCTGATTGCGAAAGGAATTCCGCTCGTGGGTCCCGTCGATCACAATGTTCCTGTGATGACGGTCACTCGGCCCGATGGCAAACTCGAAGCCGTATTGTTTGGCTATGCCTGTCATCCCACGACTCTTAGCTTTATGACATGGTGCGGTGATTATCCAGGGTTCGCTCAACTGGAGATTGAAGAGAAACATCCCGGTACCACGGCGATGTTCGTCAATACCTGCGGAGGCGACCAGAATCCGCTGCCTCGTCGCCAGGTGGAATTGTGCGAAAAATACGGGCACATGCTGGCGGCCGCCGTTGAGGAAGTGCTTGCGAAGCCACTAAAACCGGTGTCATCCGGCCTGAGAACGGCGTTCGACCTAGTTGATCTGCCGTACCTGAACGTGGTGTCGCGCGAAGAACTCACACTGTTGCTTCAGGACAGCAATGCGTTGAAAGTTCGCTGGGCGAAACGACTGCTGGCGAAGCTGGATGCCGGCGACCAGTTTCCGTCAGCCTACCCGTATCCCGTTCATGCGTGGCAGCTCGGCAACGAACTGCTGATGATCGGCATGGGAGCGGAAACGGTCGTCGATTACGCACTGCGTTTTAAGGCGGAGTTCGGTGAAGGCACCTGGGTGTGCGGATATGCCGATGACATGATTTCGTACATCCCGTCTCGTCGAGTCTGGGAAGAAGGAGGTTACGAAGGCGGCTCAAACCTCTACGAATATGGCCGCCCGGCGTTCCGCTGGGCCGGTGATATTGAAGATCGAATTGCAGCAACTGTGCAGAGGCTTGTGAGTCAGGTGCGGGAATAGGCATAGACTCGTTTATATTCCACGCGGTCGTAAGTGCGAGATTTGGCATAGGGGTAGGGAAGACCGTTTAATCCGGTCTCCCCTCCCTCCAAACCGTACGGGCGGTTTTCCCGCATACGGCTTTCCAGTCAGTAGTTGCCTGCGACGGATTGATCGAAACGAAAGTGGGCTTCGCGCAGACTATACAGGC
>CANJQC010000124.1 GCA_947476295.1 Planctomycetaceae bacterium | reverse complement strand
CGTTTCATTTGGTTGGCATTGGGGACAGACTCCGGCATCCAGCAATACTGATGTCAAACCTGCTGTGCCCTCTGGACAGGCAGTGGAAGATCCAGATTCGGCTGGCACGTCCGGAACAGACTCGACGGATAAAGAGAAGTAGCAAGTCAATATTGGAGAATCCAGAGTGAAAGACGAAGCCCGGTTAAATGTCTCCGGAAAGGCCCCGGCTGAAGTCGCTGGAAAGCCGATACGAGCCGCAGCTATGCAGTCGCGTAATATGGCACTTGTGGCCGAACTGGAAGAATTGCTAAGTATCGTTGAACCTGCTTCCGTTGCGAATATATTATTGCAGCGAGCGGTTGATCATGGCGCAACTGATATTCATCTGGACCCCACCACTGTTGGAACGCGAATCCGCTTCCGAGTTGACGGCGTCCTGCAGGATATTCTCCCGATTCGTGCAGAAAAAGCGGCCATCCTGATGTCTCGCATTCGCGTGATGGCAGGTATGGACATCACAGATCGCCGCCTGCCGAGAGACGGCGCTATCCCGTCCGAAAAATTCCCAGGACTTCTCCGTGACATTCGCGTTGGTAGTTCGTTAACCGTCAATGGAGAACGCCTCGTTCTGCGACTGGCGCCTGATCCGGAGAACCTGAGTTCTCTGGCGTCGCTTGGTTTCTACGATGACCAGTTCGCCGCAGTCAAAAGACTACTGGGAGCCCCTTACGGACTGTTCTTGGTCGTCGGACCGGTTGGCGCCGGGAAGAGCACGACCGTCTATAGTATGCTGAGCGAACTTAACAGTCCGGAAAAGAGTGTTGTCACGATTGAGGATCCTGTTGAACGCCGCATTCCCGGGACGAATCAAATCCAGATCGACAACAAGACCGGACTGACGTTTGTGACTGCACTTCGGGGAACGCTTCGACAGGATCCAAACATTCTTGCGATTGGTGAAATCCGCGATGCAGAGACTGCTCAAATCGCCTGCCGGGCGGCAACATCTGGAGTTCTCGTCCTTTCGACGCTGCATGCCAACAACACCGCAGGTGCTGTGGATGTTCTGCGAGGGTTTGGGATATCATCGACGGCTATCGCCGACTGTCTTCGAGGTGTGATTTCTCAGCGTCTGGTTCGCAAAATCTGCGAGTCTTCGAGAGAGGACATTGTTGCTGATGACCATGCCCGGCGGCTTCTCCGAATTTCGGGGAGCGATCCGGTGCAGATTGCCTCCGGCATCCCTACAGATACGAACTTCCACACGGGCTATTCGGGGCGCGCTGCCGTTTTTGAAATCATGGAACTCACGCGCAAGGTACAGGATTCGATCTACGAAGGGGAACCATCGTTTCGGATTCGTCAGAAGGCGATCAACGAAGGCATGGTCAGCCTGGAAGATTCGGCGCGACGCAAAGTGCTCGACAAGGTTACGTCAATTGCAGAGTTGAGTCGCGTCATCAGCGATACTGAACAGTCACAATCTGTGCGAAATGATGCAGCCGACGAGCAAGCAGATTCCTGAATTGCGACGACGCAGTATGCGAATGCCGCATCGATGGCGAGGATTCATTTTTGGGATTCTGGCAAAAGTCGGATTGTGAACCAGAGAATGAATTGTTTCATCGCGGTTTGCTTGGCCACATCTGTCTGCCGGGCAATCAAAGCTGCCGATCGGGAGATCAACTTTAACCGGGACGTACGCCTGATCCTGTCGGACAAGTGTTTTCGATGCCACGGACCGGACGAAGCAGCGCGCGAAGCGGAACTGCGACTTGATGATGAAAAGGCAGTCAAGGAGTTTCGCGACGGGACTGCCATCGTCCGCCCTTGTGATCCGGCGGATCTCTTCGGACGACGAATCTGAAATCATGCCTCCGCATGAGTCCAATAAGCCGCTTACTGAAAAAGAAAAACAGACGCTGCGGCAATAGGTCGCTGAGGGTGCAAAGTGGTCGCAGCATTGGGCGTATGAAACTCCCGTGAGGCATGAGGTTCCATCCGTAAAACGGACCGACTGGCCTCGGAACTGGATTATCACTTTATCGGTGCTCGCCTTGATCGCGAATATCTTGCACTTTCGCCCGATGCCGATCGTGCGACGCTGTTGCGGCGTGTTTGTTTTGACCTCACCTGATTGCCGCCAACTACCGACATCGCGAAACAATTCCTAGCAGACGACTCGGACAACGCTTATGAAAACCTGGTCAATCAGCTACTGACATCGCCACAATATGGTGAGAGAATGGCAGTCGACTGGCTGGACCTTTTGCGATATGCAGATACCGTCGGATGCCATGGCGATCAGACTCAGGATATTTCACCGTATCGCGACTGGGTCATCAACGCCTTCAACAACAACCAGCCGTTCGAAAATTTGGCTGTGACCAGCTTGCTGGCGATCTTGTCCCGTCCCCTTCAATCGAACAGATCATCGCCACCGGTTACAATCGCCTGCTGCAGACGACTCACGAAGGAGGCCTGCAGCAAAAGGAATACCGTACGATCTATGCGGCCGATCGCATCCGCAACGTCTCGGCTGTCTGGATGGGAGCAACCGTTGGATGTGCGCAGTGTCACGACCACAAATTTGATCCGTACACCGCACAGGATTTCTATTCGCTGGGTGCTGGGAAAGCACTTGCCCACGGGACTGCCGCAATGCGCGGGGTACGCCGCGATCTGCCGCATCACCCGCCGCGTGTGAAGAACGTGATTTTCCTTTGCATGGCAAGAGGCCCGTCGCACCTGGAAACCTTCGATTACAAGCCGCAGCTCAATGTACTGAACGGGCAGCCGATTGCACAGTTGCAGGTTGAGTTTAATTCGAGCGGTGCCCCGGTGCATTACGTCAGTAACCCACCCGGCATTACCAAGGTTCAGCAACGCTCGTTGGTGAATGCTGTGACTGAACTGGATGGCCTGAGGAACGCTGAACTGCACAATCCGGAGGTTGATTCACGCATCGCCGCGAATGAGGTCGCATTTCGCATGCAGTCTTCGGTTCCTGAGCTTACCGACATGTCGCACGAGCCAAAGCATATCCTGGAGGCCTATGGTGCCGTTCCAGGTGATGGATCGTTTGCTTCAAATTGTCTGCTGGCGCGGCGACTGCTGGAGCGCGGAGTGCGCTTCATTCATCTGTATCATCGTGGCTGGGATCATCACGACAATCTGGTCAAGTACATGAATATCTGTTGTCATCTGACAGATCTTTCGGTCAAGGCACTCTTAACAGACCTGAAGCAACGCGGCTTGCTTGACGAGATACTGATCATCTGGGGCGGCGAATTTGGTCGCACACCAATGATTCAATACAAGGGAGGCGTTGGCCGCGATCATCACATCAAAGGCTTCTCAATGTGGATGGCGGGCGGTGGCGTAGAATCAGGGACGTCATACGGCAACACGGATGAACTGGGTTATCACGCAATCGAAAATCCGGTTCACGTCCGCGACCTGCACGCAACGATGCTGCATCTCCTCGGCATCGACCACCAACGCTTCTCCGTCCCGTATCAGGGCCTCGACATGCGCCTGACCGGTGTCGAACCTGCGCGGGTCCTGCACGAGGTGTGTCTACGTAGCTCAGTCGTTCTGCCGACTGAGATTCACCAGGTTCAACGTCACCAACCTATGACAGGCGACTTACGGCGACAGCCCTGCCCCGTTCTTTTCGCACGGTCGTCACGAGGAGCGCGAGTCGGCGGAGCGACATCGCCCGCGTGGTTCTGCTTTTCACTTGCCACAAAACTGAAAGTGTGACTTCCGACAATACGTGCGAGCAGGTATTTTTCGTCGATACATGGACGCGAAGGACCAGGCTGAAATTATGGTCCTAAGAGTTAAACTCAGAACACCACGGAATCTCCTGCAATGAATGATCCATCCACGTCCGCCCATCGCGATTTTGTACGCCAAATCGTGGAAGACGATCTGACGTCCGGCAAATGGGGCGGGCGAGTTCATACGCGGTTTCCTCCCGAACCGAATGGCTATCTGCACATCGGGCATGCGAAGTCCATCTGTCTGAACTTTGGCATTGCCAAAGAATACGGCGGCAAATGCAATCTGCGATTTGACGATACGAACCCCGAGAAAGAAGACACCGAGTACGTTGATTCCATCATGGAAGACGTGCGTTGGCTGGGCTTTGACTGGGAAGACCGGCTGTTCTACGCATCCGACTATTTCGAACAGATTTATCAGTGGGCCGAACAACTCATTCGCGACAACAAAGCCTACGTCTGCAGCCTGCCGCTGGAAGAAATCCGCGCAGGGCGTGGATCGGCATCCGAACCTGGCACCGACAGCCCGTACCGCAGTCGATCAGTCGATGAAAACCTTGACTTGTTTCGTCGCATGCGGGCCGGTGAGTTTCCGGAGGGAGCTCACGTATTGCGGGCGAAGATCGGCATGGCGGAGAAGCACATGCTCATGCGTGATCCGATCATGTATCGCATCCGCCATGCGGAGCATCATCGCACGGGAACTCAGTGGTGCATCTATCCGACCTACGATTATACACACGGTCAGTCGGATTCGATCGAAGCCATTACCCACTCGATCTGCACTCTGGAATTCGAAAATCATCGACCGCTCTATGACTGGTACTGCACGGCACTGGGAATTCATCATCCGCAGCAGATCGAATTCAATCGACTCAATCTCACTTACACGATGATGAGCAAACGTCGCCTGCTGGAACTCGTTCAGGGGAAATTCGTCTCCGGCTGGGATGATCCTCGCATGCCCACACTTTGCGGACTGCGTCGGCGAGGTTACACGCCGGAAGCGATTCGAGCCTTTTGCGCCTACGTCGGAGTGACCAAGAACAACGCGGTGACCGACATGGTTGTGCTGGAAAACCATATCCGCGAAGATCTAAACAAGCGCGCGGAGCGGCGGATGGCCGTGCTGAATCCAATCAAAGTTGTCATCACAAATTATCCGGAAGATCAGACAGAAGCACTGGACGCGATCAACAATCCGGAAGACGCTGCGGCGGGCAGTCGCAAAGTGCCGTTCAGTCGGGAATTGTACCTTGAGCGCGAAGACTTTATGGAAGAGCCGCCGAAGAAGTTTTTCCGTTTGTCGCCGGGCAAAGAAGTGCGACTTCGGTGGGCCTATTTTGTCACCTGCACGGATGTTGTTAAGGATGCGTCCGGTAACATCACGGAGATTCGCTGCACTTACGACCCGGCAACAAAGGGCGGCGACGCTCCGGACGGACGCAAGGTGAAAGCCACGCTGCACTGGGTTTCTGCAAAACATGCGGTGAAAGCTGACGTGCGCATGTACGACCACATGTTTGTGAAAGAAGATCCTGACGATGTTGCGGACCCAGCTCTCGACTGGAAATCCAACTTCAATCCGAATTCGCTGCATGTGCAGCAAAATGCGATGCTCGAACCGTCCCTGGCAAAAGGCAAGCCGGGCGATCGGTTTCAGTTCGAGCGCATGGGCTATTTCTGCGTTGATGCCGATACGACTCCGGACCGTTTGGTTTTTAACCGCACGGTCACTTTGAAAGATCAATGGACGAAGGAACAGATGCACAGTTTCGACAAGCGAATGATGGACAAGCGAATAAAGACAGAAGATGAAGGCTGAAGACCTGATATTCATTATGACACGACTGCTGATCCTTCTTCCCACTGACTTCGAACTGCAAAAATTGCAGCCACTTATTGCTGACTCTGTAAAGCGTGCCGACGGCGTGATTGTGACATGCGGATTCGGGGCAATCGTGGCTGGGATTCGCACGACGCAACTACTGGCACTCCACAAACCGCGAGCAGTAGTACTCGTTGGAATCGCGGGAGCTCTGGGACCGCAATTGCCGATCGGGACAGCGACGGCATTTTCGAGAATTGCCTGTTACGGAATCGGGGCTGGCAGCGGTTTTAGTTTTGAAACAGCGACCGAACTTGGCTGGCCGCAGTGGACCGATCCGGAGTTCGGGCAGTCGTTCGGCGATGTGATCGAACCGGTAATCGAATCAGATCCCGGGGAATCAGCGGGCTCGATGCTTCTCACGGTTTGTGCCGCGTCGGGCTGCGCCGAGGACGTCGCGCATCGGCTCAGGAAATTTCCGCACGCAGTCGCGGAAGACATGGAAGCATTCTCCGTCGCGCTGGCGTGCCGCATGGCCAGAATCCCGCTGACCGTCATTCGAGGAATCTCCAACATGGCAGGCGATCGCGACAAGACCAACTGGAACGTCGGCGCCGCGCTTGAGGCTGCAGCGGAACTGGCGGCGATGAGGATTTCGACATGACCACGATTCATCTGGGCATATCTACCTGTCCGAACGACACGTTTGCCTTCCATGGTCTGATGACTCACAGTGTCGATTGGCGAGGTATGAAGTTTGAGATTGAGTTGATCGATATTCAGCAGCTCAATGATCGCCTCTTCGCCGGTGATTTCGATGTGGCGAAGACCAGTTTTCATGCGGCCCTGCTGCTTGCGGACAAAACTGTTGTGCTGCCATCCGGATCGGCTCTGGGGTTTGGCGTCGGTCCGTTGCTGTTGTCGGCTCGTGCTGGCGAGCGGCCGGAAAGTACCGAGCAAGTGACGCTTTGTCCCGGTCAGCATACGACAGCCGCGTTGTTGTTTCAGTTGTTTTATCCGCACACAACCCAGGTTCGGCACGTCGTGTTTTCGGACATCATGCCGGATCTGAAGCAGGGCAAGGCCGACTTCGGCGTCTGCATCCACGAAGGCCGTTTCACATGGCAGAATGAAGGTCTCGGACTGGTCGAAGACCTCGGCACGCGGTGGGAGCAGGAAACGTCGTGCCCCTTACCGCTCGGCGGGATCGTGTCTCGACGCAGCCTTGGCCCGAACACTATCGCAACCGTGCAGGCTGTGATTCACGACTCGCTGCAGCTCGCCCTGTCCAACCGCAGTCTGCCGCTGCCCTCGATGCGAAAGTACGCTCAGGAATTCGATGACGCCGTCCTGATGCAACACGTCGATCTGTATGTCAACGACTGGACCGTGGATCTTGGCGACGTCGGCAAGAGTGCTCTGCAACAATTATCCAGACGCGCTTACGCAATTGGGCTTATTCCGGCTGAAGGCGTCGAATTGCAAGTGTTCGGCAGTTGATGAAACCGAACGTCTTTAAGAACCTGTAGGCCGGACCAAGCTCAGCGCCGTTCCGGCAGGTGTCTGGCAATTGCAGGAACGGCGCTGCGCTTGGTCCGTCTACCCCAAAATCAAGTCCTGCCATGGCCCACCGTCAACTTGTTCAATCAGGGTCACGAAATGAAATGTTGTCGTAAAAGAGCATTGATCTCCGGGATGGCGACATTGACAGCGGCAGCGATCTCACAGATTTTCTGCCACGTCCTGTCGTCAACGTCGATCCCTGACCGACTGCGTTGCTCTCTGGCCGCGGCTTCCGGCTCGCCGGGCAGCTGGATTCTGTCAAAGCCCTCCTGAAGTCGACTGGACGCGACCCACTCGGCGAGATTTCCAAGTTCACTGCTGACAAATTCTGTGCCTGCAAATGCTGCCGGATCGAGCAGAAACGCCATAAATCCATTGGCCACGCGATCTACTCCCTCCTTGCTGCAGCCCGCACCGGTCATCGCGCCTGCAAAAACTTCGCACATCATGGACAGGGTGAACCCTTTGTGACCAGCCATCGGAAGCAGTGCTCCTGGCGGACTGGCGTAATACTCTTCGGGACTTGTCGATGCTTCACCGTTGCTGTTGACGAACAGTCCTGCGGGCAACGAATCACCACGGCTGCGAGCTACCTTGATCTTTCCCTCAGCGATTGTGGAAGTCGAAATATCCATCATAATCGGCGGTCCGTTCGGCCGTGGAGCTGCACCGGCGAGCGGATTTGCTGACAGCCGTCGTTCACAACCTCCATGCGGAGCCACCAAGACTCCGCTTCCGTGGGTATTCGTCAATGCAAAACAGACAAGCCCTGCGCTGGCAGCCTGTTCCATGAACTCGCCGATGCGTCCCAAATGGCCTGACCGTCGCAGCGACAGAATACAAGCTCCGTCAGTCTTCGCTTTTGCGATGCCCAACTCCATGGCTTGGCGACCAATCACCTGGCCAAATCCAAAGTCTCCATCGAGGATCAGGATACACGGCTGTTCGCGAACGACGGTCAGCTGTCCGTGAGAATTCACCCAGCCGCGTTTTGTCCAAGCGACATATTCAATAATGCGAATCACGCCGTGCGAATCATGCCCCGACAGGTTCGCCAGCACGAGCGACTCCGCGACCTGGCGGGCCACATCAGGAGGCAACTCACTGGCCTCAAAAATCAAAGTCGCAAAATCTGTCAGTATCTCAGGATCCAGTCGCGGCATGGGGGTGTCTCTCCAAAGCGTAGTAATCAACGTTAAATGAGCTGAGCGATGGGCGAACCGTGCGGCAAGATGGTGATCGGGCGGCCTGAAGGATCTTTCACGACCTGTGAATAATCAATCCCCAGATGAGTGTAGACGGTCGCCAGCAGATCCTGCGGGGTGACTCGGTCGCGAATCGGATATTCCCCTTTCGCATTTGTCTCCCCGACAACCTGTCCCATCCGAAGTCCGCCACCGGAGATCAAGGCACTGAAGGCATGGGGCCAGTGATCGCGTCCGAGTCCGATCTGGTCTGAAAAATTCTTCGGAGCATGTGTGACTCGCGGCGTCCGTCCGAATTCTCCGCAGGCGATCAACAGGACTTTTCGATCCAGGCCTCGTTCGTACAGATCATCGATCAGAGCGCAGAGTGCCTGATCCATCTGCGGTAGTCTTTCGCGCTGAGCATGGTCGAGATGAAACGCACCGGCGTGGTCATCCCAGCTGAAGTGCTTTGTCGTGTCGTTCGGAGCAGTCGCGTCGATGTTGATCACTGCCGTCCCCGCTTCCGCCAGTCGCCGCGCCAGCAGGCAGCTCTGACCCCAGCGATGGCGACCGTAACGGTCTCTCACATCCGCAGATTCACCTGCAATGTCGAACGCATCGACGACCTTGTGACTGGTCAGCATGGTGAATGCCGCAGATCGGAATTGATCGACGCCACCGAGAGAATGCAGCAGATCCAGATCAGAACGCAATGTATCAAACTGTCGCACGAGTGATCGTCGATGATCCAGTCGGTTGTTATCAATGCCGGTTGCCAGCGTTAGGTCGCCCGGTGCAAAGCCAGGCTTTGACGGATCACCGGTTTCGAACGCGCGATGACTGACTCCCAGATAGCCGGGATTCGTCATGAATGGAGCCTTCTGTAACCCGACATATTGCGGCATGCCGTCAACTCGCAGACCACGATGCCAGCTCGCGATCATCCCAAAGTCCGGATGCTCGGAACGTGCCTGTGACGTCGGATCCGGGACGGTGGGCGTCTTTCCAGTAAGGACTTCGATGCTGCCGTCGTTATGGGCCGACATCTCATGATGTAGGGATCGAATGAGTGAAAAACATTCGGCTCGCTGAGCCTGCTTTGGCATGTACTCGCAGATGTCCATTCCGGGGACCGTCGTCGGGATCGGCTTGAGCGGGCCACGAAACTCGGCTGGTGCGTCAGGCTTCATGTCCCATGTCTCAAACTGACTTGGGCCTCCCCACATCCAGAACAGGATGACCGTCGTGTCTGGTTCACTCGTTACGCCGGCCTGTGCGCGGTGAGACAGCAGTTGCGGCAGAGTCAGGCCTCCGAGTGCCAGAGTGCCGATCCTCATGAATGTTCGCCGCCGCAGAGGGCCAGTGCAGATGCTGTTCTTCATGCTTGACCCGTCCCCAACATTCTAGGATGCGGAAATCCGCGACGATTTGTGTGTCGCAATGAATTACGAAACTCACGACATCCGGTGCTCAAGACAGCCGTGGTCATAGGGACAACTCCGGGAAGTCGGTCGTAAAGCCACCTGCGGCGGGGAATTCGGGGAAGGACCACGTTGGAGGGAACTGTAGGATAGATAATGCTCGCCGCATTTCACGGCAAGTTCAAGAGGAACACGTCAGATTTCGAGTCGCAGAGATGAGATAAAAGCATCCGTCGTTCCTCGGCAGGTGACTTCTGCATCGAGTTGAGGTCAAATCATGGGCTTGATCCTCGCCGCAATTCAGCCTCGTATTCCTCTTCCCTTGTAACAACACATGAATAACCTGCCTGCCTTTCGTTTCAATTGCTCGACTTTTCGGATCTTTGCTTCTCTGTTCACGATCAGCATGCTTGCATCGCCGGCAATCTCTGAGCATGAAGGCGAGGTTTAGATCCTGCTGCTCGGAGACAAACGACGGAAGGCCGTATTCCGCGACTGATTAAACCGCAGGGACCACATCTTGAAAACGTTCTGGAACAGTTACTGGCAGCTGAAAAGATCTTCCGCCGTGCCATGTGATCAACTCCGGCCTCAGCGGTGAATATATCCGCAGGCTGATTGATTCCGGGCGTTATGATCGCGATGCAGCAAAGTTGCCGGGCTTTGACTATATCTTCATCCGCTACGGACTCGGACTGCCTGCGTCACAATAGCGACGGGAACTACGACGTGACCTCGACAGGGAAGAATTTGCGGTGGCGCTTCTGGTATTGTAGCCTGGCAAAGTCGTGTGTCTGAATCGCCTTAGCGTCTACGTTAAGGATGGCGCCAGCGAATCGTCCGAAGCCGGCTCGAAAATGCGCGGCAGATTTGACGGCGATGTATTTCATTTTCTCACATTCGATCCCGAGTGTGCGGGCGAACGCGGGCCCAAGTGGTTGCTCGTGGGCCGTGACCACAACGACGGACACGCCGTCCTGTCGAAGCCAGGCCGAACGGCCCATGTTTCCTGTCAGTCCGGCGTACATGGGGCCGTCGTAGGTAAAGTCACCATGGGACAATGCCATGACTTCAACTTCCATTTCGACGGGAGGTCCCTGAATCGGATCGGACTTGCCTCCCACGGACGCCGCAAAAGTTTGACCAATGCCCGCAGCATGCGACTGCTCGACAACTTCCGGATCAACGATGTATAGAATCACGGCATCCTGAAGCTGTAACTGCAAGAATGTTCGCAGAATCTCCGTCGAGTCCCCCGGTGAACCTCCGCCTGTATTGTCGGCGTGGTCTGCCAGCACAATGGGGAATTTACCGCCAGACTCACCCCGCTTGATCGCTTCAAGTACCGAGACTGGAGCACATGACCAGCGCTGACGGTTCTCCCAAATCCAGTCGCCCAATTCATCAGCCGCCGAACGAGCCAGTGACGCATTGCTGTCGGCCACCACGATAACGCTGGCTCCCATGTCGGGGACGTCGGCCCATGGGAAACCGGTGGCGACCGTGACAGAGAGGATTCCGTCGTGTGATTCCATTTCATGGACACGACGGATCAGTTCGTTCATCGGTGGCTCGGCCGTCACCTGACAGATTACGTTCCAGAACAAAGGCAATTGACGTAGCGCCATCACCGGCCGGACTTCATCGCGCAACATGGCAACCATTAGATCTGCCGCCTCGCGGCCACGTTCTGACATATCGATATGGGGATAGGTATCGAAGCCAATAACCGCATCTGCCTGATCGACACGATACTGCGAATGATTGCCGTGCAGATCCTGAGTCACGATCACTGGGATGTCGGGGCCAACCATATTGCGTACCGCTGCGATGAAGTCACCATCGCCGTCATCGATCCCTTCAACAACCATCGCTCCATGCATATCGAGCAGCACACCATCAACAGGACCGCCGGACGCCTCTTCATCCTTCAATTGCTGCAGAAACTCGCTTTTGAGTAACTCGTAGTCTTCACGAACAATCAGACCGCTCGGATAAGCAAAGGTCCACAACAGCGGAACGATTTCAAATCCGTGTTTTTTAGCACCCTCAATGAACCCGCCAGCACAAATGTTCGCGCCGGTAAAACGGTCGATAATCTGCTGACCTCGGAATAACCCAAACCCTGATTCAAAGTCTTTCAGTGTTGTCGGTGTTTTTACGAAAGTACTTGTTTCGTGAGAGATTCCACCGATGGCGATACGCATTTCTTAACCTTGTCTGATTCAATGGTTCATCGACACTTTGTACGTGGCAGGAAAAGCGGCAAAAAACCGGGCAGGAGCGAATCCGATGGCGAAGTGCCCTGACCGACATCATCCGTCGATTCTCAGAATCGCAAGGCTGTCGCGATGGATCAGGGCTTCGATTTCCGCTGCGTCTAATCGCGGCAGTTGCGATCCTTCGACCTGATCATTCAGCCTTCGCAAAGCGTCAATCGATGCATCAACAGTTGTGAACGGATAGTCGCTTCCAAACAAAAGCTTATTCCAGACGCCGTATTCCTGAACCAGCATCAGGCTGTGATACAGCTGAAACGGCCGGTAGTGCAGAGCACTGATGTCCGAATAGACATTTGGATGCTTGCGAATGACAGCGACACATTCGTGTTCATACGGATGGCCCAGATGAGCCATGATGATCTTCACTTCCGGAAAGCGGATGGCCACACGATCAAGATGTCGTGGCAGAGTATATTCAAGAGGTGCCTGAGCGATAAACGTCGTTCCGGTATGCAGCAGTACCGGCAACGAATGCTGCGTGGCGTAGGTCCAAAGCGAATCGAGTCGTGTGTCATCTGGTTGAAAGCCTGCATACATCGACATCAGCTTGATCCCGCGCAAGCCAAGTTTCTGGTGGCCGTCAACCATTTCGTGCTGCCATCCGTCCTGTGTGGGATCGAGCGACAGGAATCCGATCAGCGTATTGGGATATGCTGCGACGTACTCGGCGACGTAATGATCATCCACCCACAGTCCGCTGAGTTTCGCTTTGCCACCAAAGACGATCGTCCGGTCAACCTGCGTCGCGCCCGCCATGTATTCTTCGTAACGAACGGTCAGATCAACTTCCACACCAGCGCGCGCTCGACGTGCCTGGAGCTGAAAGCTGTCGTTGAAATGTGCTGGGTATTGCCACGCATGGCTGTGGACGTCGATGATCACTTTGACTCTTCGTTATTTGTGTGCCGCATGTCGATCGTATTTTCGCAGATTAACGTCCAGCGAATCAACAAGCGAGACGAACGAATGTGTTCTAAAGGCATTTGCTGACAGGAGTCTAGGACATCGAATCCAGTAGACAATCCGTCGAGAGTTATTACCCTGTGTTTGACTTCATCTTGATGCTCGCGAAAATTCAGCAGTTCCAGGTCTGATTATGAAAATGTCCTGAATCGCTTTCTGAAAGGCAGCGAGTGACTCCCAATCCGTCAGATAACCAAGCTGCCTTGCCGACTGCCGTCCGCCGGATTGTGCTGGCAATGGTCGCATTTGCAGCTGCAAGTGCTTACCTCACGCGGTATTGCATTTCGGCTGCCAACACTACGATTCAGAAGGATCTCGGCTTCAACAATGCGCAAATCGGTCAACTCATGAGCGCCTTCGCGCTTGGTTATCTGCTGTGCCAGATACCCGGCGGCTGGCTCGGAAACCGGTTTGGAACCCGCATTGCTTTTGCCCTGCTGAGCATCTTCTGGTCGCTGTGCAATATGGGGTCAGCTGTCGGATCTGCTTTGTACGTACTGTGGGCCTCACGGTTTTCTCTGGGCGTTTTTCAGGCAGGTCTGGTACCGATCTCCGCGAAGATCGTTAGCGACTGGACTCCAATCCGTATTCGCGGGTTCAGCAGCGCTTTGATCGCTGCATCGATGTCAGTCGGTGGAGCTTTTGCTATGTGGCTCACAGGTCGATTGCTGGACCAGGGCTATGGATGGCGGATAATTTTTGCAGCCTATTCGACTGTGGGTATCGGTTGGTCGATCGGCTTCTATTGGTACTTCCGCACTTTCCCGAAGAATCACCAGGGAGTCAATGAGGCTGAATTGCGCCTGATCGATGATGGCAAACAGTCCGAGAACGTCGCGATCGCAGGCACCGGAAGTGGAGCCGCCCGATCAGAGGATGAAGCACAAGCCCCACAGCGTCACAATCCATCCACGGTTATAGCCTCTACGACAGACAACAAGGCGTCTTCGAAGTCGAGCGAAACACTCCTCATGAACATGTTGACCAGCGTGGCAATGTGGGGCATCTGTGTGCAGGCGTTTTTTTCAGCGGCGGGTTATGTTTTTTTCGTGACCTGGTTTTTTGCCTTCCTTGAATATGCGTACGGCATCAATAAGGCTCAGGCCGGCATGTTGAACAGTCTGCCTTTGATTGCCGTCGTGGTTGGAAGTCTTTTAGGCGGTGTCATTGTCGATGGGCTGCTAAAGGCGACAGGCAGCCGGTGGTTGAGTCGAACAGGAACTGCCATTGTCGCGTTGACCCTGTGTGGTTTCCTGACAATGGCCTCTGCATGGACGTCATCAGCCACGCAGCTGTCTGTCGTCATTGCGTTCGGAGCACTGTTCTCAGGAATCGGCATACCCGCAATGTGGGCGGCAACCATTGATATCGGCGGCCGACACACGGCCGTCGTAATGGGAGTCATGAACATGGCCGGTTGCCTTGCAGCGGTCATACTGCCCACACTTCTTGGCAGATGGTTCAACCAGATTCGCGACACAGGCGGCGACTGGAATCTGGTGATCTACCTGCACGCGGCATTCTATTTTGTCGCCGCAATGAGTTGGCTTGCCGTGAATCCTAATCGTGAGGTTTGATCGCTGACGCATACCGCTCGCCAATTCTCTCACTTATGACCGCGCGGAGCATATTGCTCAGTCTTCGGACAGCTTGTTTTCCAGCTCAATGACGCAGATCTGATTCGTGGTTCCGGACGAGTTACCGGTCGATCGAACGAAGGCGATTCTGGAACCGTTTGGCGAAATAACGCACGCCTCTTTTCGCATGTCACCGAGGTCATTAGCGCTTACGTCTTCGCTGCCGGGCCGGTTGGATTCCTGTAATTCTGTCACGCCGCGACGATTCGTGAGAAGCCTCGTCTCTCCAGTTGCGGTGTCAGTCAGACAAACACGGCCCTGCAATCCATGGGCGATCCACCGTCCATCGGAACTCCACGTAAATGCCGAGCTGATGTCCGACGAGTTGCGTGTCAACTGCTTCGTTTCACCCGTCTCCGGAGAAACGGTCCAGATCTGAGAAATACCGGAATCGTCTTTCATAAGAAACGCGATCCGTGCGCCATCGGGAGAACTCCGTAACCAGTGTCGAGTGCCCTGAATCCCCGGGTAGCGGCGGTCCGTTGTTCGAGTCAGTCGGCGCTGACGCGATCCTAGCAATGGCTCAATACGTCCTGCTGCTGAAAGTTGTGCGAAATTCCTGACGTCGTCGTCGAGTTGGTCCGGGAGATCCACGACAAACACTTCTGTCGCTTCTTCGCCCTGCGCGGTAACAATCTGCCCCTGAAAAGCAATTGCACGACGTTGCCGTGAGCCGTCTTCCAGCGTGTATCCGCTGGTGCCGATCCATCCCTCTTCGTTGGCACGTTTGATTTCATCGGAGCCGGGACGCGGAGCTGGGACAGTCCGAGTCACAAGAGCACAGAACCATTCTCCGGCATGATTGCGAGGATGGCTGGGCTTCACATTGATTTTGTGGCCGGGAATCGCGATGCCGATGTCACGCAGACCGGGTTCGGTGATCGCGTCGTTGTACGTGAATACCAGCCAGTCGCCCGCAGCGTCCCAGACATGCACATGAGTACCTCCTCGCAGCGCGCCGGGAGTTGGAGGAGGAATCAGGTCAAGCGCATCCAGACGTGTAAAAACACCGGGGAACCGTGTATCCACAACGACTCCCTGACGATGATTCGGACCGTACCGCCAGTCTACGGTGGGATGTTCCGGTCCCAGAATAAAGACAACCAGCGGGAGTTGCGGATGATGCGTTGCCACGCCACAATTCGCACCATTAACGCCTTGGTAAAGAACTCGGACTTCGCCCGTGTCCACATGCACAGCTTCGATTCGGGAACCGTCAAACACATCGCCGGCCGGATCTGAACGCACATCGTATACCAACCACTGGCTGTCGGGAGACCACACTCCAGTGTTCGTCAGAATTCGTCCGCCCGGACCGCGAGTCACCTGTCGTTCTTCACCAGAAACCGGCCTCATATTATCGGCGGCAGAACTCGGAAAGTTTCCAAACATGGCTAAGGCACATCCCACGACACACATTACAATGAAGGGGCCGAGTCGAACGAATTTTCGTCGCATGAGGCACCAATATCAAGTCCGCAGCATGCGGTCGATTCCATGACAGGATTGAAGTCTACGCCGTACCAATACGGATGGAACCGAATCCGTTTCGATGATGATCTCACACACGTCATTGCTTTGCAACAAACGAGGAGTAGATGTAGCTGGAGAGCGAATGCGTCGTCGTCCGCGAAGGGTGCAGTCGCGGACGATTGCGCTTTTGGGTAGTTTAAGTTAACCTGGTTGCTTCTGATTTTTGTATCTCACGGAGGCAACGATAATGGAACTTGAAAAGCTGACTGCGGAAGAGCGACTCATTGCCGAACAGGCGGTCCTGAATTTTCGATCACTTAACAAAGCGTGTGATGACGCGAAGGATGGCACTGTTCTCGCTGTCGCGGAGAAGCTCGCGATGATTCAGGGGCGGAAACTGATTCAGCAGACACTGCAGACATCACTGGAGTTGCAGGCTCGCGCGATCGAAAAAAAAAGTAAAGTGAGCCGAGCCTGTTCGTGTGGACGAACAAAGGCTCATCATGGTCGCAAGCCGCGAGTCGTCATGACGTCTTCCGGAGAAGTCTGTCTGTCGCGAGTTTACTTTCGCTGTGTTGTCTGTGGTGACGGTGGATTCGCGGCGGATGGGCGTCTGGGAATTCATGGTCGTTACAGCGTGGAAGCGGAGCGGTTGGTGTGTCTTGCGGCAGCAAGCTGGTCGTATGATGTATCCTCGGATCGCCTTGAAGAGTTCTGCGGACTGGAGATTGGTGATACAGCGATTCGTAAGATTTCTCAGCGTCGTGGAGCCGCGATGAATGCGTAGCAGAACTCCGATCCGGAAGCATGTCGTGAGTTTCGTGAGTCCGACGGTGAAGTCGAATTCACAACCGACATCACCGTGCTTGCCGACGGCGCGAAATGGATCTGGGAAGAACAGTTGAATCATCTGCCTGCCGCCGAAGGCATGCTGGATATTTTTCATGCATTGGAGCACGTCGCAGAATCAGCTCGTGCTGTGT
>CANJQC010000123.1 GCA_947476295.1 Planctomycetaceae bacterium | reverse complement strand
GATTAACCAGACCCAGTCGTCTGCGGGTTCTTTTGGTCGCTGGAGTTCAAACAATCCCATCCGGAGTAACCAGTATTGGCCACCGTTGGCAGACGGAAATCTGGAGTTGGGCAGCAGTGGGGCCAGAAGTTTCAATGCCCTTGCCGTTGAATGGAAAAACTCATGGGAAAAGGTTTGTTTACACGAGATCAAACAACATGATCTCGGTGTCAGTTTTGGCCCTGATTTTCAGTGAGACTTCTTCGCTTACCGCTGCTCCGTCACTGGTGTTCAAATCGACGCCGTTCAATGAGACATTTCCTCGCAGTACTTGCAGCCATGCATGTCGGCCTGCGATCAATTCATGTCCGATCTCTTTTCCTGAATCGATCTGCGACAGGTAGATACGTGCGTCCGCATGAATGAGTAGTGAGCCCTTGTCTGCATTCCGGGACGCAACCAGCCGCAGTTGGTTGTGCCGCTCCTCTTCAGGAAATCGCTTCTGTTCGTAACTCGGCTCAATTCCCTTGCGTTCTGGAAACAGCCAAATCTGGTACAGATGAACTGGCTCGCCGCCAGACGGATTGGCGTGACCTCGATCCTGTGCTTTGCGAACTTGAATCATGATTGCGCCTCGATTCCTCAAGTATCTTCTGTGGCGGTAGTTTACGTGTAATGTATTTGGCAAAAAAAAGGCGTCAGTCGTTGGTCTGTACGCTCACACGGGCTTTCTCCAGCAGGCGACTGAGTTCTTTCAGTTCGGCCTGAGTCAGATGCCCGACCAATTGTTTGTGGAGTTCACTCACTGGATCGTCCATACGTTGAAGCAGTTCTTTTGCAGCATCGGTGAGTTGCACATAGACGACTCGACGATCTTCCGTGCAACGTTCTCGCTGAACAAGTCCCTGTTTCTCCAGTCGATCCAAAAGACCGGTCATGGCTGGCACAACCTGAATCATTCTGTCTCCGATCTCCTGACAAGGCATCGGCTTGCCTTCGCCCCGGAGAATTCGCAACACGTTGTACTGAGAATGCGTCAGATCGTACTCACGAAACAGCCGTCCAAACCGATTCTGAAACTGGTCGCTGGTCCGCAGAATGTTCAAAATTGCCTCTTGTTCAGGCAGATCGAACGGTCGTTTCTTTTCCAGTTCGTCCTGAAGTCGGCTTTTTGACATCTCTTTCTTGCCTCCACTCCACTTAGATTACATATAATGTATCGTCATGTCAACTTGTTCCGTTGAGGATTTCCTGGTGCGATCGGAAGTCTGGCTTCGGATTGTGAATCGGAACATCAGGGCAGGAAGAAATCCCGTGCAAATGCATAGACTTTCGCAGCAGGACTCCGACGCTGACTTCGGATAGGATGTCCTTACGCAAATCCTTCACTACAATCCATCAGTCTGAAGCGAGCGGTGAAGCTGCGATAGCTCGCTGGAATCTTTTTAGGATCGGTGACCGATGGAACTGCGTGAACAAGATCTCGACCAAAATCCGTTTCTCCAGTTTGAGAACTGGTTTCAAGTGGCCACGGATGCCGGGTTGCATGAACCGAATGCCATGAGCCTGGCAACGGTTTCAGTCAAGGGAACGCCTTCAATTCGAACCGTGCTCCTAAAGGTTTGGGACGAAAACGGATTCGTCTTTTTTACGAACCACGGAAGCCGCAAGGCCCAGGACATTGCCATGAATCCAAACGTGGCACTGCTGTTCTACTGGGAGCCGCTTCATAGACAGATCCGGATTGAGGGAGCGGCTCATAAGGTATCAACTGTCGAGTCGTTGAAGTATTTCGTTACTCGGCCTCGCGGAAGCCAGTTGGGAGCGTGGTGTTCGGCACAGAGTTCCACGATTTCTTCGCGAGCGATCCTGCATGCCAAACTGGCCGAGATTCAACAGAAGTTCCTAGGTGGTGAGGTTCCACTGCCGTCGTTCTGGGGTGGCTATCGAGTTATTCCATCCCGATTCGAATTCTGGCAGGCGGGAGACGATCGCCTGCACGACCGATTTGTCTACGAGCCGGAGTCTGACAAGGCCTGGTCGATTCAACGGCTGGCACCATGAAACCTTGGATGTCAGTCCGGCAAACTGTGGTTCCGCAGCAGCAGCTCCGGCAGCGAGATTTATTTTTTTGCAGTGTCTGAATCCAAATCGTGGTGCCGATATCGTGGTGCCGATGGAAACGAAGAATTGTGACGGTTACACTCCGCTAGGACGTCGTGCTTCTGACCACCGCTTGTTCACGTGGGGAGATCTGCTGATGCTGTTTTTTTTTGTTCGGTTCCTGCTTCCTTTCGCGGTGGGATTAGTCATGATTTCTGGAGTTCGAACCGTAAGCGCCGACGATCTGCTGGTTTTTGTTTCGGCCTTTGCCACAGGCGATGACGGTGCCATTCATGCGTATTCGTTGAATTCCGAATCCGGAAAATTGGAGCTGAAGCATCGCACCACCGATGCAGAGAACCCGTTTTTTATTGCACTTTCGCCCGACCGAAAATTTCTGTATTCGATCCATGCCGAGGGCGAGTTTGGTGGAAAAGAAAACGAACAGGTCTCAGCCTACAGTCTCCAAGGCCGTTCTGGTGAACTGAAACTGATAAATCGCACATCTGCTCTTGGAACGGCAGCCTGCTATCTGGATGTGGATGCCACTGGGAAGACGGTACTGGTGGCAAACTACTCCACTGGCAGCGTTGCATCTCTGCCCGTTCATGGCGACGGAAGGCTGGGATCAGCAGCCACGTTCGTTCAGCATCAAGGCAGCAGTGTCGATAAGGCTCGCCAGGAGGGTCCGCATGCGCACAGTATTGTTGTCAGTCCGGACAATCGGTTTGTGCTGTCTGCGGATCTGGGACTGGATCAGATCCTCAGCTATCGTCTGGACGCAGCGAAATCCACATTGGTGCCGTCAGCACAGTCGTTTGTTCGAACCGCACCGGGATCTGGTCCTCGGCATCTGACTTTTCATCCGAATGGCAGGCATGTGTACGTCATCAATGAACTGAGCAATTCGTTAACGCTGTTCGATTATCTGCCGGACTCCGGAATCCTGACGGAGCAACAAACAATCTCGACCGTGCCATCAGATTTTACTGGAACAAGCCATTGTGCTGACCTGAAGATAACGCCGAACGGGCGGTTTCTGTACGGCACCAACCGAGGCCACGACAGTATCTCCGCTTATCGGCTCGACGACACGGGACGGCTCACTCTGCTGAACATTGAACCCAGTTTGGGTAAAGGTCCTCAGAATCTGGCCATTACGCCGGATGGAAAATATGTGCTGTGTGCCAACATGCCCGGAAACAACCTGGTGGTCTTTCAGATCAATCCAGACACAGGTGCGTTGACAAAGACTGGCGAACTGGTCTCCATTTCCAGCCCTTCTTGCATCAGAATCTATTGATGTATTGCATTCACAAGGTCTTGCGTTTACGCGACGCATGATGGCCACATATCTATTGAAAGCGATGGCATGAGTTCAGATAAGCCGGCCGCTCGTATTGTGTCCATGGATCAATTTCGCGGCTATACGGTCGCGGGGATGTTTCTTGTCAATTTCGTGGGAAGCTTCAGTGCAATCCATTATGTCCTGAAACACAACAGCGGATTCTTCAGCTATGCAGATTCGATCATGCCCAGCTTCATCTTCTGTGCGGGGTTTTCCTATCGGCTGACTGCGATCCGCCGATTTGCTGATTTGGGTACTTCAAGGGCCTGCTGGAGTTATATTCGCCGCAGTCTTGCGTTGGTTTTGGTTTCGGTGTCGATCTTCAGTTTCAATGCCAGCGTGGGGGATAGCTGGAGCCAAATTCAGGATGCAGTGGGACTTCGCGGGGCACTCTCTGAATTCGTGTTTGAGTTTGTCAAAGCGGGCATGTGGGAAGTACTCTCAATCATCGGGATGACACAAATCCTGTTACTGCCGGTCATCAACAGGGGGTTTAGGAGTCGGTTGATCGCAGCAATCGTCCTGCCGTTGTTGCACCTGCTGCTCTCCTGGTCGTTCAATTACGATTTTGCGAACGGCTTTCCAAACTGGTTCAATTCGTTCTTCGGGGCACATAACAATACAGTCTGGGATGGCGGATTATTCGGTCCCCTTGCCTGGGCATTTCCGATGTTGGCAGGGACATTGACATACGATTTGATCGCGTCTCGCACAGCGCCGAGGGCATGGGGATTACTGATGGTGGCCTCGCTTGCATTGATGGCCGGCGGCTATTTCACGAATTGCCTGTCTCGATTGTACGACGATAATCCTTCCTTACAGTCGCTCGTGGATAGCGAACGAGATTCCCTAGTGGAGCGACAAAAGTCAGCTCAGCAGGAACTGGAATCAGTGAAGTCTGAGATCGAGAAAGTTGTAGAGTCAAAATCGGATGAGAACACCCATCTTGAAGAATTGAAGGCACTTAAACGACGAGCGAGAGAGAGCAGCGACAGGATTAAAGGACTTGAGAGTAAGATCAACTCTCTTGCCACGATTGCTGTCGATCCCGTGATACCGTCTGTGGAACGATTGCGAAATGCGAAGTGGGGTTGGGCTGAACTGCCGTTCCTCGATCCGTGGCGCACGAAGGAGGGAGCCAATCCGGATGTCAAAAAACAGTTCGTTAATCCGGAGTTCAAAAACCAACTGGTCAATTATTGGCTGATGGATAAGAAACGGATGGTCTCGCTTCCATTCACTTTGTTCTCGACGGGTTTTGGTCTGTTCCTGTATTCCCTGTTCATTATTTTCGTTGATATCGGCGGACTTCAATCTGGAGTTCTCCGAACATTGGGTCAGAACCCCTTGGCGGCCTACATTATCCACGAAATGCTGATGAAAGGATTTCATGGTCTGACTCCCGAGGATTGTCCCCTCTGGTGGGGGTTGCTTATCTTTGGAATCTTCTTTGGAACGACTTTTCTGATGGTGCGCTACCTAGAGAAACACAAGTTGTTTTTGCGGCTGTAACATGGTCGTCCATACATGATCGTAGAATATTCACTGAAAGTAACGGCATGACTACAGATAAGCCAACAGCTCGAATTGTGTCCATGGATCAGTTTCGAGGTTATACAGTGGTGGGTATGTTTCTGGTGAATTTTGTTGGTTCGTACGAAATAATGAAAGACGAAACATACTATTTGCCGCAAGGGGGCGGATTCCTTGAGTCCGTTTATTCGAGTCTGTGCCACTTCGCGGCGATTTTGCGTCCGCGGATCCCACACGGCGACGGTTTCTTTGCCTACGCCGATTCGATAATGTCCAGTTTCATTTTTTGTGCGGGGTTTTCGTATCGCCTGACTGCGCTCCGACGGTTTTCACAGTCCGGTGCGGGCGGCGCAGCATGGGGTTACATTCGCCGCAGCTTTGCCCTGATCGGCATTTCCCTCGTCGTATTTGGACTCGGCAAGAGCTTCAGTAACTGGGATGACATGACGGCAGATTCCGTGTCGAACTGGCTGTGGGAACTCATCAAGGCCGACGTCTGGGAAGTGCTGTCCATTATCGGGGTCAGTCAGATTCTGCTGCTGCCTGTGATCAATCGCAGCTTTCGAATCCGGTTGATCGCTGCTTTCGGTCTACTGGCATTTTACATCCTGATCAACTACTCATTCGACTACAACTTTCAAGCGGGTCTGGAGAACTGGATGAATAAGTTTTTCGGAGCTGATGGCCGGCGGTCGTGGGACGGTGGATTCTTCGGCCCGATCGCATGGGCAATACCCATGCTGGCTGGCACACTGGTCTATGACATTCTGGCCAGCTGGACCCCGAAAAAGGCGATGTTTCTGTTTCTGGTTGTTGGCACGGTACTGATGGCGGCGGGCTACGGAGTTTCATGCCTGACTCGCCTGTACGATCGCGTTGAGGGCAATACGACTGCCGTGACTGGTGACGATGCGAAGGGCCATGCGACGGACCCTGTGTGGCCGAGAGCTGAACGATGGACAAATCCGGGAATTGGGTGGGCAGAGCCACCATTCTTCGCCAATCCGCCTGTCGAAGAGCGAGAGTTAAACTTCTGGATGATGTATAAGCGAATCGTGGCACCGGCGTTTATTCTGTTTTCGATTGGCTTCGCGTTGTTTCTCTACAGCCTGTTTATCGCAGCATCGGACATCGGCATTTTTCAGGCAGGTCTGTTCAAAACATTCGGTCAAAACCCGCTTGCGGCCTACATTATTCACGAGATAACGATGCTCTGTTTCAAATCGATTACACCCAAAGACTGCGAATGGTGGTGGCTGGCGATCATGTTCTCCGTGTTTTTCGCTGTTACCTGGGGGGCTGTCAAGTACATGGAAAACAACAAACTGTATCTGCGACTCTGACTGAGTATCTGGACAGACCTCCGGGCGGAACTGATCGAGTGATAAAGCCGCTGCCGACTTTGTAAGATAAGAACTGCAGTGCCAGCTCCTGAGAATTCAGCAGCGACCTTACAGCGAATGCTGCACCATATTAGCTTCTGCGACATATGGCGCATAATTGGTGCGAGTGACGTCTGTTCCGGATCGCATCCTGTATCGAATGCCGCGCCAAGTCACCTCGTTCAGAACGCAGACTCTGACAAGGGCAATGAGATGTACGAGCTGGGCGATTAGAGCGGCAAGGATCATCAGCGGCAGGTTGAATCCTCCCACAGCTCGATCTCCCAAATACGCATTCAGTCTCCTGTCTGAGCGGTAAAACAGCCCGCTTCCAACGAGACCAAAGGTCAGCAGTGCTGTGCTGCTGACCATGGCTGAAAGGAAGTCGGCGTTCATGATCGCCCCCACCAGCAGTGCTGCATTCCCCAGAAGCACAACTCCCGAAAACAGGCCAAACAGCATCACTGTTCGCCAAGCGTTGTGGTAATAGCGAAGCCCGAGCAACTGGCGAGTCACGAAGCTCAGACACCAGCTTAGCGACGAAGATTCCGGGTTTTGCATCGTGCATGCCGCGACAAACCGGACTCGCCTGCCGCTCCGCAGAACTTCGTTAGATGCCAATGTATCTTCAAACAGAGCCCGCCCCCACTTGCGTTCCAGGTCAAGGTCTATGTAGACAGCCTTGCGAATCGCGAATGCCCCGCCCCAGCCGATTTCAAACGCAACCATCTGCAGGAGCGCAGCTCCGTTCCAGATGTGGCGTACGTAGTTTGCAAGGGTTGTGGTGGGAGGTGCGTACCAGCGAATCCCACAGGTCGCTCCGACATTTTCATCCTGCAGCGGCGCAATCAAGTCCTGCAACCAAGTGCGATGAGGGATCGTATCGGAATCGAGCCAGGCGAATGCTTCGCAGTCACTGGAGCAGCCGTTGATTCCCTGAATCAATGCAGAATTTTTCAGACTGGACGTCTCCTGGCAGATATTCAGCAGTTCGATTTCAACGTTGCCTGTTCGCAGTTCTCGCCGGATACGGTCCACGAGAGCGAAAGCGGGGTCTGCTTCGCTGTCGATAATGATGCGTATTTCGTGACTCGGATATTCGAGGGACATCAGACCTCGAAGGTTGTTTTCAAGGAACGGATCAGCTCCTCGAAGAGACATGACTACCCCGACGTGGGGATAGCTGGCCTGCTTTGGCGTGGCAACTGGTCGATACAGATCGACAAACTGGTTGGCCCACTTTGCCTGCACGAGTAGAATTGCCACGAGCAAAAAAGCGAATACGGAGGTTAATGTGAGCATTGTTAAAAATCGATTGGAGGCGATCAGCAGATGAGACAGGAGGCAACTGCCGGAAGTTGCAGCCGTACCAACGCGACCTCGCCGGGATCAGGCGCTGAGCCTGAGTTAAATGTCACTGGAAACGGCAATCAGGGAATTACCGGATTGCACACAAGTGTTATCCAGAATAACCAGTTCGCTGCTCGGTACTTCCCGATCAAGCTCCGCTAATCTGCGGTCGGCCGCCGCGAAGACCGGCATTTGTCGCGTGACTTCGGTTAGACTGTAATGCACCTGTCTTTTGAAATGCACGTAGGCACCCATCAGATTCAGGATCGAACTGAAGCCTGCAGGCCCCATCCGCATTGCCGCGATGAGATTTCGCCAGTAGTAGTATCGCGTCTCGCCGTCCTTCGTCATCGCCCAGGTCAGCCTCATGAAAGCGACCAGATCTCGTTTAATCTCAAACAACCGCGGACGATGCCGGGATGACGTTTTGAGACGCTTCGATAGTCGCAGCAGGCGATCGAAATACCGCTTCGGCTCATAGACCGTCGAAACGACATTCACCAAATCTTCTAGGATTCTTTGCCGGCTTCGCTGTGTGCGGAAATTGAGACCGGCCATCGTCTGATCGATTTGAGGCTTGTCCACACCACCGGCCTCAGCCGAAGTAAACATCTCCTGCTCCGATTCAATCAGGTCCCCGCTGAGAGAAAGCAAGCGACGTTCCCGCAGCAGCCGTCGTGTCAACTGCGTATTCGGTAACGCCACCAGCAGCCCAACCATTGCAACGTTGATGCATGCATCCTCAATGAGTTCAATCATTGTTTCATCGACGCCATCTTTTTCTCCGTCCAGTCCCAGAATGAATCCTCCGTAGGCGACCATGCCAAAGTCGTAGAGCTTGTGAATCCGCTGCAGCATCGGCCGATGAGAGTTCTGCTTTTTCTGCGTGATGCGAAGCGCGTCCGCGTCAGGCGTTTCGATGCCAAAGAAGACGCTGCGAAACTCCGCCTCCCTCAGCTGCGTCATGAGCGATTCATCGTCCATGAGGTTCAGAGACGCCTCCGTCGTGTAATAGAAGGGATACCGATTCTTACGGTTCCATTCAATCAGGCCCGGCAGCAGGTGACGTGTGAGGTTGACTTTGTTGCCGATGAAGTTGTCGTCAACAATGAAAATCTCTCCGGAATAACCAATTGCCAGCAGAGCATCCAATTCTTTGCAGATTTGTTCGGACGTCTTAGTTCGCGGCCTGCGACCATACAGTTCAATGATGTCACAGAATTCACAGTTAAAGGGACAGCCGCGCGAATACTGGATGTTGATCTGCAGGTAGGCCGACAATTCGATTAAGTCGAAGCGTGGTGTCGGAGACGTTGTGACGTCGGGCTTGGCCCTTTCCCTGAAAACACCGTGAGCCTTTCCCTCGCGCCAGGAATCCAGCCAGATTGGAATGACTTCCTCCCCTTCGCCAACGATGAGCGTGTGGGCTTTGCTGTAAAGCTGCGGCTCACTGGAGGGATCAGCGCCGCCTACGACGATGTACTTGTCCTCCAACACGGCCTGATCGATGATCTCGAACAGACTTGGCTGCTGAGGCAACATGCCGCCGGTGCAGATCAAATCAGCCCAGTCCCAGTCAGCCTTCGACAACGGTCGCACATTCAGGTCGGCCAGACGAAATTCCCATTGTTGTGGCAGAATCGCTGCCACGGTGAGCAATCCGAGCGGAGGAGAGATTGTCTTTGCGCCCTTGAGTTCACACGCGGCAGTGAAACTCCAGAAGGATTCCGTTCGGAACTCGGGATTAATCAGCAAACATCGCAGCGCCTTGTCCGGCACAATTGTCATGTAGTGTTCTCCCGGATTTTGGGCGGAATGAATCTGAGTCAGCAGCAATCAATTTGTCGTCCATGGTAGCAGGAAAACCCATATTTGATATCGTGAGGTGCTGCTCGTTTCACAGACATCGGATTCTTTTGTTCTGAGCCCATGGTCGGCCATTTGGCACCGCTGGGGGATTGGGCTGTTGTGGTGACGGGCGATCGAGAATCAACCGTCGCCGAACGCATTGCAGCCACGAACACCGTCAGGAAAAACTTCACCCGGAACATGGCCGCGGTGACGACCACGGCATGCGAAGAATAGCAATCACCGGATCACATTTTGTCTGCTTCTCAGTGTCGGGGACATGTGACAGGCTCTGGAAAATTGGGGGCCGGGAACATAGCATCCACGGTTCCTTTTGCAGTCCTTTTTCTGTGCCTGTTGACGAAAGCCTGGTGCCATGCCCAAAGTGAAATTTGTCAACGAAAAGATTACCGTCGATGTCACTGAAGGCGAAGACCTCAGAACGGTGGCTCGCAAGAATGGCATTCAGCTGTATTCCGGGCCACACAAAATCGTGAACTGCATGGGCATGGGCATGTGCTGCAGTTGCAATGTCGTCCTGTCAAAGGGAAAAGAAAACGTTTCTAGGAGAGGAATTCTGGAAGGGCTCTGGAAGTGGCTCAACCCTCTGTTGGGACTCAAAATATTCTCCAACCCCGAAAAAGAGGTGCGACTCGCCTGCCAGGCAATCGTTCGCGGTGATGTCGATGTTGAAACACATCCGCCGATCAACTGGCACGGTGAAAAGTTCTGGAACTGATTCCCATCGATCCCGCTCGAAAACGAAAATTTCGATCAGTAGTCCTCAAATGGTACGGCAAACATGGACGCCTGTTGCCATGGAGAACGTCAGCAGACCCCTATCGGATCTGGCTCAGCGAAATTATGTTGCAGCAGACCACTGTCGCGGCCGTCGTTCCGTACTTTGAACGATTCGTCGCAAAGTTTCAGGACGTTGGTTCGCTCGCGGCCGCGAACGTTGACGACGTGTTGCGGCTGTGGGAAGGACTGGGCTATTACAGTCGCGCAAGAAATCTGCACAAGGCAGCGGTCGCAATTGAACAGCATTATGGTGGTGTGTTTCCGGCCGATGTAGAAACACTGCAGCAACTGCCAGGAATTGGACGCTACACCGCCGGAGCCATTGCATCGTTTGCGTTCGACCAGCCCGCCGCCATTGTCGAAGCGAATACGGAACGACTTTATGCCAGGCTGATGGCTCTCAGCGACGACGTGCGATCCACCGCCAGTCAGCGGGCGTTGTGGGACTTTGCGACTGCGATCGTACCCAATAAACGATCGGGTGATTTTAATCAGGCTCTAATGGATATCGGATCACAAATCTGCCGGCCGCAGGAGCCGGACTGTGAGCGATGTCCGCTGAAGACATGCTGCGAAGCGTTTAGGCTTGAGCTGCAGAATGAGTTGCCTCATCGAAAACCTCGCACTCCAATTACAGCTGTCGATGAAATCTGCGTCGTCATTCGTCGCAGGAATAAATATCTGCTGCGACGACGCACGGACGGAGAACGCTGGGCCGGAATGTGGGATTTTGTGCGGTTCGAAGTGGATAAGTCCGAACTGAAATTCCTGCCGTTGGCCACTGCAGGAAAACAAAAAAAATCCGAGCGCAGCCTGTTTGCAGAGTCCAATAGTGTGTTGCCAGAGTCGATACGGCGGCAGGTCCACGATCAAATTGGAGCAAAAATCGGCGACGTCGTCGCTGCGACGGAATTTACGTATTCAGTGACAAGATATCGCGTCTGCCTGAAGAGTTTTTTGTGCAACGGCACGGTGGGTGCGAACGTAATCACGGGCGGCACGCAGTGGTTCACGGACGCTGAATTGGTTGAATTGCCACTCTCAAAAACCGGTCGCTTGGTTGTCGAGTGGCTGGCCAGCCGGACGAACACGAATGTGAAACAGCCTGGTTCCTGACCACGGGTCAGAAGGAACCGCTGAGGATCGCTCGATAAATAACTGTCGCAGGCTTCCAGCCTGCGAGTTCTTCTCCGCTAGGCTGGAAGCCTATCCCACTTTTGCTGATTCTACCGGATTCTATGTGCGTGTTTATGGAACCGTCATTCGCCCACATACCTGTCTCCTCAACAATGTCCGGCCGCCAACAGTTGGGGTGATCTGCCGTCCTATTCACCCAATCTCAATTTGATCGAACGGCTTTGGAAGTTTATCAAAAAACAGTGTCTGTACGGACGCCACTACCCAACGTTCAACCAATTCCGCGATGCAACTGACGATTGCCTGGAAAAGATCCCATCCGACCATCTGGAAAAACTCCAGACACACATGACTCACAATTTCCAGACCTTCAAGACAGACTCATTCCTAGCCGCCTGAAGTAGAAACGGCGAAATGCACTAGGCATGTGTAAGTTCGTGGACCTCGCCGCTGCTGTCGCCGAACGATCCGCGATCGATGCCAAATCGATGCGAGATTGAGAGTAGCAGGTCGTTCATCGGCCGCTCCTCCAAATACCTCAGATACTGTCCATGTTTCAGCCCCAGGCTGCGGCCCCCCGCGAGTATAAGCGGATAGTTCTTGTGGATGTGTGTGTCGCTCGTGCCCGAGCCGAACAGAGTGACCGTGCTGTCGAGGAGGGTGCCGTCACCGTCGGGTGTATTCTTCAGCTTGATCAGGAACTTCTGCAGTTGCTCGACCAGGAAACGGTCGTACTTGGCCCATTGGGCGTAGCCTCCTTCGCTGCGGGTCGAATGGCTCAGATTGTGGTGTGTCGGCAGTCCCAGCGCGGTGGGGAACGAGTCCCCGATGCATGTGCCCTCGCAGGCGATCTGGTAGGTTACAACTCTCGTCGAATCGGTCTTGAGCGCGAGATACATCAGCTCGAACATCGAATCGAGATAGCTTTGAGCGCCCTGCTTTGCGAATCCGTCGAGGTTCACCGCCGCCGGATCGACCGTCGGTCGGGGAACGGCCGCCCACTCCTCGGCCCGATCGAGGTCATGCTCCAGCTCCCGGATCGACTGGCGGTAGTCCTCGAACGCTCGCCGATCCCCAGGATTAAGCCGGAGCAAGAGGGAGTCGGCGCTCTCCATCGTTGCGTCGAGAACGCTGCGGCGCGGCCGCAGGCCAGCCGGCCCCGCTTCGTCGACGGCGAAGAGGCGGTTGAAGATCTGCCGCGGCTCCGAGAGCGCTGGCACGAACTTGCCGTGGCGATCGACCGAGATCGTTTGAGCCATCAACGGCACACCCACACCGCCCCCCGACGAGAGCGTCAGCGACGGGAACCTTGTCGCGCCCTCGAGCTGTGACGCGATCAGCTGGTCGAGGCTGACCGAGTTCGTGGCGCCCCGTACGATGTTGGCGCCGTTGAGGAACAGCCCGCCGTTGCGATGACCGGTCGCTATCTCGCGATAGTGCGGATGAGACAGGCCCGAGAGGATCGTGACGTCCTGCTTGAACTCCGCGAGCGGCTCGAGCGAACGACTGAGTTTGTATTCTCGGCCGCCGTCACCATCGGGGAACCAGTAGTAGTTTTGGTAATCGGTGTTCTTAGGGTCCTCGCTTTTCGGCGGCATGGAGACGCCGAACGGAAAGAAGATCGAACAGAAACGCCGCGCCTTCTCTGTCGCTCCAGGGGCGGCCACCGAGAGTTTCTGGAGCGACGCGAAAAATGGAAGTGCGAGCGTAGCGCCCGACCCGACTAAAAACGCTCTGCGGCTGATGATTTTCATGACAGATGTCTCCAGGGATTACTCGGACGCACCACGGAACGACTCGGAGGCCACAACCGCCCGTACGAGCACCTTGAAATCGTAGTTCGCAGCGACAAACGCTCGCTGAGCCTGCTCGACCGATTCTTCGTCCAAGAGGTCGAGTTGGCGGCCCACTGCGTACTGTAGTAGGTTTTCGGCGAACCCTCGCGAAAATGCGTCGATTCGGCGGTTCAAAATGTAGACCTTGAGATCATCGGGGCTGGCGATGACCTCGCCGTCAAGCACGAGCGACAGTTCCACGGGCTGCTGCTGGTCTCCTGCCTGCACCGTATCGCGCCAGCCACCGACGGCGTCGAAGTTCTCGAACGCCAGCCCGAAAGGATCGATCCGGCGATGGCAGCTCACGCAGGAGGAACTCGACTGAGCGTGCTCGGCAATCCGCTCACGCAGCGTCTTCGCCTTGATCAGGCCCTGTTCTTTCAGGGGCGTCAACTTCGGCGGCGGTGGCGGTGGATCGAAAAGGATCCGTTCGAGCACCCAGGTGCCCCGCCGCACTGGATGCGAGTCGGCCCCGTCAGAGTTCATCTTCATGATCAGGGCCTGTGTGAGCACGCCGCCGTGCGGGCTGCCCTCAGGCAGCTTGACCTTCACGAATTCGCCGTTGCCTTCGTAGCCCTCCACGCCATAGTGTTTAGCCAGCCGCCGGTTTAGCCAAAGATGGTCGTCGTCAATTAGCGAGAGGACACTGGCGGGGCCGGCAAGTCCAAGCGCGGAATGCACGGTCTTTCGAAACTGCTCTTTGATGTCGGCCTCAAGCTCTAGGTCGTAGAAGGCATACCGTTTGGCATCCACCGTGATCCGGTCGAAGCCTTCGAGGTGCCAGGCCTCGGCGAGAAAATTGTCGACGAACTGCCGCGAGCGTGGGTCAACGAACATCCTTTCGACTTCGGCCTGCAGGACGGTTTTGTCTATCAGCCTGCCCTCCAAGCAGGCTGCCAGGAGGGCTTCATCCGGCGGCTCGCCCCAGAGCCAAAACGCGAGCTTCCCCGCGAGCAACAAAGCTCGCGAGTGCAGGTCCGGCGGCGACGCAAAGTCTGCAAGGAAAAAGTGCTTCGGCGAGACCAGGACGGAAGCCAGTACCTCGTGGATGGCCGGTTCGAAACCGAGCCCCTGCTCGCGAAACGTCTGGTAGAGTCGCACGAATGTCTGGACGTCCTCGGACGTCGCGAACCCCCGGAAGGCATTGTTCACGAAACGCTCGATGACCTGCGCGGCGTAGACGTCGTTCGGCCCGCAGTCGGGCGACGCGAAGAACACCGTGTTGTGCGTCGGCATGTCGTCAAGCGTGAGTTCGGCCCAGTCGATCTCGATCGCAGGGGCCTTGCCAGCGAGCTCCTGCTGGGTCTTGTTGAACACCTCGACGAGTTCGTAATCGCTCATGTAGTAATTGGCGAGCGTCTTGTTGCGGGCCCGTTCGAAGATTTCCGCGTAGGAGCCGATGTAGATATTGCCTAGACTGATCCGATGGTGGCCGGGCGCGAGGGAGAGTCCCTCGTCGTGACGACTCGCGTTCTCGACGAGGATGACGAAGAAGGCTCCCATGCAGTTCCCCCAGTCGTTGGTGGCGAACGACGTGAGCCGCGGAACATTGCCGTCCCGATACGTGTGTTCCGCAGGGATGCTGTCCAGAAATGGGTAATCCCGCACGTTCCCGGTGAACTCGTAAACCTGCTCTTCGGCCGACACCTGCACGCTGTCGACGGTACGGAAGTTGTTTGCAAAGATGTCGAAAAAGCCTGCCTGAATCCGCATCAGCGGCAGCGTGGCGTCGGCACCTGGCTTGCCTCGGACTCGGACACGAAACGTGAAACGCCCCCGCGAATACATCTGGCTCGCAGGGAACGCCGTTGCATTGGCCAGGAGCAAGTCGTTCTCGAATGCCTGCAGGGGCCCCGGCTTGAACGGGAAGAGCGCGGGGCCGAACACGGCCTTGTTCATGGGACGGTTTAGGAACGAGTTGCCCTTAAGCTCCATAATTTCCCGGCGGCTCTGGAACTCCACGTCGGTCATCGGGTGGGCCACGTTCTTCACGAAGTCGAAGATGTGGTCTTGCGTGGCCCGCGACGTGTAGCAGAACTCGCCATCGTATAA
Organism: Planctomycetaceae bacterium; assembly: GCA_947476295.1. GTDB lineage: Bacteria > Planctomycetota > Planctomycetia > Planctomycetales > Planctomycetaceae > SXXK01. Next base: position 1,798 of record CANJQC010000123.1, on the reverse strand, counting down.
ATAATGGATCGGGCTCCGCGGCCTCTCCACGAACGGCGCGAAGTCCCTTAGCGCAGCTAGCGCAGCCAGCTTGAGACCCTCGATATGGCTCTTCGTGAGCGGATTGCCGAAAGCGTCGTTGGAGAAGCCCGACTTCTCGAACGCATCCTCAGGGACGTGCTCGTCGCGTGGGAAATCCCGTACCGACGATTCGGCCCCCACGAGCCTCAGCAACGACCGATTGAACTCGCGACTGGTCAGACGACGGGCTACGTGACGGACCGTCGTGGCCTGTAATCGATCACGCTCCAACCGCTGTCCCTCGTCGATCCAAGACGAAATTGCAGCGACCTCTTCGCCAGACAACGGATCCTCGTCCTTCGGCGGCATGGCACGAGTGCCAACCTGCTTGCGGATCTTCTTCCACACTGCGACCTCGCCGGAAACGTCCATCGAACCATCGAGTGCCGTGGCGACGAACCCGGCTTCCGGTTCATCCTCGCCGTGGCATGAGGAGCATGCGCGGGCCAACAGCGGGGTGATGACATCGCGATAAAGTCCCTGATGGGTAGCCGTCGCTGTTTCGCTCTCCGAGCGAGGGGGTTTGTCAGGAAGATCCTGTCCGCCCACTTCGGCGAGGCTGCCAGAATTTACCACGCAAATCAGGACAACCAGCCTGACAAGAGTCTTCAGGCCGAGAAAAGAGGTTGTGTTGTCGCAGTGGCGATGTCCCATTTCTTACTTCTTCTTACTTCCACTAGAAAAATCAAAGGGGGGTAGGCCTCTTTGTCCACCAGTTTCGCTCGCAAGGCGTTTCGCTCGACGTAGCGGCAAACGACGAAGAAGTGGTCGTCGTCCTGGATCGGAAAGCTTTTGTATCGCTGCTGATAAACATGCCCCAGTCCACTTGTGTGATAGTGGGCATGATATCGCATCGTGTGCGTGCCACCAATCCAGCCCATAAACCGGCTCATTTCGCCGTTAATCAAAGGGCGAAGTACCAGATGATAATGATTGGACATCAACTGATCGCTGAACAACTCAATCTGATAGATCTGCAATCCTTCATGCAGAATTCGCTCAAACGCGGCAAAGTCCGCTTCTTTGCGAAAAATATCCGCTCGCAAGTTACCGCAATTGAGGGCATGATACAGTCCGCCAGCTTCGTCCGCTCGGGGAGGTCTCGGCATGTGATGTCGCTCCTTGAAAAGCGAAATCATAGCCACCTGAAATACACCGGCGGCAAGGGTTACGGGTATCTGCTGGAGACCTTCGTGCCGCTTCTGAAAGAACGTGGCGTGACGGATGAGCAGATTTATCAGATGATGGTCGTGAATCCCGTCAGAGCCTTTTCGCGGAGACGCCGCGATACTGGCTATACCGCGCACGGTCGCCAATGACTTGTTTAACGGCAAGCCGTAGGCGACAGCGCCAATCTACCGACGCCTGCGGCTTGCAGCTAGACGAACAAACATCTCATCCATACCCGCGTGGAGAATAACATGTTCGAGCACCTCAGCATTCGTCCCATCATCAATGGTGTTGGTTACGCCATTCGTGACCATGCGGCGGAGTATGCGAGCTGGCAGGCCGCCATCGACAGGATCTACAAAGGCATTGGCGATCTGCCAGAACTTCGCATCACGCGACTTGCCAGTGGAATGAACGGGCAGATTCAGGAGACCGGTCCAAACCTTGTATCGCACAGTGAAGACGTGATCGAGGCTGATGACCTCATTGTCGCACCGGGGTTGATCGATCTGCATGTTCATGTCTTCAGCGGTATCGGGCTGTATTCGATCGATCCGTTTGCGGCAGG
>CANJQC010000122.1 GCA_947476295.1 Planctomycetaceae bacterium | reverse complement strand
TGCCCGCCTGATCTGGAGCGCAAATGCCAGATGGTCTCGGATCTTCATCCTTGAGAACAAAGCGACGTCCTGCGGCACGTAGCCGATACCTCGCACGGCGGGATTCAATTGTGTCACGTCGGTATGATCGATTCGAATGCAGCCCGAGGAGACTCGACGCAGTCCGAGAATGCATTCAAGAATCGTGGTCTTTCCGGACCCGGTCCGTCCCATCAGCACGCCGCAGGCACCGGATGGAATCGACAGCGATACGTCGGTCAGGCGAAATTCGCCCGTGCTGATGCAGATATTTTCCAACAGAATCACAAACCCCCCTCATCCGGCCTGGCGGCCACCTTCTCCCCCGATTTCGGGGGAGAAGGGACTTTGAGAATACAGGCAACATTTCCTGGCCAGTTCTAAACCACTACTTCACGCGAGCCGTAAAGCCGAGTGATAATCAGCACAGTCACGGCCGCCCCCACCATGATCATTGACACCGCGACGGCACCTTCGATGTTTCCCACGTTCATTTCAAGAAACACTGTCGTCGAAAGCACCTCCGTCTTCATCCGAGTTGCTCCGGCGAATATCAGCAACGGTCCAAATTCTCCCAGTGATCGAGCCCATGCCAGCGTGAACGCCGTCATGATTCCCGGAGTCGCCTCAGGCAGCACCACCCAGCCAAACGCCTGAGACCGCGAGCTGCCGAGTGAGATCGCAACCTGTTCGCACCGCGGATTGATGTGATCGAATGTTGACTTCATCGTCCGAACAGCGAAAGCACAGGCGACAGAAAACTGGGCCAGCACGACGGCAGGAATCTGATAGACAATGTCCCTGGCTAGGAACGAAAATGGTCGGAACTGAAACAAAATGAGAAGACTGAGTCCCACCACCAGCGGCGGCAGCACGATCGGGATGTCAAGTACGGCGTCCAGCAGTCGTTTTCCCGGAAAGTTGTGGCGTGACAGCAGATAGCCAATGGGAACCGCGACCATCACCGACAGAACAGCCGCCAGAGTACACGACACCAGACTCAGCCAGACCGAATACCGGATCTTGTGATCTGCCAATGCGACCGAAATTGGATTCTCAAACACCATCGCCTTCCACGGCTCAGCGGACTCCGAGGCGGCAACGGACGTCTTTTCAACGACATACCAAGCGTCAGCGAGCAGCATCGACAGAATCAGCAGAACATAAGTTCCTCCGATGACAATCATGCAGCCAAAAAATACGCGATTTGACAGAACGATGCGTCCGACGTTCGGACTCATTCCCGTTGAACTCCTGCCATCGCCGGAAGATTCGTTACGCGGGGCCTGAGCCGTCATAACGAGCTGCCTTCCGGACTTGGTGATGGCGTTGCACCAAGTCGAAAGTGGAACCCCGCTGATTCGAATGCTTTGGATGATTCTGCAATACGGCGGAACAATCTGCGTGCGAGATATTTGTGGTCGCTCGTCTTGGCAATACTGAACGGCTGAATCGCCAGATTTTGCGTCGTCGTCACATGTATTATATCAATAGCGTCAGTGTTTGGCAGCACATCCGTAATGTAAACCATCGCTGCGTCAACATGCCCGGCGATCACATCCGGAACCAGAAGCGCCGACGACATTTTTTCAACAACAATTTCCCCATCGGTCGCCTGTTTTTTTTGGAGCTGCTGATAGAGGTTTTCGCTCTCAAGCATCCTTCGCGAAAGAGCTCCGATCGTACACTGATCGGGCTGACCGATGGCAACACGAATGCCGGGTTTGAGGAGGTCTGCAAGAGTTGAAACTTTCTGACTTCCCTTCGGCACCGCAATGACCATTTCTACGTCGGAGACATCGACGTCGTCCTGAAACCAGTCTTTGACGTTGTCGAGATAGTATCGATCGCAAGCCATGTAGACGTCAGGAAATCCAAGTTGCGTGGACTGGTTTTCAATCGCCTTCATCTGCGTGGTCAGAATGCCGCAGCCGTTGTATTCCGTGTTGACAATGACTCCCTCACGCAGCTGAAAATCTTCGATGATCTGTTCCACTGCTCGCCGATTGACAGCTCCGCAATAGAAGGAGACTTCAGGCCGTTCCGCCCAGACATCACCTTCCACCGGTCGAGTCCCGAATTTCTCAAACGTCTTCAATCCCTGATCCCGTGCCGTCAGGAAACGAGCGAATCGGAGTGCAGCCGTCGGGTCGGTGGATGATCGAAGTACGGCGATACTCACTAAGTCCGGATCGGCCTCCAGTTCCGGAATGGAGATTGCCTTCAAGTCTTTGCTGTATTCCGGCATCGCGACCGTAGAGTCCCATACCAGCGCAGCATCCACCGCACCGATTTTGACGTCGTTTGCAATGTCGGTGACAGTCGGCTTGAACACTCCGTCAGCGGTGACCCGTTCTTCAAGTTGTTTCCAGCGGTTCGTACCGCTGACCTCGATTTTCTCCAGCAGGCTTCGAACAGTTTTCCCGATAGCCGCCTGATCCGGATCGGCCACTGCCAAGGCAATCCCCGGCTGCAGCAGGTCTTCCAGTGAGTTAATCTGCTGATCGCTGTCTTTGCGAACCGCGATGACCGGTCGCTGGTGCGCGATGGGAAGCGTCTCAACCGCGAGGCCATCTTTCACGGCCTTGTCGGTGTAGAAATCATCGGCTGCAACGAACAAGTCGGCGACGGCAAACTTGTTGACCTGCAACTGATTCAACAGTGTATTTGAACCAGCATACTGAAGTTCAATCACGACTTCGTATTTTTGCTCGTAGATCTTGGCAATCTCCTCGACCGGTACGCGCATCCCGGCCGCACAGTAGACCACCAGACGTTTCTTGCCAAGATCGGTGGCCGGTGGCCCCTGTCGCAGCATGACGACCAGCACAGCAATCAGTCCACATGCCCCAAGCAGAAATCCCCACAGCGTGTTGACGCGACCTGACCTTGGATTTCCTTTTGACGCCGATCCGGATAAATGAGTTCGAACCATCGTTTTTCAACATAGATACTGAGGAAGCGGGTGGAGGAGTGGAGAGACTGGTTTCCGGGGTGCGATTGGGGTCCACTGTACTCGTCCGTTGACAGCTTCTCAACCAAGTGAGGAACACCAAGTGAGGAAACCGCACCTTCACGAAACAATGGGTTCGGCGACCTCTCCATGCTGGAGATGGATGACCCTTTTCGCGTGCGCCACCGCACGGTCATCGTGAGTCACAAGCAGAACCGTTCCTCCACCAATTGCAAACTCAGCGAGATATCCCAGCAGGGCGTCAGCATTCTGATGGTCAAGATTTCCTGTTGGTTCGTCCGCAAGGATGAGTTTCGGCTGGTTCAGCAGAGCTCGAGCCATCGCGGCTCGCTGGCGTTCCCCGGTGCTCAGTTTCGCCGGCACATGCTGACTTCGATCCGACAGCCCGAATCGTTCGATCAATTGAAGCGCCCGGTCGCGAGTTTCGGCCGCATTCCCCGGCACGGCAAGTGCGGGTGCCAGAACATTGTCGAGAACGCTGAGGTACGGAACCAGATGAAACTGCTGAAAAACAAAACCGATTGTCCGAGCACGGAATCCTGCCCGCGTATCAGGGTTCAATGCGTACGGATCCTGTCCGTCAACGAGTACCACTCCGGAATCCGGTTTCAACAGAGCTCCTGCTATCAACAGCAGCGTCGATTTACCGCAACCGCTTGGTCCCTGAACTGCGACGAACTCACCTTTCGAGATTTGCAGAGAGACGTTATTGACAGCGCAGATTGATGACTGAGCGCCTGCATACGATTTGGAAACATTGTTAACCTGAAGCAGCATTGATTGCTCATCCTCCCTGCAGCACAACTGCAGGATCCTGTTGTGCTGCCAGAAGAGCCGGCACCCAACTCGCTATTCCTGTGAGAGCAATCGCGAGAACCGGCGCTGCGACGATCGTCTGCAACAGATTGCCGGTGGCAAACAGTTGCTGCCATGCCAGACCAGTGCCTGACAATCCCCCAAGCCCCCATCCGATCCAAAAACCAAGGCCGATACCGAGCAGTGCACCCGCGCATCCGATGAGGGTTGCCTTCGACAAAAAGACGAGAATTATCTGCTGAGATTTCAGCCCGACGGCTCGCAAAATGCCGATCTCTTCTGTTCGCTGGCGAGCGTTCGCAAGAGCCAGCAAAAAGATCGTGACGGCGGAACCAGCAAGCACCAGAGGAACCAACACGGCAGCAAATCCGGTATGCTGTTGTTCCAACTGGTCGCGTCCCAGTTTTTCTCGCAGCAACGTCGCCTGACCGGATTTTTTTTCCTGTTCCAGTGCTGATTCGGCTGATTCCTTTGCTTTGGATCGGGCTTCAGCTCGAGCCAGAGCCTGCGAATACTTCTCAATCACCTGTGTACCGGGCAGGATCGCTTCGATCTCGGCACGAATCGCGGAAATGCGATCCCCGGCGCAGTCGCATTCCAGAGCGAGTATCGCATTGATTAGATTCTGCATTCCCAGAAGTTCCTGTGCCTGCCGCAGGTTCATCCAGATGGTGACGTCATCAGTGGATCCGCGTTCTGGATGTACCGCCGAGATTGTGAACTCCTGTTTCTGAAACGTCACCGTATCGCCAACCTTCAGCTCCAGCTCTTTCTGGATTTCGTGGCCGATAACCATTTTGCCTTCGGCGACCTCCTCCAATAGTGGCTTCTTTAACGCTCGATGTTGAATCGGAACTTCACCTCTGGTTCCAATCAGGATGACCTCCCGATTCTGTTCCGGCCAGAGAACTCGCCGAGTCACGCTTGGCAGCAAATGATTCACTGTAACGATGTTAGATTGCCCGAGTTTATCGACGTAGCTTTCCGGCATCGTCGCCGTCATTCCATTCAGCAACAGTTCTGATCGTGACTGTTCTTTGGGAAGGATCAGAATGTTAAAGCCAAGGCCAAGCATGTGTTTCCGCATGGCGTCCTCAAGGTCGGCACCGGCCTGCTTGACGACACTTTCTTTTGCGGCAATGGACTGTTCAACTTCAGTCTGTTTTTGTTCAAGCAGGTGCCCGGTGATGACGCGATCGGCTCGCAGTAAGGTCTGCGCGCCGACAAGACACGCGACGGCGGTCGTCACGGAAATAACGCCCATCAGAAAACTGAGTTTTCGGTGGAGGATTTCACGAACAGCAAGTCGCCAGACGGTCATGATTTGCCCCTGTTCAATTCGTGCGTGGCATGAAATACAAAGTAGCGGCGACAACGATGGCCACGAGACATATAAGAACAAACACTACATTCTTGCCAATGCCGGCTGATGGCGGATCGTTCGCGGTGGCATGACTGGCGTCAGAGTCCGTCGAGCCAGATGCTGTTGCATCGCCAGGCGGTGCGATGATCTGTTCATCGATAACTGTTTCTCCCGGTGCCGGAACCGCATTTTCGGGCGAAACCGCCGCCTTCGTTGTCTGCGTCAGCAGAGCGTTTTTCGGCTCCTCGACCGCTATAGCAGCGACTTCGGAATCCTTCGCGTCAAGGCCGTCATCCGGTCGTCCGAAACCGGAGAAGCCGGCCAGTGGCGGCAGGTCTTCGTCCAGAGCTTCGGTGGGAATGACCACCTTGTCCCAATCGACATTCATGATCAGATCGACACCGGGATTCTGAGCCTTCACCGTACATTGACAACCGCCCGTAAGAAACACAGACGCTTCTTCGATCACGTCCGGAGCTATGCCTTTTCCGACCAGAGCATACAAAGCTCTGCCGCGACCAAAGACCGGAAACGCCATCGGCTGACTGACCTGCGGTTCCTCCAGCAGATCAGGTTCAACTCGCAGAAGCATCTCGACAAGCGCCCGTTCCTTTTCATCATCTCGTGAAATCCGGATGGCGGAAAATACTACTTTCAGTGCATCGGGTGCGACCGACAAATCACCGAGGTCTTCTTCCTCGATCTCTGGCAGCTTAATCTTAGTTTCCAGCTTTTTGAGTTCCGTGGTCAGCACGTCAAATGCATGGTCGTCCTCTTCCTTCCGACCACACTCCAGCAATACCCAGACTACTGATTCTCCATCGATCAGCTTTTTGCTGATTTGCGCCCGTGCTGGAGAATCCAGCACCATGGCTGCGCTGTTTGTTGTGAATTCGCCCTGCCACGTTGTTTGCGCAGGGCCCCACTTTGGCGGAGAGAGAACGACCATCCACGGCAGCTGGTCGGATGGATGATCCTGCCGGATCTGGAGTGTGATCGGATCACTGTCGGCATCGACATCAATGACATTGACAAGCACATTGGCTACTAGATTTCCATTTGCGCCTTTCGGCTGCATTAAATCGACTACGGCCTGCTGTTCCTTCGTGAGGTCTCCGCTGTGAAAGACGAACACAACATACGGGTCCGGTCGCCAGTGTTCTAGGGCGTAACGAAAGACGGGCACAGAACAGGCGATCGCCAGCGAAGTGGTGGCAACCACAATCAACGTCACCGTGGCGATTGCGCGAAGTCGCATGGCTGATCTCGCTTTGCTTTTGCGCATGGCGTCCGGAAAGACAAAACATTTCGCAAATGGTGGGACAGACGAAGGAAGGCTGTTACAGTGTAGGGTGAGTCGTCCAGCCATTCAACCTTCGCGTTGGACGGGCTACGGCTGGGCCGTTTGTGGGTTTGTAGGGTGTGACAAGCGCCAGCGCAGGCACACCATGTCTGTGATTCGGTGTGCCTGCGCGTTGCTTGTCACACCCTACACGCCCCTGCCTTTGTTTCGCGTTCAAAGGAGACGAGATGCCTTCGTTCACCGGACTTCGCAGTGTCATCATCGTGCTGTTCGCATTGAATGCTGTCGAACATGGACTTATCCGTGCGGCAGACTGGCCTACGTTTCGAGGCAACAATGCTCGAACAGCAGCCACCAGTGAGCAGATTTCTGTTCCGCTGAATCTTGCATGGAAATACGAATCGCCCGCGCTGCCCGAAACGGCGTGGACCGACGGTGAAGGACGAGTGATCGAAGAGAAGCTGCTCGGACTTCGAGTGAAGTTTGACGATGTTTTTCATCCGGTCATTGTGGGTGGCAAACTGTTTTTCGGCGCAACAGACGATCAATTGCACTGCATGGATCTCAAAACCGGTGTGACGGAATGGACGTACTATACCGGAGCCCCCATTCGTCTCGCGCCTTCCGTCGTGAACGGTCGCGTTTACTTCGGTTCAGACGACGGCCATGTTTACTGCGTTGATGCGACAACCGGAAAGCTGCACTGGCAGTTTCGCGCTGGTCCGGAAGAGGACTGGCTAATCGCGCGCGGCGAAATGGTTTCGCGGTGGCCGGTTCGCACGGGTGTGCTTGTCGATAATGGCGTGGCGTACTTCGGGGCGGGAGTCTTCCCGCACGAAGATGTCTACCTTTATGCGGTCAATGCGGACGATGGCTCGGTGATCTGGAAGCAGGACAGCTTGAGCGACGAAGACGCCGGACGGAACGATCTGTCACCTCAGGGATATCTGTTGGCCAGTGAAGATCTTCTTTTTGTGCCATCGGGACGTTCACTACCGGCGGCCTTTGATCGCAAAACGGGCAAGTTGGTTCATAAACGAACGCACGCATGGCGTACAGAGGCAGGCGGAGTCGTTGGAGGCACCAATGCTCTGCTGGCTGACGGACAGATCTATTCGGGAGGAGAACATCATCTGCTGGCGATGGAACAGCAGAGCGGCGACGTTGGTTTTGGGTGGTTTGCCGGCCACCAAATGGCCGTCCTTGGCGACGACGCCTACGTCGCAACCGGCACGGTTGTCGCTCGACTTAATCGCATGGAATATGCCGTCAACAGCCGCATCCGACATGAAATCGAGTTGGTGATTTATGATCTGACAAGAAAGCTGCGGTCTGAAAAGGACAAAGCGACGGCTGACGGATATCAGCAAAAAATGGCCGACGCGAATGCAGAACTCAGGAAGATCGCGGATATTGGTGTGACGTGGCAAAAAGAAACGGCCAACGATGCCGCACTGCTGGCCACGCCCGGAGTCGCCTTCCTTGGAGGCCAGAATTCGGTGACAGCGTATGCCGCAGACAGTGGCGACATCGTGTGGCAGACGACGGTCGAAGGGTTGGTGAGCGGACTAGCTGTGGCGGATGGCCATCTGGTCGTCAGCACCGACACAGGCAGGATTTATGCGTTCGCCAACGGTGAGCCTACCGAGGTGACGCCACAGCCAATCGCATCGTTTCCGACTTCAGAAGCCTACCAGCAGGCAGCAAAGGAAATTCTGGCGCAGACTGGCGTGAAACGCGGGTTCTGCCTGGTGATCGATGGCGAGGAAGGGCATTTAGCGTACGAACTCGCACGTCAAAGTGAACTGGAAATCTACGCGGTTGAATCAGACGAGACAAAAGTTGCCACGGCTCGAGCGAATCTTACCAAAGCGGGCGTCTATGGCAGTCGAGTGACTGTACATCAGTTTGACGCCGCCGATATTCCGTATTCCAACTACTTTGCGAACCTGATTGTCAGCGACCGTTTCGTGAAGACCGGCGAGACGTTGACGGATCCGGCACTGGTCGTCCGCCATCTGAAACCTTCCGGCGGTGTCATGTGCCTTGGGCAGCCACAGAAAAGTGACGCTGCGGGAGCTGCGGCAGTTGTTGCAAAAGCAAGCGAATCGAAAGACCTGACAGCAGCGGAGATCACAAAGAAATCAGTCGATGGCTGGGCGACGCTGTCGCGAGGAATGCTTCCAGGAGCCGGGGGCTGGTCACATCAATACGGCAATCCAGCGAATACTGCAGTCAGTAACGACACACGCGTCAAAGGTGACCTTGGAGTACTTTGGTATGGAGATCCCGGGATCGGCGATATGGTCAATCGCCACGATGGAGCCGTTGGCCCGCTGGCCATTGGCGGACGATTGTTTGTGCAGGGTGAAACAAACATCCGCGCATATGATGCCTATAACGGCCTGTTTCTGTGGAACTATGACAACCCGAAAGGTATTCGCACTGGCGTCTATATGAACGTAAGTCCCGGAAACCTCGCAGCGACGAATGATCGGCTGTACCACTTTATTGCCGGGGAATGCTTTGAACTGGACGCAGCGACTGGTAAGACACTTCGAGTCCATCGCCTTCCTGCATCTCGAGACGACGGGACGCATCAATGGGCATACGTTGCTGTTCAGGACGATATTTTGTTCGGTACCGCCACGGTTATGGAGGCGATTGATGCTCGCGAGCGACGTCGTGGTCGAAAGACGACGGATGCGACGGATGGCATCTTCGCAATCGATTTGAAGACCGGAAAACATCTGTGGGAATATCAAGGGCAGAGCATTTCGCATCGCACCATTGCGATCGGCCCGAACCGTGTGTTTTTCATCGACAGCACAATTACCAGCGAACAACGTGCTGAGATTCTTCGCCAGGACAAGAGCGCGCTGGAGTCACTGACAGGCAAAGAACGTGAAATCGCCGAGGACCGGTTGAAGAACACAGACCTGCGTCGTGCGGTCGCGATCGATTCACGAAGTGGCGAACAGCTATGGTCCAATCCCGTCGATGTCACGGACTGCAGCGAAATCGGCATTGGCGGCGGCATGCTGACGCTGATGTATCAGAACGGCACTCTGATTCTGTGCGGAGCCAACGCCAACGGTCACTACTGGAAGCAGTTTGTCGCTGGCGAGTTTTCCCGACGTCGCTTGGTCGCTCTGTCGGCCGATGACGGTTATAAATTGTGGGCCAAAGACGCGAACTACCGCCACCGTCCGATCCTCGTGGGTAACAAGGTACTGGCTGAACCGTGGATGTTTGATCTGCAAACCGGCGAGCAGCAGACTCGAAAACATCCGATCACGGGCGAGGACGTTCCTTGGTCCATCATGCGAACCGGTCATCACTGTGGCATGTTGACCGGTGCGGATTCGGGGATGATCATGTTTCGTTCCGGTTTCACCGGTTTTATGGATCTTGAAAAAGATGCTGGAGTACGACATTTCGCCGGCCAGCGTCTTGGCTGCTGGATCAATGCTGTGCCTGCCAATGGCCTTGTGATGATTCCGGAAGCCAGTGCTGGATGTGTGTGTCTGTTTTCGATTGCCTCCACAATCGTCCTGGAACCACGAGAGGAGCGCCGGCCCTGGGCGATTTACAGTTCCGTCGGCGTAAAGACTCCTGTGCAACACCTCGCGCTGAATCTGGGAGCACCTGGCGACCGCAAAGACGCTCACGGCACAGTCTGGTTGTCATATCCTCGTTACACGGCATACCAGGAAACTTCGCTCGACATCAAACTGGATCTGCAGCCACAGTTCAGCGACGGCGGCGGCTACCGCAACGTGAATGAAAGCTCTGTGAAAGTAAGTGACGCTCAGACACCATGGCTGTACACGTCGTGGGCTCAGGGGCTGAAAGAGCTAACCCTGCCGCTGCTGAGTAAAGACGACAAACCGGCGACGTTCTCAGTTCAGTTGCATTTTGCGGATGCGCGGGAAGAAGAATCAGGTGTGTCGATATTTGATGTTCAGTTCAACGGAACGACAGTACTGACCAATGTCACTCTGACTGGTACGAACGGTAAGGAAATCGCCGCGGTCGTCCACGAAGTTAAGGATGTCAACGTGACAGACAACCTCACAATCACACTCGTGGCGAAACAGGGAGTGCCACTGTTGAATGCTGTGCAGGTGCTTCGAAACGAGTAGTACAACCAACAAGGCTTGCGATTCATTCGCTTGTCCATAGTTCGGTTGTTTAATTTTGTGCAGCTTCCTGCCGTGCCCGAAATGGCGCGGGATTCTGAGTAGTCGCCTGGTTTGTCGATGTGTCAGCACCCAGCATCCATGAGCATTCCCCCCCATCCAACCGCCCGCTTCGGCCTTACCACGATGACCTGTGTGGTGATCGCTAGCATGATCGGATCGGGGATCTTTACGACCTCCGGCTTCGCCCTCGCTGATTTGCAGTCGCCGGCCCGAGTTCTTTTCGCATGGTCCGTTGGCGGCGTGATCGCACTCAGCGGAGCTGTGGCGTATGGTGAGCTAGCACGACGGTTGCCGCAATCCGGCGGCGAGTACCTTTATCTTTCGAAACTCATGCATCCGTTTGTTGGGTTTCTTGCAGGCTGGATTTCGCTGACGGTTGGTTTCAGCGGCTCAATTGCTTTAGTAGCGTTGACGTTTGAAGAATATGTCGTGCCTGCTGAAATCCGGGCGTCGTCGTTGCCAGGAGGCAGCGCGGCAATTGCCGTGATAGCCGTCTTTGGAGTCGGGCATGCATTTCTGGTGAAGTTGTTTGCTTCGCTCCAAAATGCCATCGTGGGAATCAAGCTGATAGCTTTGATCAGTTTCCTAGTGATCGCGGCCTCAAAGGTTTCAACACATACGTGGCACTGGGAGCCCGTTGCAGAACCTCTGCCGCCTCTCTTGACATGGCCAACGCTGCTGGCAATGTCTACGTCAGTGATGTTTATGTCACTCAGCTACGCGGGCTTCAACTCAGCGATTTACGCTGCGTCTGAAGTATCCAATCCCAATCAAACAATTCCTCACGCGCTAATCCTAGGAACGGTGCTGGTGACAGTTTTGTACCTGCTGCTGAACGTCGTTTTTCTGACTGCCACACCGGCGATGGAAATTCTGGCAAGCCCGGCGGTAGCATCGATCGCGGCAAAAGCGATCGGTGGCTCGTCACTTGAGCTGTTGATTCGTATTGCCATCGGACTTGGAACACTGACTTCTGTTGCCGGAATGATCATGGTAGGTCCTCGCGTGATTTCACGCATGGCGGACGACGGAGTGTTCTTCGCGGCTTTTCGCACGGGGCCCGATTCCGTCAGCCGCTCGGTGCTGCTGCAGGCCAGTCTGGCGGCTGCGTTGGTGCTGGTGAGTAACATCAAGGATCTGCTGGGATTTCTGGGCGCGACGTTGTCATTGTCGTCAGCCATCACGGTCGCGACGTTATTGATTCCGCTTCGAAAAAGTTCGTCCGGCCAGACCGATACGGCACGTCGGCCTTCAGTCATTACAGTAACGGCGGCGATTTTTTACGTGCTGAGTACCCTCATTCTGATCGCCATGATGCTCCGCCACGACTGGCACGACCTCATCCGCACGGCGGCGACTTTGGGTACTGGTGTTGTCGTCTGGCTGGCGATGACGGCGTACCGCAGCAGGCAAACGTAGTTCGGTTTCTCAAAAATCATGCCCGCGAACAGTCCTGAAATGCTAATGGTCATCGCGCAGTCGTAACGATTCGCAGACCCTGCCCGGTCCAGAGATTGGCAACATCCTGTTTGGACCACAGCTCCAGAAATTCCTGAGACGGATCTCCAACAGCATAAACAGTTTCCACCCGTCCGAAGAGAACGGTGGAATGTGCAATGCCCGGAATCCATCCGGAACGCTCTCGATAATTCGGGTTGGCTTTGTCAATTGTGTCCGAAAGCTTACAGCACAACAGCACCGGAAAATTAGCCGTTGCAACGTCGAGATCCGTAAGATTTCCTTCGAAGAATTCGACGCCAAACCCGGTTCCTCGCAGACGAATTGAAAGTCCGTGGTACAAGCCAAGCCATGTTGTCCCTTCTCCCGTCAGGCACAATTCTGCCATTTCTTTTTCAGACGATGGAATACCCAATGAGTCCAGAATTGTCGCGGCTGAAGCAGCGGAACATGTGTAGGGCGTCGTTTGCAGACAGATGCGAAACGGCATTGCCACAGTAGGCTCAATCCACTCATTGCGGCACTCCGGAGGATTTCGGGGAATGACGTAAATCTCAGACCAGACCGTCGCCCCGACCAACAGCAGCTGTATCGGAATGCGTCGCGGAATTGAATGCGACTGCATCCGCTGCCAAAGGACGGCTGCCAGAACTCCAAGCAACACGGGAAACCAGTTCGCCAGGATCACGACGGACGAAAGAGGAATCCATCTTACGATCCATAGCTGGCCCCAGACAAAGCGAATGTAGACGCCAACAATCAGCACCAGGGCTGCCGCAGCAGCATCCAGCACGCGCGGACCTGCATTCGCGCACAGTCGCCGGACTCCCAGAAAACTGGCTACAGACAAGAGCGTCATTAACGTCATTGCCAAACGAAGATCGTCCATTTGATTACCTTCAGGGTATGCTGCGACTTGATAACGCCTGTATTTCATCGATGATGACGTAGAAATCATGGCCTGCTGTGAATGATAACTCCAGCGATAATTTCGAACACCAGCTTCTGCAAGACTGTCCAGAAAAGCAGCCGTGCAGGAATATGATATGGATTGGTCATTTCCGCTTTGCTGAAGTATTTTTGCTACATGATGTCGGCGAAGTCTCTGATTTCGCGTGCCGTCACCGGCGGTAGTCGTGCGGCTTGCAAGTAGCTGCGGAGTCGAAGATATTCCGTTTCCGAAGTGTCTGGGACTCAAATTTCAGGATGCCAATCTATGGTGACACGCAGAACATTTCTTGGCACGATAGGTGCCGGACTCGTCATTGGCCCACAGCAGTTGGCGGCGACGGCGGCAACGACAGAAGCGACCAAACAGAAACGTTTGGCTGTCGTCACGACTGAGTGGCGGTATCACTCACATGCTTGGCATATGGCCGAGCGGTTTCTGGTCGGCTATCCGATCAATGGTCGCTGGCATCGGCCACCGTTGGATGTGGTCGCGGCGTATGTCGATCAGAAGCCGGAGAATGACCTGAGCCGCAAGCGTTCCGAGGAGTTTGGATTTCCCATCTATCCGTCGATCGCTGAGACGCTGCGTTGCGGCGGAGACAAACTCGCAGTTGACGCCGTGCTGATCATCGGCGAGCACGGCGATTATCCGAAGAGCGAATTCGAGCAGACGAAGTATCCTCGCTATGAGTTCTTCAAGCAGGTGACCGACGTCTTTCGCCAGGACGGGCGCGCGGTTCCGGTCTTCAATGACAAGCATCTGTCGTGGAAGTGGGAATGGGCAAAGGAGATGGTCGATATCTCGCGTGAGCTGAATTTCGCTTTTACGGCTGGTTCATCTCTGCCTGTCACATGGCGGATGCCAGCGATCGACATGCCCTACGGAGCCGAGATCGAGGAACTCCTAAGCGTTTCGATTGGAAGCATCGACAGCTACGACTTCCACGCGCTGGAAGTAATTCAGTGCATGGCCGAGCGGCGACGCGGGGGAGAGACTGGAGTTGTCGCGATGCAGGCTCTGCGAGGCGACGCAGTCTGGAAAGCGATGGAGGCGGGCAGTTGGTCTGGCGGCGGCTGGGATCCTCGACTCTTCGAAGCGTGTCTGTCACGCAGCCAGACTCTCGCTCAGCCCGAGACATTCAGTCATCGTTATCCGACACCGGCGCAAATCCGCGAGTGGGTTAAAGATCCGATCGCCTATCGCTTCGAATATGCCGACGGCGTGAAAGCGACGATGCTGATGATGAATGGCCTAGTCGGCGACTTCACCTTCGCCGCGCGGCTCAAAGGTGAGCTGGAGCCGCTCTCGACCCTCTTCTACCTTCCACCGACTCCGAACGTGACCTACTCGGCGTCGTTGATGTCGAAGGCTGAAGAGACGTTCCTGACCGGGAAATCGCCTTATCCGATCGAACGAACGCTGCTCACGACCGGCCTCGTTGAAGCGGGAGTCCGCTCACTCGGCTCCGGCCAGAAGAGACTCGAAACGCCGCACTTGGCTATTCGCTACGAAGCTCCGCGCGAATCGACATTCGCCCGGTCGTAATCAGCCATTTTGCGCGCCACTCAAAATCGCCGGAAAAAAACGTCCATGAATCCCTTCAGGCCCCTATGCTTCGCAGCACTGTTATTTGGCATTGCGGGCTCAACGCAGGGGCAAGACTCAAATGCCGACGGCTCTCTCGTACCGCCCACACTGAAGGTGAGTGCAGTCTCGTCGCAGCCCGTGCATCCTGTATTGATTCGGAATGAGCACGGCCCGCTGACGCGCGTCGTCGTGCAAGTCGAAGACAGCATCGACGCTCGCGCGAATTCTTTTGTCTTCACATTCGACGGCACTGACGACCCTGGCGATCTTGAATCGCTTTCGCTGTTTTCGACCGGCGACAAAGACGAGTTCTCGTCCGCGATGCGAATCGGTGAACCCGCCACACCAGCCAAAGAAGTGACGTTCCACGGCGAGAGTGTACTCAGCGCCGGTAAGAACGTCTTTTGGCTGGCGTGCGAACTGAAGGCGTTGGCCGACCTGTCGCATCGAGTCGCAGCCACATGCACCTCGATCGAAACATCGATCGGCAAGTTGACACCGCGCGATGCTTCACCGGGCGCGAGACATCGCATCGGAGTCGCACTGCGAAAGCACAACGACGACGGCGTTCATACCTATCGCATCCCGGCGCTGGCCACGTCCGCGAAAGGGACGTTGCTCGCGGTGTACGACATGCGGCGGCGGATGGGCCGCGACTTGCAGGAAAATATCGACATCGGACTGAGCCGAAGCACAGACGGCGGCCAGACATGGGAACCGGTGCGCGTCATCATGGATATGGGTGAATTTGGCGGGCTGCCCCAGGAGCAAAACGGATGCAGCGATCCAGGCATCATCGTCGATCGGCAGACGGGCGAGATTTTTTGTTTCGCCGTGTGGATGAACGGCAAGCCAGGCAAGCACCAGTGGACGGACGACGGATCGGAGCCGGGTTTTGAGATCGGCAAAAGTGCTCAATTTATGATGGTTCGTTCGAAGGACGAGGGCCTCACATGGTCAAAACCTGAAAACCTGACTCGCAAGCTCAAACAGGAATCGTGGTGGCTGCTCGCGCCGTCGCCACAGCAGGGCATCCAGCTGATCGATGGAACTTTGGTGATGCCGGTGCAGGGGCGTGTTGGACGGGAACCACTTGCGACGTTCGCCACGTTGATGATCAGTCGAGATCATGGGGAAATCTGGACCGTGGGGCAGCCCGGATACAGCGGTGGAAATGAATGTCAGGCGGCCTTGCTGAGTCACGATTCCATTATGCTGAACATCCGCAACGATCATGAGCGTTTCAGGGCTGTTGTTGTCACCAAAGATCTTGGCCAAACGTGGCAGCCGCATCTCACGAGCCGCAATACTCTGATCGAACCCAACTGCAACGGCAGTCTGCTGCGCGCTGACTACCAGCAGGCAGGGCAGAAAAAACATGTTCTGCTGTTTGCGAATCCACATACTCAGAAAGGACGAACTCATCACACGATTCAGGTCAGCTTCGACGATGGACAGACATGGCCGAGTTCGCATCACATATTGCTCGACGAAGGTCTCGGAGCCGGTTATCCCAGCCTCACGCGAATCGATGCCGGGCATGTTGGGATCGTTTACGAAGGCAGCCAGGCGCATCTGGTATTCGAAACGTTGTCGCTGGCTGAACTCTTGAACGGCCCCTGAATCGATAAGGACTCCACGATGAATGTGTCGTTCACCAACCCACGCGGGAGCATCGCTTCGGCAAAACGGGCCGACACCGACTGGGCTGCGCTGACGACCGAACAGCGGATTCGCTCGATTGAGCTGGATGGCTACGTCGTCATTCCTGACCTGTTGTCGGCATTTCAACTGGACGAGATTCGCGGCGAATTGTCGCGGCTGCCGACGACGGAGGTCGATTACAGCAAGCATCAGCGCGGATGCTCCAACGTCCAATGGGCCGATTCGCCAACGACCATTCAAGTCATCGCCTTGCCAGCCACAATCCAGTTTCTCACGACGCTCTTCGGGGACGAATTAATCTGCACGTCGTGTGCCTATGCGGTGTCTCAACCAGGGCATCCGGGCATTGCGATTCACACCGACGCGCAGCCGTATGGCTCGAAGATCTTCGGTCTCGCGGCGAGCTCACCCTGCCTAGTGCGTGTGCTGTACTACCCCGACGATCTGACTGCCGAGCGAAGTTCGTTCAAAGTGATCCCGCAGTCTCACCTGTCGCTGCACGCAGACGGAAATCCGTACCGGCGTTACCTGTCGCACAGCGACGAAGTAATGGTGGCCTGTCGCGCCGGATCAGCGGTGATCATCAATCAGAAAGTGTTTCATGCAAATTATCCCAATTACAGTGACAGCGATCGCCGGATGCTAGCCCGACTTCCCCAGAAGTGCCGAAATCCGTGTCGGCGGGAAACTTATTCGCCGTCTTTTTGAATTAACTTCTTGAAAACGCCTGTGTTTGGGAAGTCGAAACGTGATGTAGTGAGAACTCGGTATCTGGCGGGTATGAAATTCGGCGATAACATCCCCGGCTATGTTTATCCGACAGTATTTTAAGCAGGAGAATGGACGACGCACAGCGTA
>CANJQC010000121.1 GCA_947476295.1 Planctomycetaceae bacterium | reverse complement strand
CCGCGCCGGCATCCTGCTAATTCGAATCTCCACTGCCGCCAGAATCTGTAAACTTGACCGACAACAGGAGAAGCAGGCTTAGGAACAGACCAAGAATTATCTCCGGAGCACTTCAAAGATAGAAGCCCGGCTTTTCTAAAAAGACGGGCTTCTATGATCAAAATCTATATCAGCACTGTTCCTCAGTACGCAGTCTGCGTTGATCACATGAAGATCGTGTATTCAACTCGAGCAATATCTTGGTACCACGCCTGCCCTGTCAGAGCGTGGCCCCAACCCAGATACAGCGTACTGCCGTTGCTCTTGAACATTGTTCGCACGCCGAGCTTCATATTCACAATAGTCGTTTTTGCGCTTTCAGCTCCGGTTGCAGGATTCAGCACCAGACCATCGAGTACCGACCAGCCAACGACTTCGGCGATCGGGCTGAACTTAGCATTGCGAGTTTCAGCAACTGTATAGGCTGTACCGACTCCGTATCGCAGAACGTTACCCGCAAAGCTCTGTCCGTTGAGCGTGCTTCCATCGACTGGAATCCAGTCGCGGAGTTCACTGAAAACGTCCAGCCGCGAATTGACTCGTTGCAGTGCCAGAAATCCGGGCTCTAGGCTAACATGATTGGTTCCCAAGCCTTGGCTGGCGTTGCCCGTTGGGATGTAGGTCTTGAGCTGAAAAGTAAACACGGTGTCGGGAGTTCGCACGATGGCGTACTTGAATCCTGCTTCGAGGTCGGAAAGGCCTGCTGAGTTTCCTGTATCAGGGATGCCTGGCGCTACAGCGGACGCCTGAAGAAATCGGACAGGAACTTCACCAAATACGGAGAAGCGACTACTGGATGCGTATTCGACATATCCACGAAGATCCTGATAATTAACGCTGCCGTTGACTGTCGGTGGCACACCAGGTTTTCCCGGGCCGGGAGCGCCGCCGTCAAAGCAACCGCACTGAGCATAGAAGAATTCAGCTCGGTCCGGTCGTTCATTGTCAAATCCGGCATCGAACCGCAGTCGGAATTGAGTTCGCGGCATTGCCCAGTCAATATAACCTGGTGCATGGCCCTGAGCGGCCAGAGTCCCTTCAACACCACCTGAGAAGATGGAGGGTGTTACCGCAGTCGGTGGCTGATTGAAGGGTGCTGTGTAATCCGGAGGAGTGGCAGAGGCGCAAGGACTATCGTCAGGAGCAGTCGGCTCCTGAATAAAAGGTGTCGCGTCATCCTGAAGTGGTGGCTCAGTAGGCTGATAAATTGAACCTTCGGTCGGCCCGGTCAGGAACTCATTTCCGCAGCCAGATGTGCAGCCATCCGAACCGCACCTGTCGGATGTGTGAGATTGCGGTCCAGCGTAGGCGATGGACTTAGAGCAAAACGCAGGGAGTACGATCAAGATCGCGATGGCGGCAATTGAGTGCCCGGTTATATTCTGACCAAAGGGGACGCGCTGAATGTTCATGGGAATGTTTGCCTCCGAGCAAGTCTGGTCTAATTAAAATCCTAATAACTGCGAGTCTCCCATCAGGAGCGCAATCACCGCTCATCTCTGGAAAACATCGGACGAGCTGTCGTCGAAAATTAGCGACTTCCGGGATTTTTGCCGAATCAAGTTCATCCGAAGCCATCGAACTGACCACAATCGTCACAGCCCGATTCGAGGAGCCAGGCTGGGGAAGATTTGACGATCCCAGTGACTGATCCGGCGTAACGTGATTCTGGATTTGATTGATTTCACCGGTTTCTTGGTTTGACAGAAATCCTACGGCGAGCGGGCGATCACCAATTGCAGCAGGTCGTCCGGTACAAATGTTTCCAGGACGAAACGGGAGTCCGATGTCGATGACGGCAACTGGGTGCGCAGGAGTTCCTGAATCGTTCCCAGGCTGGCGGTTACCTTTGATTTACTGACATCAGTTGCGACCTGCAGTGCAGAGAACAGAGGTCCAGGCGGATTCGGCAGAGGCTTTTTCCCGGACCAGGCCACCCGGAAAAGTCCAAGATTCGGAAAACGCGGCCATTGCAGCGACGCCGAAAGTTCATTCTGGGCATTTTCAATGTCTAAAAATACGACATGGGCACCCGGCAAGTGTTCGAATAATCCGGCGAGGTAACTCTCGCTGATCGACTGTGGATGCTCGACAGGGTTTTCATAGTTCTGAAAGTCCTCAAGCAGAAACTCGCCGCCGACGGATCGGTACTCACGGCCTCGATAATAAAACATAACGACATCGTTAATGCCGGATGCAAGACGCTGCTGAGAGATCTCTGCTTCGATCAGCACCATCATGGTTCGCAGGTTTCTTCCAATGGCTTTTTCGCCCACTAAAGTGGTATAAGATTTGACACTGGCAAACGCGGTTTCCGGTGTATGTATTCGGAGTGCGGCGGCGGCGGCTTCTGTCAGATCCGCTGCCCGACAGACATTGCGTCCATGTTCCATCTGTACTCCCATCAGCACCAAATGGAGTCGCTGCCGTTGCGCAGGTTCTGTGCATGAAACGAAGACGTTCTGCAATGCGGTAACTGAGTGATCATCAATGGCTAGCTTCTGGTGGCTGGATGTTATTTCAGGAGCTTCAATACGAAGGCGATTCTTCGACAGGTTCAGGATCAGAGGCACCTTGAATTCAGCTTGTTCAGTACCTTCCGCTGGTGCTGGCACTTTCAGCGTCTTCAGGAATCCGTTCACCCAGACCCGGATGGTCCAGTTTTTGCCAGCCGGTCGATGTCCAGGAATCCACCGAATTCTTCCGACAAGAGTCGTTGTTCCCTGCACCACGCTGCTCTCAAAAGCGGGGTTATCAATAAAATTCTCTGCAGCGTGAATGACAGAAACTGCGTCCGCCGTGAGTAGTTGTTCCAGCGAGATGGAAACAGGTGGCGGCAGATAGGTAATCGCAAAGTCCTGAGCCGTCACACCTCCGCGATTCCGCACTTCAATTCGAACTCTGTTAGCACCCGCAGTGAGCGGAAGCAGATGTTCAAATCGTTTTTCGCTGATGGCACGATCAGGGACTGGCTGTAATGACTCAATGTCGCCAAGCAGGCTGATTCGCTGCGGCTCCCGGAAATCACGCTCCACGACTAGATCAACGAGCTGCAGTCCGGGTTCGGACGATACCGCAAACGCAACCGGCTGCAAAGGCTGGGACGACGTCAGGCTGACCAGCGGACGGATCAGCCTGATTTCAGCCTTCTTCGGCGCGGGAGGAATGACTTCGTTCACAAGAATGGCGTTCGATCTTCCATCTCGGTTGACAGCATGGAGTTCAATGCGATTCGCTCCCTCTGCGAGAGCAACTCCGGGAAGTGTGATGTCCTGAAAACTGTCTGCCGCTTCATTACCGCCAAAAGTAACAGCATGAATCTCGACTCCGTTGACACGCAGACCCATCCCGGAAACGGGGCGGGACAGAGAGGACTCGACATGGCAAATGATGTCAGCCAGTGCAGTTCCCTCTTCTCGTTTGACGACAGCACTCAACAGCTTTGGCGAATGTTTGAAGCGTACCGTCAAAGGGAGAGTGGAACTTCTTCCCCATTGATTGGTTAACCGGAGCTCGATGCGGTGCAGGTCATCAGCACGGGACGAATCCGAAGTAAGCGGCAGATCTCCGGACAACAATCCCGTGTCAGCATCCAGTGACACGGCTGAGGCATCAACGACTTGGTCATCCACGATCACTTGATAATCAAAAGGATATTTTCGGACATCATCAACCTGAGATTCCAGATGCAGACTTCCGTCAAAATCGCCCGTATCAATGATGACATCCCGATCAACCGGAGTGATCAGAGCAATGTCCGGCAGCGGAGGCTGAAACACAATTTCAACTGGCAGGCTGCCTTCGGCTCCACCAGCCGACCCTGAGAACACAACCTGCTGTTCGCCGCGCTTCAATTGAATCGTCTCCGAAAATTCAGCCACTCGATTGACGTTGGCCTTGAATCCATTGAGCGTGGTTTGTTTTTCTTCAATCAGCAACGTTGCTTTCTGCAGCAGTTCGTCACTCTCCATTCGGCCCAGAATCGTGATCTCAGGGACATCGACTCTGAGTTTTCCATTAATGACGACTGCAGACTGCAGGCCCGTTTGATCCGTTTGGCGGACTTCTTCAATTACGATTCGCGGCGGACCCACGGGCGCATATTCGATGACGGTTTCAACTGATGTGACTTCCTTTGAAGCATACTCTGACAAAGACGCAGGTATTGCTGAGTTTTTCGCCTGGATTCGGATGGCATTGCGACCGGGTTTCAAAATCAGTTCCCGGGTCAGTTTACCAGATGTCATCAACTCACTGGAAAATTCGCTGCGTTCCCCGTTTGGAAACTCATGCACAACGGTGATGTCGGCCTTGACTGCGATGTTAACGGCAGCCTGCAGCAGGAGCCGTTCAGATCTGACAGCACTCAGAGCCTGCGCGGGAGACTCCAGTTTAATCTTCGGAGCATCGGGCTGATATCGCAGGAAAAGAGTTCGCGTGTATTCCAAGGGAGGAATGTCGTTCGTGACGATTCGCACATGGACCAGATGTTGATCCCGTCCAAGATCAGATGCAGAAACCGGTGACTTCCAGACATCCCGCTCGACCAGCGAAAATTGGCGAGTCAGCTCTCCGGCAACTGACCAGTCTGCCGTATCGACAAGATCTCCGGACGGATCTTCAATTTCCAGAATCAGCTGGCCATCTGATTCTCGCAGGACCAACTCATCTTCGTAATTCGGTGACAGCACTTCGCCACTCGCAGTGATTACTGAGAGTCGCATATCGGGCGGAACCGCTTTTCGAACACTGACCTTTGAGCCGCTCAGAAGTTGCTGCAGAAGTCCCTCCTGAAGAAATCGGTCGCGATACTGTTCAATCGATGAAAACCGAACAGGTGCTGCATCGTCCTTCGTGTTGATGTGCCAGCCCAGTTGTTGTTCCAGGCGGGGTCCTTGGACATCGAACTGACCAAGCGGGCTCCATGTGAGCCATTGTTGAGCACCAAGCACCTGTTCATCGTCAAGACTCGATAAGAGCAGCGAGAACAGGGGCTCCCTCAAGTCCATCCCCTGTTCGAGGGGAACAGCAATGTCGAGGGTTTGGTCAGCGCGTCGCAGACGCAATGTTATGTTCTTATGCAGCTCCGGAGATGTTTGTGAAATCCGCAGATAGAACTCGCCCGACGTATGGATGGATTCGAATTGCCCGTCTGAAAGGATTCCGCTGATGACGTCGCCTAGACGAACACCCGCCTGGGCCGCAGAACTTTCCGCTTCGACTCGATCGATTCTGAGCTGACTGTCCACGGTTTCGGCAAACACTCCGCGGAGCCAGCCGACCTGGCCAATAGTTGCCGTTGACAGATCCTCAATCATCCAGCCTCGGACAGTTCCGTCAATCGCTGCGGAGAGCAGAAGTCTGCCGTCAGCCGAGAAAGCCAGATCTGTGATTCGTCGTTCATGGCCTTGCAGCATTCTCAGACATTTTCCGCTCCGGGAGTCATAAATATGCAGAAACGGTTCTCCCTGAACGTGAGTGGCTACGGCTGCCAGCGGGGGATTTTTCTTGTGCTGCGAACAAACGGTGTGAGCTGTGACTGACTCCTGAAATCCATCGGCCCGATAGTCTGACGGGACGCGCAAAATGTGGCTTTCTGACGATCCATCCGATACCTCGATTCGATGATGATCCGCTGCTAATCGCGTCTGCCACTGGCCCGTTTCGGATCGGTCTGCAATCCATCCTGAAGTCCCAGGCGTGGCTGTTCGAGCCACAGAATCAACGACGACGGTTTCTGGTGGAATTGCGTTACCATCGTGGATGGATCTCAGGGAGTGTCCATCCGCTGTACTCACTGCGATCCCGATATCCTCATCCCTGCGAACAAAGACTGCAGAATCCGGGCGCAGCAAACGTCCGGTCAGTATTTGGAGGGGTTTAAGTTCTCCGGCTGGCTGTCTGATGCGAAGCAGGTCACTGATACGGTAGATTCGAATGCCGTTGTCAGTTGATCCAGCTGCAGACAAAAATCGTCCGTCGGGGGAAGCCGCTACAACAGGTTCGATCAGAGTTGCGGCAGGAATTGGAGCGGTTGAGTGATTGATCCAGAGACTGCCGAGAGCGCGGTAACCGCTGCCATCTTGGACAGACAATTGATAGGCCTTGTCCTCGGAGGGCAGTTGCTGAACAGAGACGACCGCGATGCGTGCAGAGGCCGAGCCGTCAGCAGCTGGCATGGCGGCCGCAGCAAACGGCGTCGAGTCGTTTGGAAGTCCGACAACTGGCTGGGACGATATTTGCTGACCATCGCCCACGGAAAACAAGGTCGCTGCTCCCATGCCGCCACAGAACAGTCGCCGTGACGCACCCTGCCCAATTGTCTGTAGCGCGAGCGACACAGGTGCCCCCGCTAACTTACGTGGATCTCCGTTCTGAAGCGGGTTCCAGATCATCAGGTCCGAAACTGGTGTCGTTCCCTCAACTCGCCATGCGGCCACAGCGATATGCACCGCACCGGGGACCGACTCCCACGACTGAATTCGCGGAGAGATGTCCGTTGATGGATGTATCAGAGCATGTGCCAGAGGAAAAGGCTGCCCGATCTGTTCTCCTGTTTCCAGCGACCAGAGTCGAACGGATTGTGAGATTTTCTGGCCCGAATACTCGAAGCCTAGGGACACAAGCTGTGTCGGTTCTTTTCCATTGTCCACGAATGTCAGCTGTCGGACAGCCCCTTTGTGTCCGCGAAAAACACGACAAGCGCGAGTGACCGTGTCGAAGACATAGATGGAACCAATCTGCTGCCAGTCTTTCTCGCCGCCAGAACTCCTAGGCCACACATAACCGGTCGATGTGCTGGAGACCCCGCTCCAGGCTGAGCCTGCGACCACCAGAGTCCTGCCACTCGCAGACACGACCATGGCTTCGATGATGCCGGAGCGGCCAGTTGCAACGGGAATGCGAAAATTCTGTTGAGGCAGGTAGCGAAACTCCTGCGTTGCCTCATCAAGGTGATAGACCTGAACGACTTTATTCCATCCAGCCGCATACAGAGTCTTCCCATCCGCCGACCATTGGATGGCTTTGACAATGTTGTCGATCCCACCGGCATCATATTGCAAAATCAATGGCAGTGGTTCCGCATCCTGTGCAGCGGTCGGAGATCCTGTGCATAGAGTCAGCGTCAGAAGCAACAGACTCCCAATGCATCCACACCTAGAAACTGGTTCGAACATCAGTCACTTCCTGAAGCTTTTGTCGGCAGGGGAAATGGGGTCAGGAACCAACAGCCAAAAGCCCAAAGTGTGCTTTGCACTACTGGTTCCTATCGCTATTTCCCAACGTTTCAAGAACCACGCGGAATCCGACCGTGGGATCGGGTTCATCATATCCGAGAGCATCCGGTATATCTGCAAGGTTCCGGATGTCATCCCATCTTAGCGGACTCTCATTGAAATAACTGCGCCCACGAAGTACGACTCGCAGCAATGCTCCTTCACTATCCGGAGCCACATCACCGACGCGTGCTCCGTTCATCAGATACTCCGTCAGTTCCTGGACATTTCCAGCCATGTCCGTGCATCCGGTGATTGTAACGTCGTCTAAAGATTCTCCCACAGGTTTCGGACCGAACTGACGCCTGTTGACACAGACATCAGTCGTTCCTTCTTTCCATGCTCCCCGGAAGGGACCTTCCGGGTACACGGCACGCTGGTCGGGACTCATTCCCTGCCAGTGTTCTAAACCTGACGCCAGATCCCACTGATCGATCGACGGCAGATGACTGACACCCTGTCCTCCCAGCCAAACGGCAAACCGGTGCGCGTCAAAGGCTGTCACCCGCACCGTTGGCAGTTTCGGATGCGCATCCGCATTCAGATTCTGTCCGGCAGCAGCTGCACCGAGCTTCCATTCTGCGACTACTGGAGTCTGAGCAGCAGAGCTGTTGGCGGCTGACCAATACCGACTAAACAGCTCGTTCCAGACCTTGTGTTCCATGATGTAAAAAGGGGGGATCGCTTTACTCGCGGCGGACGAATTCTCCGGGGGATAAATCAGAATGAAATGAACCTTTAGATCCGCGTCAATGACACGAACAACATGGTGATAGAAGACGCGACCGTCTGCTTTCGACTGGACCAGATCTGTTCCGGACAGTGGCTCAAATCCATCGGGCAACGTCCATAGTTTCGGCCCGATGACCGTGACAACTATTTTTTTGTCTTCAGTCCAGTCTCCAAGCGATGCATGCAGCATGAATTCTCCCGACCGCGCTTCCAGCACCTGATCGGCAACGACCGTCAGGTCAATCGTCTGAGACAGGGGTAGCGTTTCGGGGATCTGCACTTTAAGCCACGCTGGAATGTCGGATGCCGTCAGTTCCAGGCTTTGCCCGCTGACCAATGCGTCATCCGAAGGCTCAATGTAGAGTTGCAGGTTTCCGGAACTTCCCGCATCGATCGCGATTTCGCCGGCTGCAATTATCCGTCCGGTGCGAGGCGGTTGCGGTACTGTGATTTTTTCTGGTGTCGGACCTAGCAGAAACTTTGGCACAATCAGGAGCGATACGGGCAGCAGGATCAAAAACAGTATGAAAACTGACAGCCATGGGCCAGAGCGTTTCAGTGAGTTTCGTCTTCTGCCGACGAATTTCTGCCCTGCGCTGTTATTCGTTGGGCTCCCTCCAATTAACGCCGTATCGCGGTCGAGCGATGGTGGCTGCAGAGTGCCCGTCTGGAGGGGCCCTGCAGGCAAGTGAAGAGGGTCAGGTCGCCGAATTCCGGATGTATTCACGACAGGCATTGCCGTGTCTGCACCAAATGCGGCGAGAATTCTTGATCTCACAATCCGGATAGATTCAGGACGCATGTCCGGCTTTTTGGCAAGACAATGCTGGACGATCACCTCCACTTCGGACGGCACTTCACGATTCGGAGCCGTACTTCGGAATGACCGTGGCGTTTCGTTGCAAATCGCCAACATGAGACTCAGTAACTGATCCCGGACGAACGGCGGTTCCCCGGTGAGCAGTTCATACAGAATCGTGCCAAAGGAATAGATATCCGATCGAAAATCGACGACCTGCTGCCCCATTTGCTCGGGGGATGCATATCGAGGACTGAGTGCTCCGTCCAAAGTCTGGTTCCGAAGCGTTGATGTTGAGTTTGTCTGACTGGCCAGGCCAAGATCCAGCAGGACGAATCTTTCCTGCAGCGTATCCTCTTCGACCAGCATCACATTCTGCGGCTTAAGGTCACGATGAATCAGATTCCGTTCGTGAGCCAGTTGCAGTGCGGCACCAATCTGATCGACAAATCGAACAATGACAGCATCCGAGACTCTGCCGAGATGTTGAGTAATCAGTTGATCGAGGCGACATCCTTTCAGGAACTCCATCACGATGAAGCCAACACCAAGGTTCCCGTCGGCTCCGTAGTCGAACACCTTGACGACGTTGGGATGGTCAAACTGAACCGCCAGTTTGGCCTCTTTCCGGAACGCAGTCTCATCCTTTTCAAACAGAATCTTGACGGCCACGATTCGCCCGAGTTTGGTGTCGCGTGCTTCATACACAGCACCAAAGCTCCCCGAATCCAGCAGCCTCAACAAATGATAGCGGCCGTCGAGTTTCTGATCTACGTATTGGTCTTTCGGCATTCTCCTGCCCGGTTTGTGGTTTAGCAGTCAGACATGTCAATGGGGCGACACACAACTCGCTGTCCGGCAAGTTATGCAGAATTCTCACGGCCTTGAACGATGAAGTCAATGCACGACATGTGCGATGAGCCACAGATTCAAAACGGTGGAGCTTCGAATTCGTTCAGTGCGGGGCTGGGCTTTTGCTGGATGGGTCGCAACGCGGGGCGTGGGATGAATGGGGACTGTTCACCAGCCGGCAGGGTCGGCGTGGCGAGGCCTTCGTCTTCGCGGCTGATGTGTTCTTCCTGCAATGCTTCACCCGGTTCAAGCTGCATTTCAAACAGGAATCGCGACGGAACGGTTTCGCGGCGTTTACCCCATTTCATGCGTGACTTAGCGCGAGTCAGCGTCAGGTGATCCATTGCACGAGTGACACCGACGTATGCAAGTCGCCGTTCTTCGGCGATGTCTTTCTCTGAATCGGCATCGATGCTGCGTTTATGGGGCAGGAAGCCTTCTTCCATGCCGACCAGATACACACGAGGAAACTCAAGGCCCTTGGCAGAATGCAGCGTCATCAGACGAACGGCGTCCTTATCCTGTTTTTCATCGCGATCAGCTTCGTCTTCACGATCCATCAATGCCGTGGTTTCCAGGAAACCTGAGAGCGAGGGATCTTCTGCCCGTTCAACGTACTGACCGATGGAATTGATAAATTCCTCGAGCACCGTTTTCCGGGTTTCCTGTTGAGCTTCCTCTTTGTACTGTTTGATGATTTCCGCTTCGTAGTTAATCTCCGATACCAGCCGACGACAAATCTCCGCAAGGTGCTGCGGGGTTTCGTGCATTGCTTCTGCATAGCGTTGCAGCAGACTGCGAAACTCGGTCATCGCCTTCAGGGCCTTAGCAGGGATCGCTCCAGCTGCGCTGGCTTCAGGCAGAATGTCCCAGAATGAACGGCCCTTCTTGACGGCCATCTGGATAATTTTTTCCGTCGTCGTCGCCCCGATGCCGCGTGCCGGCGTATTGATGATTCGCAGCAGGCTCACTTCGTCGCGAGGCTGGTCAATCGTCTTCATGTACGCCAGCAGATCACGAATCTCACGGCGGTCATAGAACGACTGACCACCGACCAGCAGGTACGGAACCTGTTGCCGACGCATCTCCTGTTCGAACACGCGGGGCTGTTCGTTGGTGCGAAACAGAATGGCCACATGCTTCGCCTTGACGCCCAGTTCTTTGATCAGATAGGCGATTTCGCTGACAACGTTTTCCGCTTCCGCTGTCTCGTCATCGAATACCTGGATGCGAATGGGAGATCCTGATTTTTTATTGGGAATCAGCGTCTTGTCGTGCCGCTGTTTATTATGCTTCACCAATCGATTTGCACATTCTAGGATTTTGTCTGTGCAACGATAGTTGTTTTCGAGCCGGACAATCCGAGCCCCAGGAAAATGTCCTGCGAAATTGATGATGTGTTCGACATCCGCTCCGCGCCAGCCATAAATCGACTGGTCATCGTCGCCCACAACGCAGAGATTTCGATGAGGCTTCACGAGCGATTCGATCAGTTGAAACTGAACTCCATTGGTGTCCTGGTACTCGTCGATCTGGACATGATCAAATTTTGACTGATGTCGTTGCAGAACGTTTGGAAATTCCTGAAACAGTTTTACCGTCAGCAACAGCAGGTCGTCAAAATCCACGGCTCCGCAAGCGCGAAGCTGCTTTTGATAACGCTTGTAGCCCATTGCGGCGATCAGATCGAAATCTGTTTCAGTGTTGCCGCTGGCTTCGTGATCTTGGATTCCCTGCATTTTCCAGCGACTGATGCGGTTGATGAGATCACTCGGCTTCATGGCTCCGTCGCCCATGCGGATGTCTCGCAGCGCCGTACGAGCGGCAGATTCCTGATCGTTGCGGTCGTAGATCGCGAACTTCTTTGGATAACCCAGCGAATCAATGTCTTCCCGCAGTACTCGCACGCAGTACGCATGAAATGTCGAAACCACAGGACGCTGCTTAAATTGTCGTCCGATGAGGCGAATTGCCCGTTCACGCATCTCCCGAGCAGCTTTATTGGTAAACGTCACCGACAAGATGCGATCAGGGCGGATTCCGTGAGCGATCAGATTGGCCATTCGATACGTAATGACGCGTGTTTTCCCTGTTCCCGCGCCAGCAAGGACCAGCAGCGGCCCGGACAGGATCGACGCCGCTTCACGTTGTGGAGGATTGAGTCCGGACAGATTCACCATGATTCAGTACAGATCCATGCCTTCGATCGCCGCAAACACAAGCAAAACACCCGCAGTTGGGACGCCGGGCGAGGCAGGCTACTCAGAAGTGTAACCGAACGCAATTCAGCTGGCGTGGCAGTATGGATTGTCCCCCAGAGTCGAGCGTGATTTCACAATTTGTGATAAGTCATGTCAGTCCGTTACGTCTCATCCGAAAAGTCTGAACCAACATCCCGCATGAACGTACAGCCGATAGTCACGCTGCCCTCCATTTCTGCAGAATCTGCATTTCACCTGCGTAACAGGCACTCCTGAATCCTGCGTTGCGATCCTTTCTGCCGACCCCGCACTGCGTGTCCGGTTAAAAATGCCGAACGCGGGACATTTCGATCGAAAGCGCAGAAATCATGGTTCCATCTGTCTGGACAGCACAAACCGGCCTGCGATATCAACCCGCCCGTCACGCCAAACCGGCATACGAATCACCCGAGACGTGCATCGATCTGGCCTGGTCAGAACAGGAACTCTGAGTCATGGATGACTCAAAGTATTGAATCAAAAAGTCAGCAGTGCAAAGTTACAATCACAAATAGACAGATCGAACAACGTGCGGAGTGCCGTTCGAGGCTCACAGGATCGAAATAGCGTCAGTTGACGGGAACAATGACTCAGAATTTATGAATCTGTTTTGCGGATTTGTGAAATCGGTCACCAAAATTCCTGTCGAACGAACTCGTTATAGCGATTCTGCTGAACTTCGATACCAGTCGGACCGATATTCAACGATACGTAATGGCGTTGAGTTTCGGGCACTTGCTGTTCGTCACGGAGGATTGAATGGCTACTAGGGTCAATGAAGATGTTTCTGATGTCTGGGTTGCGTACAAGCAGGATCAGAGCAATCAGGAGCTGCGGAACCGCTTGATGGAACGGTATCTGTCGTTGGTCAAATACAACGCGGAGCGAGTCTGGGCGAAGCTGCCCGATGGCGTGGATCTGAACGACCTGATGTCAGCCGGAGTCTTTGGCCTGATGGATGCCATCGAAGCCTTTGACATGGACCGTGGTGTCAAATTTGAAACCTACTGCGTGCCTCGTATTCGAGGCGCAATGCTGGACGAACTGCGTACGATGGACTGGGTTCCACGTCTTGTCCGCAGCAAAGCCAGCAAAGTCGAAGCTGCTCGAAAGCTTGTCGAAGCTCGTGTGGGTCGTCCGCCGACAGAAGTTGAAATCGCTGAGCAGATGGGCTTGCCGATTCAGGAATTCGAACGGATGAAATCCGACGCCAGTGCGGTCAATCTGGTGAGCCTCGAAAAGAAATGGTACGAGACTGACAGCTATAAGGACGTTCGAGAAGTCGATGTCGTCGAAGACATAAAGTGCGAAGATCCAACCGTCGGTATCCAGAAGATGGATGTGATGCGACTGGTCACCAAGGGACTCAATCGCAACGAACGCCTGATCATTATTCTTTATTACTACGAAGAACTCACAATGAAGGATATCGGCAACACACTGGGATTGTCAGAATCCCGCGTCAGCCAGATGCACTCCAGCATCGTCGCTCGCCTGAAAGAACAACTCGAACGCCGTCGCCCGGAATTCGGCTGATTGTGAATTCAAGACAGATCATGAAACACGCACACGCCCGGCACAGTCTTCTGTGTCGGGCGTTTTTTCGTTTATCCGGCGAGGGTGTGGCGTCAGCGAAAACCCAACCCCGGAAAATGTCCCGCAATCAAGCCCGAGAGACGTGTAATCGGCTGGTACTAGCTCATGCGAAGTACTGGTTTTCAGAAAAAACATGAAGATACTGGATGCGGTCGCTGGTTAGGACAGGGGGGGTTGGGTTGGGTAATTTGAGTCATGCGAAGCTGTTCGCGAATTCCGCAATTGTGGTGACTACTGCGAATCGGTCGGCGATTTGTGCATCACACTGAAGCTCAGAATTACGACAGAATCGGGAGACTGACAGCGATGCACCTGCTACAAGATTTGGTTGCAAACACATTTGGCCGTACTCTCATGGGCCGCAGCCGACGAGGTCGTCCTAGCACTCATGTGGCTGCGATGATTTCGCGTGCCGAGAGTCTTGAATCCAGAACGATGTTGAGTGGTGTGTCAGCATCACTTGCGAGTTGGAGCCATTTGCTACATCTGACTGCCTCCGGGATTGCTGGACGAAGTGTTTTCCTTCGTTGGCCGCCGTCGAGGCTGGCTGGGCTTATTTGCCTGACAGCCGGATTAAGAGAGCCAAAAGCTTGTCATCGCTACGGTGCAGGCCGCTGCCAGCCCCACCCGAAGGTTGTCAGTGAGTTTCACATCCAGCGATTCGGCAATCGCCCCGGCGATGGCGGCAGAGAAGCCACAAGCAGCTGCGGTCATGATGGAGACCTGTGGCTTGGCTTCAAGCCAGAAGGCCAGAGATGCAATTGGTCCAGAAAAGACGATAAAGCCAAACGATCCGAGCCAGGTCTTCTGCGCGTTCCAAGGCAGCCGCGTTTTTCCGAACAAACTACCACATAAGTAGGCAAACCCGTCCCCAAAAGCCAGAATTGTGACTACCACGCACGCAAACTCCAGGTGGGCGGGGAACAATACAATCGTCCCGACCACTGTTGCCGGATAACTGAGCGCAGCGCTGAGCAGATTGCGTTCTCCTGGGCGGCGAACCAGGCGAAATACGGCCAGAAAAATGACGGTCAGCACGAGACTCACCACGGTGAGAAACACCAGTGAGGCCTTGTCCAAAGGATCAAGGTGGGGCATATCCTTCATCAGGAAGGGGATAAGTCCCGGCGACATGTGCAGAGATTTTCGCAGTATCTCTCCTCGCGGCAATCGCGGTTGCGGTTTGTCTGCGTAGTCGAGGGCCATACGGGGACTGCTTTCAGTTATGTTCACCATTCCTGCATTGGAACTCATCAAGGCCATTCGGCCAGTCAAGTTCCCGCCAGGCGCTCCGAGTGTCGCGACTACAACACTTTCTGGTCTGCAACAGTCGGCGCGACGGCCAATCTGGCAAATTGTTAAGTCAATCTGACGCCAAACACGAATCAATGCCTGAGCGGTCAATGCTGCAAATCCTTCAGAGGAATGATCCTGCCCCGTTACTTTACAGCATTCAAGATAACCTGAGTGCCGATCTCGCTGTATCAATAAGATGTAAAAATAGTCGCAATGGGATGTTTGGGGTCATTGAATGGCGGGTTGGGAGGCTCGGAATGTCCTCATTATGGAAATATGCGATTATGCCGGATTGTACGGCTCTCTGATGTCACAATGGGGGCCCGTGGTTAAAGGGGGTACATTTTTATTGATAGTCTGTGGATGCCACGCTAGCTTGCAGGAAGTTGGCAAATTCAAATTTTGGCGATTGCGGATCGGTACGTGGCAAAATTCCGTCTTTTTGAACGAATTCAGTCCAAACGAATTCAGTCAATCTGTGCGATCACGGCGGAGTGAGAATCAGGTGCAACTCTTGGGAATCCTGGCGGGCAGATTGTTGCTGGTAGCATTGGGATATTGATATGAGTTATCTATTTCTCTCAGGATCTACAGGGCTCCTTGGAGCATATTTGCTTCGCGATTTAATGCGATCCAGGGTCAATCTGGCCGTGTTGACGAGGTCGACACGCATGGAGTCCGCTGAACAGCGCATGGAGTCTCTGATCGGACGCTGGGAGAAGGAAGCTGGATATGCTTTACCCCGTCCGGTCATTCTTGAAGGCGATTTGAAACGTCCCGATCTTGGCCTGACCGCCCGAGATACAGAATGGGTGCAGACACATTGTCATGCATTCATGAACAACGCGGCGAGCCTGACTTTTTACGGCAACGGGCGGGACGAAGAGCCGTACCTTTCGAATCTGAATGGGACTCGAAACGTCTTGGAATTCTGCAGCAAGACGGACATACGTGAATTCCACCACGTTTCAACAGCCTATGTCTGCGGCACCCGTCGCGGTCGAATCCTCGAGTCAGAGCTTGATGTCGGGCAGGAGCACGGCAACGACTATGAAATCAGTAAGTTTGAATCCGAGCAGCTGGTTCGTGCTGCAGATTTCCTGACGGACCTGACGGTCTATCGTCCCGGCATCATTGTGGGTGATGCAAGGACCGGATTCACAACTACGTTCCATGGTTTCTACGTTCCTCTGAAGCTTGTCTCAACGCTGATTGCTAGGACCAGGGCGGTGGGAGTAAGCCGGGATGAACTGGAAAGTGGCGTTCGGACGGCAGGATCGCACCTGATGAGGCATGTACTCAATACAACCGGGCACGAAAAGAAGAATCTGGTCCCGGTGGACTGGGTCGCTGCGGTGATGAGTCACATCTACTGTCAGTCTAGGCATCACGGCCAGACATATCATCTGACACCGAGGCAATCCGTGCCTGTCGCGGTAATGCAGCAAGCCATAGAAGATTCTTTCATCAAGTACACATCAATGACGAGCAAGGCTGCTCAGACATCGATCGATTTTGACAAATTCGGTGAGTACTTTTATGAGCAGATGCTTGTCTACCGTTCCTATTGGGGGGACGATCCGGAATTTGATTGTGCCAACACATTGGCAGCCGCGCCACATTTACCGTGCCCGGAAGTTGACGCCGAGCTGCTTCAGCGTCAGTGCAAATTTGCTATTGAATCGAATTTCGGATGGCCGAAGCCTCGAGCAGCAAAGTTGAATACGGACGTGGATTCCTGTCTGTTGCCACTGTTGAATGCCGAGCGAAATTCAGATGTGTCTGGATCTCAGACAGCAGTTGTCGGTATGAATGTCAGTGGAAATGGTGGCGGTCAATGGCAGCTCGGGATTCACAACGGTCGTGTCGTCACAGCTGAAGTGGGAATCAGTGACAGCTGCACAGCGATTGTTTACCTGAATGCATCATGTTTTGCCGAGTTGAAGTCCGGCTTGAAAACCGTGGAACAGGCGGTGAATCTTGGATCTGTTCACATCGAAGGAGCCGAGGCGCATGTGTCTCAGATTATGCACGGAATGCAGGGCTTGATTTCCGGTAACAGACTCAGCCAGAGGGGTAAGGCGGAGTCAGCTTGTTGCGGAGATCCTGTGAGTACGCAGGTTTGAACTGGGTGTCGGCGTCCCAGGGGAACCTCTCGGGCGGTGAAGAACTGTCGATAGAGGAAAACAAAAAAACGGGGGAGGAGAATTGTGATCTCAGCATTTAATCGTCAGAGCTCAGGTGCCGCTGTGTCGGGGGATAGCAGTGGTCAACCTGAAATCGTCCACTTTGATGCAACCATTCGACGCAAAGAAAAGATGCGCCACCTGGCGGGCCAGGATCGGCCCGACAGCGTTGCAGTCGCTGCCAACGGTGGAAAGGAATCGCTGCGTGCAGATATGCGGACCGCCGTTCGGGCCACAGATCCAGAACTTAGTCGGCGGCAGGCCATGACCGGGGTCACTGATCCCGCTGCCAGGTCAGCTGCGTCATCAGCACCGGTGCAGCGACAGCCAGCCCCAGGCAGCAATGGGATCGCACCGGCGGTGAATGCAAAACCGCCTCAGACCATTGCGACTGCGGCAGAAAAGCCTGAGGCAGAGACAATTTCTGCAGAGACTTCAGCATCGCCTGAAAAACTGAATATTGACATCTCTCAACTCGAAGCTGTTTTGGTCAACTTCGTCGTCGAGCAAACAGGCTATCCGGTGGAGATGGTTGAGCTG
>CANJQC010000120.1 GCA_947476295.1 Planctomycetaceae bacterium | reverse complement strand
TTCGCCGCCAGTTGCTCTCCACCCTTTCTCTTGAAAACGCGGTTACCTTTGGCTACAGAGCGGTAACGAATGCTCTGATCAGGACTCTCACCTGACTGTTCAATCGCCTTCACAGGCGCACGAGCGGAGCGGCGTGAGCCCTCCGGTACGTCGTTTTTGTACCGGCAAGCTGACGCATGCCGCTCGCCAATTGACTCACTCATGACCGACCGCATTGAGCCTAAACATCGGGCAGGCGGTCGAGTTCATATTGAAAACCTCCCGATAAAATCGGGAAGCGGCACCAGGTCTTCGGGTCCAAGTTTTTATCATCGACATGAAACGATGGTGCGTAGCGTTCGCGTTTCCATTGATTTCTGGACCACAGCGTGAAGAAGCGGCGAACCCAGATTGTGAGTTGACCGCTGCTGTATTCCGGATGCTCACGTCGCAGAGTTTCCATAATCTCTGCGGGGCTCAGTTTATCGCGAATCGCCAGCCGCTCGATGTGATCCAGCAGCGGATACGGCATCAAATCACCTTCGTCTGTTTGCTCGTACGCACTTGGTCGCAACTCGGCGGTCGGCTGCTGAGCGTTGACAAGACGCAGTGACGAAACGGACTTGACGCCTGCTGATCCCTGCTTTTCAAAGACCCGCAGCCATTCGCGCAGGAAAGCTTTGTCAATCCCTGCGATGGGACTCAGTCCGCCGGATGTGTCACCGTCCATCGTAGCGTAACCAACGGCTGCTTCGGATCGGTTGCTGGTCGAAAGCAGGAGTGCATTGCGGATGTTGGTCAGCATCCATACAGAGGGTGATCGAGTCCGAGCCTGAATATTCTGCAGCGCAATATCGTCCTGTTTCCATGTGAGCTTGCGGTCGATCGCGTCTTCAATCGCAGTCGTGTAACGCTCGACGATGTCGTCCACGCTGATTTGGAAGTAGTTTCCACCCACACCGCGCGTGACTTGTTCCGCCGCGTTTCGAGTGACCTCGGAACTGTTTCGCGTGGCCTGATAAATCCCGGCGAACAGCAGATGCATCAGTTCTTCCGCAGTTGAAGCTTCAGACAGTTTGGGGATGTAGTTCAACCGAGACTTAAATTCTGGTAGCCCCAGATCGTGGATGCCACGTTCGACCATGCTGCGAATCAGCACGGCACACGCCGATGAATCCGCTCCGCCGCTCATGCTGATCACAAAACCCCAGGAACGACTTTTTCTGAGGTAGTCGAACAGTGCCAGTGCGATCGCCTGAGTGAACTCATCAACTTTGGATTCTGTATGCAACTCACGCGGTGATTCCAGCGGACTGTGGACGGGAGCAAACCGCCCGGCGATCGGAATGATGCGATCGAAAATATCGTCGGCGACGTGAGCAGGCATTGAATGAATGCTCGCGCGGCGAGTGCGGGTAAGTTCCACGTCCACATCGGCTGCCACGACATCCGTTTCTTGGAAGCGAAATCGCGGACCTGCAGCGATCATGTCACCGCCCGAAGCAATCAGCGCGCCGCCATCGTAGACTGCTCGACCAGCTTCATTGCCGATCAGGTTGGCGTACACATAGCTGACACCGAACGAACGTGATCCTTCTAGGACGAATCGCTTGCGGATCTCGTGCTTTCCAAAAGCAAAGTGACTGGCGCTGGGATTGAGGATAATGTCTACCCCGCATTCAGCCATTCTGTTTCCCGGTCGTCCGGCGACCCAGGCGTCTTCGCAAATCTCAAATCCGATCCGCACATCATCGCAGTCGAACAGCAGATCGCCGATTGGCCATGAATGGCCGTCCGCATGAAACTCACTGATTGTCTCCGCAGGCCATGCGCGAAACCAGCGTGGTTCGTAGTGCAGCCCGTCCCCGGCCAAATGCTGCTTCGCGACAAACCCCATGATACGACCGTGAGACATGACGCAAGCTGTGTTGTAGACGCCGTTGGTCACGAACATGGGTAACCCAACAGACACAATCATGCCGTGCGTTTCGGGAACGATTTTCTGCAGCATTTCCCACGACGTACGCCAGACATGAGGTGCCAAAAACATGTCTTCACAGCCGTATCCTGTAATGCACAGTTCGGGCAGACACAGTACATGCACGTCCATTTGCCGAGCGCGCTGAATCGCTTCCAGAATGCGGTTCGTGTTGCCTTCCCAGTCGAGAGGCGTCTGATTCAAAATTGCCGCACCCAATCGAAGCCGTTTCATGTTCAATTCTCATTCGTCACTGTTGAGTCGTTCCTGCCCGGCCCACACTGTACGTGATGCCTGAACCTGATGCGACATCGATAGCCAATAGTGACCGGAAATGCCCAGCCCGCCGGGCGGGTGCCTTATTCGGCGGCGAGCCGTCGGTAGGCAGCGAGTGCTTTGCTGCGGGCTTCTTTATTGCTAAAGCCGATGGAATCAACTGCAAACAGGGTGACGTCGGAAGTGCGGGCGTGGATGCCGATGTCATCCGGTGGGATGTCTCGCAAATACGCGGCTGCGACAAGGGCGACGTCACGGGCCTGGACCTTGTAGTTTGTGTCCAGCGGTGGCTCGCCGGGAACCTGATTTTTCACAACCTGGCCGCGCTGAGGCCAGAGGATCGTTTCGTTGTCGAGCAATGTTTCAATTAGCGGCAGGTCTTCAGTGCTGTTGAGCTTTGCTAAACAGAGCAGCGAAAGAATCATGTCGGGTCGTCGTGATTTGCTTTTGATAATACGAAGTGCCACGATGCGACCGGATGCCAGATTGTGTTGCATTGAAAAGAGGAGCGGTCGTTCGGCGGCAATTCCCTTTCGTACGATCCATGCTTCGGCGATGGCGCGAAGTGTTTTCGCGTGGACGCCGTCTGTGATGAGATTACTGAAACGCGGGTCGTCCAGAGCGCTGGAGATATTCGTCGAGGTTGCTCGAATGAGTCGCGTGTCCGATTCACTTCCAAGCAGCATGACAGCGGCAACGGAGGCGATGGGGAACTTCTCGTCCAAGCGACCGTTGCACTCTTTGGCCAGTTCGGCTGTGCGACTTTCGAGTAACGTCGGAAGCTCATGCGGGGCGAAAAGTCGCGTGGAAAAAAGTCGAGGTTCAGCGGCAAGGATCTGTCCAAAGCTGTTCAGCGAGTCATCGTCGTGGCCGGAAATACTTTCGAAGTGATCCCATTGCGGAAGTCGCTCAGCGATTTCAATCGAGGGCTGTGCCAGGAACGCTGCAAGCTGATCGTCGAACAGACGCTTACGGAGCTGGGGCAGGATCATTCGCAGGCGGGACTGCGTTTCTCCCGTGGACGATGCGGCGGCTGTTTCGAGCAGAGTGACTGATTTGGGAGCGAGTTCAAGAAGATCTTCGGTGGCCTGCTGGCGATCGGAAAAACTCGGACTGGCCAGCTTTTCGATCATCGCCTTCACTTGAAATTCTGTCGTGGCAGGCGTCGTGGCGTCCCCGTTCTCATCCTGCGCGCGCGATGAAGCGGCCATGATGATGGCGACTGTTATCGCTGTGAGAAGGTGAATGACTGGCCCGTACATTTACAGGGATATACCGGGTGGGAATTAAGAGAAACGCACAATTCTCCGGGAATTGGACGGCGAAACGGGTCTTTGATGCAGCACTCGTGAGACGTCATTGTGCCCGTTTTCTATCGTCGCAACACCAGTTTTTTTGGTTTCGCTGGAATCCTGAAACGATTGCACTCAAATAATCGATCAGGAAATATCGGTTGCCCATGATGACTGTCGCAGATAGCGAGTCATTCGAACAACGTCTGCTGCCGCGGGCGAATAAACTCATCCACGCTTGCAGAGCCGGTAACGGCTGGTGCTGCTTCAGGCACGAGCGCAGATGGTTCTTTGAGCAGCGATTCGTCAACGACGGTCGTCGGGTCTATTGACGCTTCATCGCTCATTACGGCGGCGAAGCGGCGGAAATTGAGCAGCTTGAAGAATTCATGCAGCGTCGCACGATCTGGAGTTTGGATGCGTGCTGCTTCAAAGTCAATCTCCAGAGGCAGGTCGGTTCGCAGTCGGACAAGTTCACGACTCATCCGCGCCTGATCGGCGAATGCGATCAGATTCTCCTGCAGTTTTTTCCCCGGTGCTTTGTCGGCATTCGCCAGCACATGATCAAGCGTTCCGTAAGATTCCAGCAGAGTCCTTGCCGTCTTGGGCCCTACCTTGGGTACGCCGGGAACGTTATCGACGGAATCACCGACCAGCGATTGAAAATCGACGACCTGATCCGGTCGCACACCCCAAACTTCCATCAACGCTGCTCCGTCGAAGAACGTATTCTTGCGACAGTTGAGCATCCGAACTGTGGGGCTGAGCAACTGCCGGGCGTCTTTATCAGTCGTCACAATGACGACTTCCATATCGCGGGCCGAAGCGGCTGTCGTGACGGTTGCGATCACATCGTCGGCCTCCCACTCAGCACATTCAAGAATCGGGATGCGAAAGCCCTGCAGCAACTCCTTGATCAGCGGAATCTGGGGCCGGAGGTCTTCCGGCATCTCCGCGCGGTTCGCTTTGTAAGCGTTAAAAATTTCGCTGCGTTTTCCAGGGCCGGGTGAGTCAAATGCACAGATAAGATGTGTCGGTTTCCGTTCCAGTATCCCGAAGATATCCCGCGTAAATCCAAAGACGGCGTTCGTCGGCTGTCCCTGAGTTCCGGTCATCGCCGGAATGGCGTGGAAGACCTGAAACATCAGTGAAAATGTGTCAATTATGTAGATGCAATCGCGGCTCATAAGGAAAATCTGTCGATAACGTCCTGATCGGTGAAAAACGAGTCTGGAACTTCGGAGACACCCCAGAGTCGTTTTACGCAATGGGATGCCTAGAAATTCAGCCCCCCCGCTTCCAACATCTTACGACGACGGGTTTCCCCGTAGATGGCAAATGCGGTACTTTGGCAATTTGCATTTTGCCCTTTGTTTGTTACATTCTGACGTCGTATTGCTCCGTGTCTATTCAGTTGTACAGTTTCCCCCAGAGGAGGATTTTTGTGGTTAAGTTGCGTTTGCGTGATAATGAAAGTGTAAATGAGGCTGTTCGTCGATTCAGAAAACTTGTCGAACATGCAGGTGTGAAGAAAGAAATGCGCAAGCGTGAGTTCTACGAAAAGCCGAGTGATATCCGTCGTCGTGATCGCCGCCGAGCTGAAATGCGGGCGCGCCGGGCGAACCAGCCGACTGAACTGGAAATGCAGTAGGCCGACGCAGCCAATTGTTATTCAGAAGTCTCCGAATGCAGGGCGAGTCTTGTTGGGTTTGATGCTGTGAACGGGCCTGCTCGCTTGTTTTGCCCGTTGCCCCCTGGTTCAATTCGCAGTTCTGCGCGAGATTCGTCTTCGGCTGGATATTGCTTCCGGACGTGTTTCGCAATTTTGAAGCGTCTGCCACTCATCCGACTGTGGCTGTGAATGTCGGTTGTCCTCACCCATGTTTTTGTGTTCAGACAGGAATTTGAAGAAATGGCGGTCAAACTCTATTACGACGACGATGCGGATCTAAGCCTTTTGAAAGGCAAAACGATTGCCATCATCGGCTACGGAAGTCAGGGACATGCTCAGGCACAAAACCTGCGAGACAGTGGATGCACTGTCATTGTCGGCCAGCGTCCAGGTGGTGCAAACTATGATCTTGCCATCAGCCACGGGTTCAAACCCGTTTCTGCAGCCGAAGCTGCTGACAAGGGCGACCTAGTCAACATCCTGCTTCCTGACGAACTTCAGGGCGATGTCTATCGCAACGACATCAAGCCTAAGCTGAAGGTCGGGAATCTGTTGATGTGTTCACATGGATTCAACATTCACTTCGGCCAAGTTCAGCCGCCGCAGGGAGTTGACGCCGCGCTCGTGGCCCCCAAGGGACCAGGACATCTGGTCCGCAGCGAATATGAAAAGGGTGGCGGTGTGCCCAGCCTGATCGCGTTGAGCGAAGGGGCTTCAGAAACGTCACGACAATTGGCTCTGGCCTATGCAAAAGGTATTGGCGGAACTCGCGGCGGCGTGATCGAGACCACGTTCGCTGAAGAGACGGAAACCGACCTGTTCGGCGAGCAGGTCGTCCTCTGCGGCGGCGTGAGTGCGCTGGTCAAGGCTGGATTTGAGACGCTGGTGGAAGCTGGCTATCAGCCAGAAATGGCGTACTTTGAATGTATGCATGAGCTGAAACTGATCGTGGACCTGTTCTATCAGGGCGGTCTGAATTACATGCGTTACAGCGTGTCGAATACGGCCGAGTACGGCGACTACACACGAGGTAATCGTATCGTCACTGAACAGACCAAGGCCGAGATGAAGAAGATTCTGTACGAAATCCAGAGTGGTCAATTTGCTCGTGACTGGCTGCTGGAAAATAAAGCTGGCCAGGCATCGTTTCTCGCAACTCGCCGCCGTGAACGCGGTCACCTGATCGAAACGGTTGGCAAACAACTGCGAAAGATGATGAGCTGGATTTCTTCGAAGGAAGTTTGATCGCCCAGCCGTCAGTTTTTTTCCCATCCGCAATTGATAAGGGGGACTCTGAAATATCAGAGTCCCCCTCTTTTGTGCAGCTCTGCAGGATGGACCATTGTTGTCCACGCTACAGGAATCGCAGCCCTACTCAACCACGACGCCCGTGACGTCCGGAGGAGCCGGGTATTGTGGATTCATTTCTTTGAGCGTCTCCACGATCACGCTTGTCACGACGAGATCGCGATACCAATTCTGGTCGGACGGAACGATGTACCATGGGCTGTCTTTGGTCGAGCATTTTTCCAGCATGTCTTCAAATGCCTGCTCATAACCGTCCCAGAGTTTTCGCTTTTCGAGATCTTCCGGATCAAACTTCCAGCGTTTCGATGGGTCATCAATGCGTTCCTGAAACCGCCGCTTCTGTTCATTTTTCGAAATGTGCAGAAAGAACTTGATAATCCGAGTCCCTGAAGCGGTCAGCATCTTTTCGAAATCATTGATCATTTCGAACCTTGGTCGCCAAACCGATTCCGGAACAATATTGTGTACGCGGACCACCAGCACATCCTCGTAGTGTGAACGATTGAAGACGCCGATCATGCCTTTCGGTGGCACAGCTTTGTGAACTCGCCACAGAAAATCGTGAGCCAGCTCTTCTTCAGACGGACGTTTGAACGACGTCACAACCACTCCCTGTGGATTCACGCCTTCAAAGACAGAACGTACCGTGCCGTCTTTTCCGGCTGCGTCCATTGCCTGAAAGATGATCAGCAGTTTTTGTTGGCCTTCAGCGTAAAGCTGAGCCTGGAGCGTAATCAGTTCGCTCCGCAGGGACTGGAACAATGCCTCACAGGCAGCGCGGTCTTTTTCAATCTTCTTCCCGTCAGTCTCTGTTCCGTTCAGCTTAACTTTGTCATTTTTCTGTACACGATGTTTGTTGACGTCTGGCATAAGGTTGAGAGCCTGCTTTCTGATAGAAACACGGTTTGAACTAATGGTCTGATGCTTCATCCTTGTGAATCAGCCGGTTGATATCAGGAATCGTGGCATTGCCGCGAGGCCAGCTGAGAACGAATCTTGTGCCCTGACCAGGGCCGCCTTCCACACGGACTCGACCACCGTGTTCTCGCAGAATTTTACGACTGACTGGCAAGCCGATACCAGTTCCTCGCGAACCTTTTGACGATTCGAAAACGTTAAAAATGGCGGCTCGCTGATCTTCCGGAATCCCTGGACCATTGTCACTCACGGCCACCAGCAGCATATCGGCCGCTTTGTCGTAACCGGTTTGTACGACGACCGCACCGTGCTCGATTCCTTCGACAGCATCGATCGCGTTTGAAACGATATTCAGGACCGCGCGGTGTATTCCTTCCTCATCAAACATTGCCATCGACACGTCGTCGCCTCGACGAAATTCCAGCTTCACACCGCATTCTTTGGCGCGGGCTGCGGCGAGTTCGATCACGTCGCCGACGACAGTATTGACGTCGGCCTGCTTCAGTGAGGGGACTCGATCTTTGCTGTAATTGAGCATGTCCATGACGAGGTCGTAAATTCGCGTCTGATTGCGTTCAACAATTCCCCAGCCTTGGCGAATCAACTCATCCTTGTGCTCATCCAGGCCCATGCGAATCAGATAGCTGCCACCGCGAACGCCCTGCAGTATGTTTTTGATATGATGACTGAGCACTGTAATCGTCTGGCCCATCGCCGCGAAACGTTCGGCCTTGACCATCGCATCCTGAAACTGTCTCGATTCGATTGCCAATGCGGCCTGGCGCGCGACTGTGACAATGGTCCGCAGGTGTTCGTCGGTCAAACGGGAATTTGCGCCTTCGTGCATTGCCTGATCCACCGGTGTTGTGGTGTCCAGATAGAGTACACCCAGCATATCGG
Source organism: Planctomycetaceae bacterium (assembly GCA_947476295.1). Classification (GTDB taxonomy): domain Bacteria; phylum Planctomycetota; class Planctomycetia; order Planctomycetales; family Planctomycetaceae; genus SXXK01. The sequence continues at coordinate 9,424 of CANJQC010000120.1, read as the reverse complement.
AGCGGCCTCGCATCGGCGCGCAAATGGCTTCGCGAATTCCGGACGTGACAATGCTTTTTCCCGAATGAAATCGATTGTCCTGACTGGCGTCGGACGTACGCACAGCCATCCCCTGCCGCAGGACGTAGTCGGTGATTGAACGCGACACCGGCATTTTTGCCGATTCGGACTCGATCGCACCACGTCGGGCAAATGCAATGGCAGTCAGGTCAACACCGACAGGATCCTTGAGTAACACGCAGCCGCGATCAGCATCTATGGCCTGCATCGCTAAATTCAGAATGCGCTGCAGCACATCGTCCAGCGAACGAATGGGAGTCACAAGTTCTTCGGCGACGTGATAGAGGAGATCGAGCCCTTGCTTACGATCAACCTCTGCAAGCGTCGCAGGTGACTCGTCAACTTCGACACTCTGCACGATCGCTGATTCGTGCATAGACCGCGAATCGTCAATAAATCGCACCTGATCAGCGGATGCGACCGGTGGCTGGTCATTTTCTGCCAGTTGGAACAACAGCACGCTGGATCCAAACTGCAGGTTATCACCGTTGCAGAGGATTCGTTCGGTCAGCACATGACCATTGACACGAGTGCCATTCGCGCTGCCCAGATCTTTCAACACAAATTCATCACCGCTGTGAGAGATTCTGGAGTGCTGGCGGGACACCTCGCTGTCGTCCAGCCGCAGATTGCAGCCCACACTGCGCCCAATCACGACGTCTTGATCAAACGCGATCTCGTAACGAGTGCCGCGATTGGGCCCGTTGATCACCAGCAGTGAAGCTCGAAACACGGTAGGACACTCAGGAAGAAGGAAATGTGCAGCAAACTGTCATTTCACTGCATCTGCCTTCAACACTCAAGCTACGTCGCCAGACAAGCGGGAGTTCTGTCAGCCCTGAGAACATGGGAACGGGAGGTCCGAATCCTTCGAAAAATCAAGTCTTGACGGGCACCGGTCGTTTCTGGTCCCTTATTCCGGTCTGGCAGGTTTGAGCGTCAGCAGTTCACGCGGAGTCGCAAAATGCACATTTTCGTCCCGCAGCATTTCTTCCGACACTTCCGCCGCAAAATTCTGCTTCAGGAATTCGATACATTCACCCACTACGACTTCCGGGGCACTGGCACCGGCAGTGACGACGACGGTTTCGGCTTCTTCGAACCAGTCTCGCTGAAGTTCACACGCTCCATCGACAAGATAAGAAGGCACGCCCCGGCTGGCTCCGATTTCCATCAGACGGCGACTATTGGAACTGTTCTGACTTCCCAGCACAATCAGAACATCTGCGGATTCCACGAGAGCCTTGACGGCATCCTGACGATTGGTCGTGGCGTAACAGATGTCTTCCTTCTTTGGTGATTCAATTTGCGGGTAACGGCTGCGGAGCGCGTTAATGACGGCCGTTGCTTCGTCCACGCTCAGCGTCGTCTGAGTCAGAAAGGCCAGCTTGTCTGTGCTTGAGAACGGCAGACTGCCAACTTCGTCGGGCGTTTGAACCAGCGTGATGCTCTCCGGCGCCTCGCCCATCGTGCCGATGACTTCGTCGTGACCTTCGTGTCCAATGAGCAGGATATTGAAACCCTGGTTCGCGTAACGAATGGCTTCCAGATGGACTTTGGTGACGAGCGGACATGTGGCGTCCACCGTTTGAAGTTTGCGTTCGCGGGCAATGCTGCGAATCTCCGGTGAAACTCCATGAGCACTGAAGAGCAGGATACCGCCGATTGGAACTTCGTCGAGCGAATTGACGAATTTGACGCCCTGTGAGGTGAAGCGATCGACGACGTATTTGTTATGTACGATCTCGTGGTAAACGTAGATCCCCGTCCCGACGCGTCGAATCGCGTCATCTAGGCACTCAATTGCCATATTAACCCCCGCACAAAAACCGCGAGGATTCGCCAGTAACACTTTCATGATGGTTCTCTGCGAGCGGACCGCTGGTCTTACGTTGAAACTTCACGTTCCGCTGGTGCCGATAACGGTTCCAGTTGCGCCAACCGCCGGATGATCAATCGAGTTAACTCAGGAAGGCCTTTTCCCGTGACCGCAGAAATCAGAAAAACCTCTTTGCCGGTGACTTCCCGCAATAATTCGGCACAGGTCTCTGCATCGGGAAGCTCAGCCTTTGTAACGCAGATAATTTCAGGTCGCTCGGCGAGTTTCGCATCGTACAAACGAAGCTCTTCGCGGATTTGAGCGTAGTTGTCGAGCGGATCGGTTTGATCCATCGGAGCAGGTTCGACAAGATGAACCAGCAGTCGCGTTCGTTCGACATGCCGCAAAAAATCGTGCCCCAGACCGACGCCGGCATGAGCCCCTTCGATGAGACCTGGAATATCCGCCAGCACAAATTCATGATCATAGCCGATATTCACCACCCCCAGATTTGGATACTTGGTGGTGAAGGGATAGTCGGCAATCTCCGGTGTCGCTCGCGAGACGCGACTCAACAGCGTCGATTTGCCCGCGTTCGGTTTTCCAACTAGGCCGACATCGGCGATCATCTTAAGTTCAAGCGAGATCTCACGATACTCGCCCGGATGTCCCTCTTCGGATTCTCGTGGAGCCCGATTCACAGGGCTTGCAAAACGCTTGTTACCTCGCCCACCACGCCCGCCTTTTGCGATAACGACGCTTTCGCCGTGGTGCTGCAGGTCTTTCAACAAGTGCCCATGCTTCAGATCTGTAATCAACGTGCCAGGTGGGACCAGAATCACTGTGGGCTTGCCGCAGCGTCCGGTGCAAAGCGCGCCCATACCGTGTTGGCCGCGTTCTGAATTCCAATGTCTATGGCCAACAAGATTGCCGAGAGAGCCCTTGTTCTCATCAGCCTGAATAACAATATCGCCGCCATCGCCGCCGTCGCCGCCATCCGGGCCACCGCGAGGAACAAAAATCTCCTTACGAAAGCTGCTGCACCCATTCCCGCCATCACCAGCGCGACAATACAGAATGACTCGATCCGCAAACATAATTCATGCACCTCGCCCGACATTCCAAACAACACCAATGATCGGCATTGTAACGTGAACTCGCCCGAGAGTGCAGGTTTTCCGTCGGTTTCGAGCTGCTTGGCAGCAGCTTCCTGAAGATCGGCACATTTGACGGCCCCCCCTCCGCGAACTCCGTGGCTCCGTGAGAACAAGTTTTTTACACACAGAGGCACGGAGGCACAGAGCTAGGTTTGCGGTAAAAGTGAACCGCCTAAGGAAGCGCCTTCCTCACGGATTCCAGATCGACATCGCGGGATTGCGGGAATGGCATTTCGGTGAGGAACCATTCTTCGGTAAAGCCAGCGTGTTCGCTAGGCTGGAGACGTTCGCGAGGACCAATGGGTTCCAGCTCAATCATTGCGTTGTCGGGATACCAGATGGAAATGGTAAGTCCAGCGGCTTCGTTATAGACGCGGTCAGGGTAAGTTTTGAATCGTTTTACGAACAACAGGTTATTCGGTGAAAGATAGGCAATCAGGCCCGCGTAGCTGTCCATGCCGAGTTTTGGCTTTCGCGGTGTGCCGAAAATTTCGAGGAATCCATCACGCACGCGGATATTCGGATCCTCGGGGTTCATGTTGATCAGAGATCCTTCCTCGTACATCACATAACTTTTCGGAAATCGGCTGGGGGCTGTAAGAGGGATAAAACAAATCCCGCGTCCGACGGCAAACGTGCGACTCCAATGACACCATTCGACTGGTTTTTTTGAGATGTTATGAATCGTCTGTGTGCAGCTGAGTTGCGTCGTTTTTTCGTCGAGCACAAAATCACGGACTAAGCGGACACCGGTAGACGGATCGTCGGGACTGGTGAGTCGCGCGTGGCGATCAGCAATGATTTCTGAAGTCCATGCTTTGTCCCAGAGCGTCGGTCGTGGCGGAATCACCAGTTCCGGGCCGATGTCAAAGCGTCCGGCAGAGGATTCCGGACGATCGCCGGGCTTCCACTTCTTCTCGCCATCAGACAGATAAAGCGCGTTGTTGCCGTTCAGGGCATATTCCAGCACTCGCCCACCGACTTCCGGACACAGCACCACCGTGACATGTCCGTTCGTCAAATGCACCGCCTCTTGATAGCCAAGATAGGGTGCCACTTTGACGCCAGCGAATTCTGCACTCGATGCGCTTGTGTGAAGCAGACCTGCGACCATGAGGGTGAGAAGGAAACGATGCATAGATATTTCCTGTGATGTGTTGATTTATTCGTACATTATGCAGAATCGCAATGTACCGGCAAGCTTACGCATGCCGCTCGCCACGGTCGTGGACAAGGCCGAAGAGCCGTCGGGCATTTGACGTGGTTTGTTCGTCCATGGCTTCGGGTGTCAGACTGTGGACGGTGGCGAGGCATTCGCAGGTGAGTCGGACCCAGGCGGGTTCATTGCGTTTGCCGCGATTTGGATGAGGTGACAGATACGGGGCGTCCGTTTCGACCAGAAGCCGATCCAGCGGCACGGAGGCGGCGACGGCTCGCAAATCTTCGTTTTTTCGAAACGTGAGCATACCTGCGAATGACAGGTACATCCCCAATTGCAGACATTCCACCGCCATTCCTGCATTCCCGGAAAAAGCGTGCATCACTCCAATAAACGGGCCACGCTGCGATTCTGTTTTCAGGATTTCCAAGACTTCAACATCGGCTTCCCGACAATGCACGACGAACGGCTTACTAATGTGTTTCGACAATTCAATATGCCGGACGAAGTAGTCCTGCTGTTGATCGAGCGGTGTGTGGTCCCAATACTTGTCGAGTCCCGTTTCGCCGACTGCGACAACTGCTGGGTGCGTCGCGAGTTCTTCGATCTGTTCCCAGTCGCCAGGTTTTGCTGCCTGGACATAATTGGGATGAATGCCAACGATGGCCCGCACAGATTTGTAACGATTTGCGAGGACGATTGCCGCTTGGCTGGACTCCAGTGTTGTGCCGACTGTCAGAATGGACTCCACACCGGCATCCGCTGCGCGCTGCAAAACGGCGTCGATCTCCTGATGAAATGCTTCTGCATCCAGATGGCAGTGAGTATCAATCATCTCAGCGTTCTTTCGGAGGTTCGTCGGCGGGTGCCGTTGATTCATCCTTGTTCCTGGAGTTCGACGCAGCCTTACTGGTGCCCGCCTGTGGAGTCATCACCAGCAATACGGGCGTACCGACTGGCGGAATTTTTTCGGTCCATGCTTCGTACGTCTGCCCGCCATCACTGGCAGAACTTTCCTCGCGAACATCCAACAACGCATCCGGGAAGTTGGACGTACAGATCACATGTCCGCCTTCGGCTTGATAGAATTCTTCGGCAGTATCCTCGTCTTTGTACATACTGCTGCCAACAAAGACAAACGACGCCGTCATTGGACGCGACTTACCTTCCTCAAAGAACGTCTCAATCGCTTTCTGGTATTCGTCCTTCTTCCATTTCGAAAGCAGGTCGGTGCGTTCTTCGTTCGTCATTGGGCCGTACCACAGGATCTCGTTGTTGAATTTGTCCCAGCGAAGATTCTTATATGGCAGTTGCAAACCCGGAGGTGGCCCTGACAACGGCGCGGAATAATAGCGATGTACGTTGTGTCGAATCCAGTCGCAGGCATCCGCACGCTGAACCAGTCCTTCGTCGTCCAGCCAGACCAGTTCCAAAACAATCTCCGGCCCGGACGGTGCAATGAACTCAGGCGAAAACACAGCGGGCTTCCCTTGTTCGAGTCCCAATGCCAGCAGAGCTGTGTGAATAACGTATGCTTTGGAACGAATACGCAGAATCGTTTCGTGTTCACGATTGCCCTCCGGAACCAGAAACATTTCCAGAATGCAGTCTCGACATGCCACTTCTGTCCGTAGCACGACGCGCCGTGATTTCACGTCGATCAGTACCGTGCCGTCGGGATTGAGCGGAGTGGCTCCGCCGAGTTCGCTTCTGAGTTTCTCCGGCAGCGCTTCGAGCGGCTTTTGCCCAGAAGGTATTTCTCGTTCAGGCTTTGGCGATTCCTGTGACTCAGCGGCGCTCGCAATCTGAGCGCTGCCGATCGCCGCCAGCATGGCGAAGGTTCTAACCACAGTGGCGAATCGCTGTCGCATTTCGGACTCCCGATTGAATTTTGCTGACCCTATGGGATTCTATGTGAACCTCAGGGCGATTTTAATGTTGAAATCGATTAACGGCGAGCCGCAGGCGCAAGCGAATTCTGCCCTTGCTGGTCCGCCTGCGCCTCGCCGTTAAACAAACAGACGCCAGAAACTACTGCACATAGAATCCGGGCCGGAAATGCAGAATGGCCTGCGGAAGTTTACACCTCCGCAAGCCATTTTGCATTGAATTCGTCGATTTTGCACGCGGTTCAGATCGGTCGTACCGCTGCCGCTTCTGCATCACGGCGAATCGCGTCATAGATCTCCTGACGGTGAACCGTCACATCGCGCGGTGCGTCAATTCCAATGCGAACTTTATCACCCCTGACTTCAACGATCGTGATACGAATATTGTCGCCGATAATGATCGTTTCGTCGCTCTGCCGTGAAAGTACAAGCATAAATTCCTCCTTATGAATCACAGAATCGACTGCCCCGACTCATAAATCCACAAGATTGAGAGGCGCTTGCACAGGCCGGGATTTCGAATCGAACGCTAGCGTTGCCACCTGACGCGCATTCCGTACAGCTATACTTAACCGGAACGCTGATTCTGAATTTGAGCTGGCTCAATAGTCCATACTGACTCGAAAGTCGCTCAAAAAACAACCGCATCAGCCTCGCAATCGTTACGATTCGCTGCTGAATACAGTTCTTGCTCCAAACCGCCTCGCGTTGACGAATCCAACTTATCCCACAGACGACGACGCACGTTGGATCTGGACATTGTCAGTGAATCGGAATTACTCTCCCGGTCTTATCGTACCATCGTGGAACGGCCGGTCTTCGCGGCGACTTAGCCGACAGCACTTACTTCGCAATAATCGCATCCTGTGAGCGTTCTTAATGCCATTTCAAATCCCACAGTCCAGCAACGTTGGCGAATGGCTGCAGTTCTTTTCAAGTCTGTCTACGCCCGTCATCACCATCGCCGCACTGCTGCACCTGCTGTATTTTTCGTTTCTCCGCAGCTGGTGTGCGCGTGACCTGCGGGTAATTGCCGGAACTCTGGATGATTATACCCGTGGGCTCAAACACCGCAGTGTGCTGGAACGCGGCGTGCCACTGACGACTCAGATCGACGCTTTTGTGCAGGACGTAAACGATGTGCTTTCTGACGGAAGCCGCAGCGAAGATCGATCTGAATGCCTGCGGCGAATGCAGATTCTCGATGAAAAACGACGTTACCTTGAATCACTGTCCTTCGAAACTGCGACGCATGTGGCGCGAACTATGATCGAAGCGTATCCGCTGAGCGGTGTGCTCGGGACCGTGCTGGCGATCGGTTCGGCCTTGCAGACAGACGCTGCCGCCCAGTCTGCCTCAACGGTCAATGTCGTGATGGAACGATTTGGTGATTCCATCTGGTCAACGTTCGCCGGACTATTTGCCGCGATTGTGCTGATGTTTGTCAACAGCATTCTGGAAATCCGCTTCAATCGACTCACCGACAGCCGCACTCATGTGCGGGAAATGGTGGCACGTGCGAAGCGAGAACTTGGCATGTCATCTCAGCGGCCGGAGGCCACCGCCTGATGCAGCCCAAACGTCGCCTTGCTCTGCAGCTCACGCCACTACTGGATCTGCTGCTGATCGTGATGTTCTCACAGTATATTGAGAACCGTCACAGGACAGTTACTGCTCAGGAAGCCCTGACTGCTCGGGAAAAAGCGCTGGACACGCGGCAGGCTGAAGAGAACGCCAGTATCGAACAACGCAGGCAGGCACTGGAAAAGGACGTCGAAGATCAAAAGGCTTCGCTGGCGGAACTTGGAAAAACATACGACGAAAAATTTCGCAGTATTATCAATCAACATCATCAGATCGGCTCAATTCTGGCAGAATCGCTCAATCTTCCCGGCAACGTGATGGCGGAAATCCTCAAACTGCGAACGTCCGGTTCGCCCGACGATGCCGAACGTTTGCAGGGGGCCACCGAACGACTCCAGAAACTTATGCAGGCCCGGGGCGAGGAAATTTTCCGATTTATGCTGCAAGTCGATGAGATGCAGAAGCACGTTACTATCTGGGAAATTCATGTGCAGGTAAACGGTCAGGCACTCATCACCGATAGCCAGCAGTCGTTTGTGACCGATTTCTCCAGTGATGCGGATTTCGTCACGCGACTCTTTGAATCCAGCAAGTCGTTTTCAGAGCCTAAAACACTGGTCGTGGTATTGCTGACATGGGGCGACGCGCAGGCGGTGGCACGTCGCAGAGCCACAGACGCAATGCCTTTACTGATGGAACAACTTCGCAGAGACGCAGGCGGCACGCGATGGTATGATTTCTCAATCATTGGTTATCGCGCTCAGGGCTCGCTGTTCAACGCAGTGAAATCACCTTCGCCTTAAGCCCCGTGTCACACTTTCACACAAAGGATGGCCAACAGAATAGCTCGATGGTTTCTGCCGAGAAATCCTGGTGGAGACCGCCATGTGTCACTTTGTTCGTGCCCGCAAGTCTCAGTGTGGACAAGTCTGTCGTTTGAAAATTTGATTCCGAGGTCACTGATGTCAAAGAAAAACGATCGTGTCCCACTTCCCGGCAGAATTGTCCGTGGCACATCAAGAGCCGGCATGGGGGGCGGTGCAATCCTGATCGGACTGGCGTTGTTTCTGTTGTTCCGAGGTTTCGGGCCAGGTGGCACTGGCGCGAGCGGTTCCGGTAAAGAATCCAGCCTCGCCGCTCCTGATCCGATCATTGGTGGTCTGACGGACGACGAACACAAAGCGCTCTCCGGAAATATCCTCACTGTGCTGATCGACGATTATCAGTACATGATCGAATTGCCCGGAAAGCCCGATACTATTCATCGTCCCACTGAACTGTCTCGCATCGTGGAACTGGCTGGGCTGGCCAAAGGCGATTCAAACGGTATCAAAGTCCGCGTGCTGATTCGCCAGAGCGCTCGAGCATCGGCCGAAAAAAAACTTCAGGCCGATCTTGAACACAGTGGAATCCACCGCGACGCGATTATGATGACCAGCGAATTTGTCCCGTAGGGTAACATTCCTGCCCGGAACTCAGTGAGTCAATTAGCAGCGTCTCCAGCGGGTTTGGCATCATCACCTTCAACAGGCTTCACAGCCTCCGTGTTAGCCGGGTTTTCTTCGACAGCGTCAGCCGGTTTTGCTTCCGAATCGTTGCCCTTCAGAGCGGCCTCATATTCCTTCATCCCAGCTTCATATTGTTCCTTGTCAGCGGGGTCTGCAATCTCAATCGCTTTTCTCTGAGTCGCAATGGCGTCTTCAATGTTACCTTTTGTAAACAGGACGCGGCTCAGTGTGTCCAGAATCGAGGCATC
>CANJQC010000119.1 GCA_947476295.1 Planctomycetaceae bacterium | reverse complement strand
GCCGCGACACTCACCGCTGCAAAACTGCTACGGGGCGACGATTTTAACGAAGACGCCCCGCCTGTTCGTTATCCCGATCCACGCCTGATCTCGCTCGATGAACGCTTCAAAAAACTCACACTCGGCAACACGCCGATTCAGCGGATTCATCACAGCAAGGATACCCTCTGGACGGAAGGCCCAGCATGGAACGGCGTCGGCCGTTACTTGATCTGGAGCGACATCCCAAACAACATTCAACAACGCTGGCTAGAAGACGATGGGCATGTGAGTACGATTCGGAACCCGACGAATAATAGCAACGGAAATACTTTTGACCTTCAGGGAAGGCAGATTTCATTCGAGCATCTAACACGGAGTGTGGCACGCTATGAGTACGACGGCACGCGAACCGTGCTCGCTGATTCGTTCGAAGGCAAGCCGCTGAATGCTCCGAATGATGGTGTGGTGCATCCGAACGGAGACATCTGGTTCACTGATCCAGGTTACGGTGCGTTGGTGGACTATGAGGGTGAGCTGTCCAAAACCGGTTCACTGCAGCCAAATCAGAAAGAAGCGATCTATCGAATCGAAGCCAGCACCGGAAAGCTCTTCAAAGTTTCCGATGAATTGTATAAACCGAATGGGCTCTGCTTTTCGCCCGACTACAAAAAAATCTACGCAGCCGATACGGGATCGTCGCACTATAAGGAAGCGCCGAAAGTGATTCAGGTCTGGGATGTGATCGATGCTAAAAAGCTGGCGAACGGGCGTGAGTTTGCATCCATGAATCTGATCATGCCAGATCAGTCGACAAAAGCTGGCTTCGCGGACGGCATTCGTTGCGACGTCCATGGAAACGTCTGGGCAGGTGCGGGCTGGGTCGGTGAAGGCTACGACGGTGTCCACATCTTTGCCGCCGAAGATGGGGTTCGGATCGGTCAGATTCATCTGCCTGAAATCTGTAGCAACGTGTGCTTTGGCGGGACAAAACGCAATCGTCTGTTTATGACAGCCAGCCAGTCCGTCTATGCCGTCTACGTGAACTGCAGGGGTGCTCATCACTGCTGATGCGATTGTTCAGCACGTCACGATCGTCATGCCAGGTCAGCTTTGGCTGCTCGCTCAGGTCCGCCCGACCTGGCTGATGCGAGAAACTCAACTTTGGGATAGGTGAATCTGCACAGCGAAGCAACTTATGACTCCGGAATCTGATGATGCGTGATAGCTTTCAGGCAATCGCGGTTTGAGCTGTGGTGTCACAGTCGTCTGCCGTTCATCAAACTCCGGATATAAAGGATCCTTCCAATGAGCAGACGACTCTGCTGTCTCGTGCTGTGCGGACTGGCGTGTCTGACAACTGGTTTGTCCACAAATGCCCATGGTTGCGATTGCCAGAGAATGCATGCCGTCAGTATGGCCATACCGAGTTATGGTGGCTTCGCCGTGGTGCCCCAAATGATGCATCCAATGATGCATGATGAGGGTATTGGTGATGCTTACGTGAATCACAGCATGCTAGGGGCACCGGTCGAAGCACACTCATATGATGGTCGCGAACTGGAAATCGCACCGCCTGGCACACTGGGGCAGACATACACTCGAGTTTCAACCCCGATACCGCTCGATAAACATCCACGCACTGGGATGTTGGCTGTCAAAGACAACGGCACAGTCCCGTATCTCACAGTCGGCATCATGGGTGGCGTGAAAATGAAGAACGGAATCTGGCTGTTCGAGTCAACTCGCCCGCTTGATCCCGGAGTCTGCCAGATTGTTCGCGTGGAAGCTCGCCAGACACCACAGGATGTTGAACCGTTCGCAACACGCTTCGTGCGACTCATCCCGGGCCGCATCGTTTATCTGGATTTTTGATTTTCTATCTTACTGCTTTCCGTTGCCGTCGAGTTTATTCCATATGGTCAGGCGGACTTTCATGCCTTTTTTCAGCGGAGTACCTGCTGGCGGATCTTGGGACTTGACGGTGAAGACATCGGCTTCTTTTACCGCAGGCGGACCGGCTTCCAGAATGATGTTGTTGGCAATTTCATCATCCTTCACTCGTTTCAGTCCCTGACGTTCCAGTTGTATCAGGGCATCTTTATGGAACATGCCCCGGACATTGACGAGTGCCGGATCCGGATTTCCTTCTTTCGGTGCCGCGGCCCGTTTTGGAGCCGGCTGTAATCGCGGATTTGTCGGGTCATTGTCTGCCATTTGAACAGGCTGCTCGCTGTCGCTCACTTGGACGTTGAATTCACGCAGGTCAGGAGTGAACCGCGTCTTTGGGTCCTCCTTGTCAAACCAAGCGTCTTTCCATTTAGGCTCGTTCACAATTAAGTTTGTGAAGCTGTAGACAGTGATCTTGGTCCCGGCCGGATCGACCAGCTGAACCGCGATCGGAAGAAATGTCTTCAGATCCAGAATCACGTCAGCACTGGCCCAACTGCCGGCATCCTGAGGAAGCCGGGGCAGAATGTGCAGAGAGGCTTTCCCTGATTTCAGATCAAGTGGACGCAGGAGAGACATCTGAAACCGGCGTTTTGCTTTTTCCGGCGGCATTCCAAACAGAAAAGGCAGTGGGCTGTCCATGATGTTCTTGCCCTGCATGTCAGCAGGCAACTGCGCCACGCGCGCTTCTTTTTTTGCGATGTCCATTTCGTAGACGCGCAGTCCATCACAGGCCCAGCATTCTTCCTGATCAGACTTCAATTCGAACGGTGTGCCGTTTTTACGTTTTCTGATTGGTACTTCGTCGTTGGCTCGTTGATCGAGCATCTTCCTAGTGATTTCGACCGACTTGATGTTGATACGACCCCTGTCGGGCGTCTCGTAGAAAAATCGCCCTTGCGAAAGTTTCTCAACTTCGTACGGCAAGTCGTAGACTCGCCGCAGATGCTCGCCTTCCAGACGCTGAATTTTTTCGCTGGACGCCGCCCAGTCTCGCAACAACTGTTCCAACTCCGGTGGCAGCGGCTGGACATCCTGATTCAGATGCTCATTTTTGAGTTCAATCTGCGCGCGGGACGCCGAATCGTCCGCTTGAGCACGGGAGACAGGTGCCACAGGGCGTTTGCCCGGCGACTTTGTTTGTGCCTGAACAGCAAAGGAATGACAGCAGACGGTAATAGCAGTAATGGCAGCGATGAAGCGCACCACCGGACTCCTTCCGATGAGAGAACATGTCTGCTCAAATGAGCAGAATCGTTGTCAAACACGCTGACTGAGAATGACTCAAAGGCTCCGACTTCCTGCCGAATCCTCTTTGTCCGGATCACATTTGTCAACAAAAAAACCTTGCCCGCGCATCGTCCGTCTCAGTGAGAACGGCCTTATAACAGTTTCAGCAAAATGGCTCCAGATCGATTTTGTTGTGTTTTTCAGGCGACCCGGCAGACCCTAGATCCTTGCGCGGTTCGTTCTGAAAGCTTCAGGTCAGCACGAGCAAAAGGATCGAGGGCTTTTCGCGGTCGTCAACCTCGGACTGCAGATTTTTCTGAGACTAACTGCGTGGGTGGAAACGAAATGCGGCAATTTCTGCCGACATGTCTCGCCCTTATCGGACGCGGACATGGTAGTTGTAGCTGCCGTTTCTATGAACATTCAGACGGCTGTGAACATGATGTCCGGAGTATCCACCGTAGACAGGCACCGAATATATCGGAGCTGAATAGACTGGAGCTGAATAGACTGGAGCTGAATAGACTGGAGCTGAATAGACTGGAGTTGAATAGACTGGAGTTGCGTATACAACCGTCGGAACAAGCGGAGCATAGTAGCTGGTGGCATAGGAAACTGTCGTCACGGGTACCTGTGTGACAGCATACATCGCAGTCGGAACAACATAAGCAGGCTGGTACGTCACAACCGGTGCCATAAACATGGGTCGTGGATGATACAGATGGAAGTGATCCGCGTTCGTCGTCCCAATTGCGCCTGCGAAGGCCAGCACACAGAAAATCAAATGTCGAGCCATATTTTTTGTCCCTAATCCGATTGTCGCCGAGCTACTCCGAGTCATCCCAACGCAAGACGACCCCCCGGATGGCAGCTTGGGCGATACCTTGAGAGTATAACAGATTGGGAGCTTTAGTGAAGTGAGTCGTGAGCTCGGTAAAGAGCATTTACGTATCTTGACTCTCTGCGTCGAGTTCGTCGGCTGCAGATCCTGGCAAGAAAACTCGACGACGAATGCCAGCGTTGCTTCTCGTAAAATCGCGTCTACGATATCTCTGTTCAGATCGCCTGGCCGTGACATTTGCGGCAAAATGGAGGCGTCTGTCAAGCACCCTGAGGTTCCCTTATGTCCGGTTCAGTTGAAGCATCAACGCAGGATGAAATTGTATTTTCGTTTCAGCAGGTCACGCAACGGTTTAACGCTAACGACAGTCCCGTGTTTCGTGACCTGAATCTATCAATCGCAGCCGGGCAGTTTGTTACGATCGTCGGTCCTTCTGGCTGCGGAAAATCCACAGTGCTGAGGCTCATTGCCGGATTACAGTCGCCAACATTCGGAACCGTGGAGCATCGTCCCAGCACAACCGGGCAGCAGATCGGATTTGTCTTTCAACATCCAACACTGCTTCCATGGAGGACAGCGGAGCAGAATCTGCGTCTGCCGCTGGAACTCGGGACAACTGACGCCCGCTATTTGTCCACACCCGCCGCTCAAAGGTCACTGCATCAACTTTTGGAACAAGTTGGCTTGTCGGCTCAGGATGCCGCGAAGCGTCCAGCTCAGATGTCTGGCGGCATGCAAATGCGATTGTCACTTGCCCGAGCCCTTGTGACGAGCCCGAATGTCCTGCTGTTGGATGAACCGTTTGCTGCTGTCGATGATTTTCTGCGAATGCGACTTCAGGAAGACATCCGCCGCCTGCATGAAGATCGTAAGCTCACAACTGTCCTTGTCACGCACAATATGCATGAAGCCGTCTTCCTGAGCGACCGGGTCATCGTCTTCAGCGGTTCCCCGGCAGAAATAAAGACGTCGATTGCAATCACCTGGCCGGGATCCAGAGACGCAAAGTTTCGCAACAGCGATGTGTTCGTCGGTCACATTCGCCTGTTGAGTCGCTCATTGTTCGACTTGCCTCGCTGACGCTTCGGGTTGGTGCTCTACGCGAAAAATGTCTCAATATTGGCCGCGCAGAGTATAGGCCAAAAAAACGGACCGACTGGTTCCGCAGATACCTACTATTAAAAACATTGCAAACTTTCTAAATAACCCAATTTCACATTGTTGGCGCGTTAATCGATCGACACAATCGTCACAACTGATCCAATCGGACTTTGGAGATTCAGAGGGAATCTGTTCAGAGCCGTCATTTTCTGGAAGTTGAGGAGATTGAGAGATGCGTATTTTCAGTGAATTGTGGAGAGATGAGGCCGGAGTGATCCTGTCGGCCGAAGCGGTTGTGCTGGGAACGGTAGGAGTCGTCGGATTGACAGCCGGCCTGAGTGTTGCGGCCAAGTCGGTGAACAGTGAATTTCAAGACCTAGCGTTTGCGATTCGCAGCCTGGACCAAAGCTACGAGATTCCGGCTCAGCAGGGCTGTGGAGCGTACACCGCCGGATCCAGCTTCAAACAGGAACCGGTCGAAGATTCACTCGCCATTCTATGCGACATTGCACGGAAGGCCGACAAGTCAGAGAAGGGGGAAGCGTCGAAAGCTGCACGCCTCGAAAAACAGATGCAGAAGAAAGAAGCCGAACGCAGGAGGGACAAGAAAGTCAAAGATCTTTAATCTGCGTTCGATTATGCGTTCCGAACATTCTCGCCGCCTCCCTCATCTCCTTCATAAAGCATTGTCAATCTCAGGCTGTACTGCCTCAGATGGACTGCACTTCGATCGAGATTTCCCGGGGCGACTTTTGCGAGTCGTTGCTGTGTTCGGTTGAAAGCAAATCGACGCTCGTGATGCGTGACAAGGTTGTTGATGATCGTGATTCCAGCGGAATGAAGGGCTCGGATTTTTTCTCTGGTGCCTGAAGTGGCAGGCGCGCGACGAACAGACTGCCCTTGCCGAACTCACTTCTCAACATTACGTCGCCGCCCAGCAGTCGCGAAAGTTCGCGGACAATGGACAGTCCAAGCCCCGTGCCTTCGTACTCGCGTTTCGTGTGGTCACGGCCACCGGGATCAGATGTTCCCTGTCGAAACTTTTCGAAGATAAATTCCTGTTCCTGCAGCGGAATTCCGATGCCGGTATCTTCAACAGAAAACTCGACGGAGTTGTCATCGACCAAACGTGACGAAACGCGAACTCGCCCTCCTTCCGGAGTGAATTTGATCGCGTTGGAAAGCAGGTTCGTGACGATCTGGCAAATCTTTCCTCGGTCCTGAAACATCATCGGCAGTGGTGTATTCGGTGTGTCTGTCTTTAGATCGATGTTCTTTCGATCGGCCAGCGGCATGATCTGCTGTACCTGAATCTCCAGCACGTCCGAAAGATTCATGGTCGTTAGATGCAGCTCCATCTTTCCGCTTTCGATCTTGGCCAGATCGAGCAAATCGTTGATTTGAAGCATCAGCGACTGCCCGGAGGTCTGGATGTTCTGTACGTACCTCTTTTGGCGTTCATCCAGATTTGCGGTGGACTGCAGGATATCACTGAAGCCCAGAATACTGTTCAGTGGCGTGCGGAGTTCGTGGCTGATCGTGGCCAGAAAATCGTCCTTGAGCTTATTATTGTTGAACAGCTCCATATTGGCCTGAGCCAACTGATCCACTTTACCGTCAAGGCTGTCGTTGAGTGACCGCAATTCGTCGTTTCCGGTCATCATGTGTCTCAACATGCGATTGAATGCGTGGCTGAGCTCTTCGAACTCATCCCCCGTGCTGATTTCCGCCCGCAGATTCAGATTGCCGCGAGCGATCTCGTCGCTGACATCTTTCAGATGCAGTACAGGTTTCACGATGATGTATCGGACGATGACGTACGCGACGAGCATTGCCAGGAATGCAGTGACGATTCCAGTCGCCAGCAGAATAGCGCGGTTTCGGCTCAGTTGCGCATCCACGGATTCCAGCGACAAGTCAATGCGGGCAATGCTCAGCAACGGTGGTCGCGGCTGGGCTTGACCTTCGGCAGATGCAACAGGTGATTCCAATGTTGCAGGCAAGTTGGCGGCACCAGAATTGGAGTCAGTGGCAGAAGTTGTAGATGATTCCGTCTCGCTCTCCGTCGAAAAACTCTCAGGCCGCAGGCTGGCAAGGTTTCCAACTTCTCCGTTCGGAGTATGGCACCTGGTGCAGAATCCCTTCAACCGGATTGCTGAGTAATATGAGAGCATGCGAGGCTTACCGGCTTCGGTCCTGATCACCCAGTATTCATCGTCGTCACGGTCTTCGTCCAGGAAGATGCGACGCGCGTCGAAGCCGTTATCATTCTCGGGGAATTCATTCGCTGCATTTGTCAGGCTCCAGATTGACCCCGCATAATAATTTGGTTCGTCGTTGGCGTTCTGATCGAATAGAATCTGCCGAATGTGGGCCAGTGTTGCCTCGCGGCTGGTTGGATCTTCGGGCGACGCCGGTGCCGGAATTGCATCACTGCTCACCTCCGGAAACGAGCTCTGGTCTCCGGTTGCAGGCTCTTCAAGCGCCATGAACAGACGGTAGTGATGCAGCTGCAGGATTCGCGGCACCAGCGAACGTGCGGCCAGTACCTGCTGTGAATCAATAAGCCGGCGCGTGCTGAAGTCGTATAACCAGAAGCTGGCGGTGATGAGGATCAACAACGCGAACCCGAAAAGAAAGCGGCACTTTCTTTCAAGGCTTGTTTCACCAATGATCTTCTTGAGTGCTCGATACGAAATCACGCTGAGATCCCTATGTCCCGGCTGCGGCCCGGCCACGACCGACAAATCATATCAGGTTGTCGGAACGGATGCCCACATGGAATCCAGGACTTCTTTCTACGCACTTTCGCCAATGAGAATTTCCTGCCACCGTCGGAGCTCCTCCACCATTTTACAGCGAAATGAACAGACTGCATCTTTTTGCCGGTGTCTCCCCATGGATTTTGTACCTGAACGGCTTCATTAGACATGTATGGCTGAAGTCGGGACACATTGGGAGGCACTCAGGGCTGGCCCGCGCGGCTTATCAGCCGCTGGTCCCACCCTGCGACCTTCACTACACTCCAACGGTCTGAGGTGAGCGGCAAAGCATGATGCCTCGATGTGGTCGGTAATCTCTACTCCTTGCGAAATTCTGTCAATGACCGTTCGAACTCGATTTGCTCCCAGTCCCACAGGATATATGCACATTGGGGGGATGCGTACTGCGCTGTTCAGCTGGCTTTGGGCACGCCATAACAACGGTCAGTTTATTCTGCGAATCGACGACACCGATCAGCAGCGAAATATGGATGAAGCGCTCGGACCGATTCTGGACGCATTTCGCTGGCTGGGACTCGACTGGGACGAAGGCCCTGAAGTTGGCGGGCCGCATGGTCCGTACTTTCAGTCGCAGCGGCGACAGCTTTACGACGCGGCACTTTCCAAACTGCTGGATTCCGGCAAAGCCTATCGCGACTTTGAAGCGCCGGCAGACACGCAGACTCAGCGTGAAGCGGCGGAAAAAGAAAAACGCGTCTACGTCAGCAGCCGGGTGTCGCTTCAATTGTCTGAAGATCAGGTTGCAAAGAACGTCACGGACGGTCAACCATTCGTTGTGCGATTGTTGATTCCTCGCGCGGATAAAGTCGTTCTCAACGACCATATTCGCGGCAAGGTGGAATTCGATTGCAGCCTGATGCCGGACCCCGTGATCGCCCGCAACGATGGCTCGCCGCTCTACAATTTCGCCACCGTCGTGGATGATGCCGAAATGGAGATAACGCACGTCATTCGCGCGGAAGAACACCTCTCAAATACACCGATCCAGATTCTGCTGCACCGCGCGCTGGGAAACAAGACGCCGGAATGGGCACATGTCCCTTACGTGGCATCTCCGGGCAGCAAGGAGAAAATGAGCAAACGCAGGATCGATAAATACCGCACCAGTCCGCAGTTTCAAAAACTGTTCGAACTGGGCGATCTGGTGCTCAGCCGGATTGGCATTGATCCAAAATCGAATGATCTGTCACCTGTGATGGTGGCGTATTATCGTGAGGTCGGATTCCTGCCCGCTGGCGTACTGAACGCACTCGTCCGGCTTGGCTGGTCTCTGGATGATCAGACGGAAATCCTGTCGCTGGCGGAGATGAAACGGAAGTTCTCGCTGGATCGAGTGATCAAGAGCGCTGCAGGACTGGATCCGGATAAGATGCTGAGTTTCCAATCGCATTGGATGAGCGAACTGCCAGCGAAGGAAAAACTCTACGGCTGTCTGCACATGTTGAAACGGGCCGGATTGATTGACGATGAAGACGACAAAGAGACACAGGCAAAAGTCGCCAGTATCATTGAACTGGCTGCTGATCGTCTGCGTGTCTTTGGCGACATCTTTCAACTGGATGAATTCTTCGTAGCCGACGACGAACTCAAAATCGACGATAAAAATTTTCAGAAGCGCGTGGTGAAGCCGGAGAACGCCGTTTTGCTGCTGCATGATCTGCGGCGTCGGCTGAGTGATATTGACAATTTTACGGCTCAGCCACTGCACGAGCTGCTGCAGTCATTCGCAGCAGAGAAGCAAGTCAAAGTCGGCGATATTTTCCCGGCACTGCGGCTGTGCGTCACGGGCAAAGCTCAGGGCGTGGACCTGTTTCGATCGCTCGAACTGCTCGGCAAAGCCTGCGTACTCCGCCGACTTGATCGAGCGATCGGGCTGGCCGAGTCGCATCGTGTTCCGTAGTGATCCGCATTTCATCGCGCAGCAAGTCTTCGACAAGTCGCAAAGGCCACGAGCACACCGATCGCCGCAAACGCATGAATTACAGGACGCAACGGAGTCAGGAATCGTTCGTACGTGTGGTAGGTCGCCATGACGGTGACTGAATTCAGCAGTAACAACAGCATTGTGACTTTTGCAAGTTCCTGCCTGCGGCTGACGAACAGCCCAATCGCGGCCGCACCAAACAACAGCGGATGCCACAGACTTCCGGCTTCCCAGAGCCGACTTAGCTTCCACCATGCGAGAGTGATCAGTTTGTCGGGATTGTGCTGAATCCAGGACGTCGCGGCTGCAGATCCTCGCACACATTGTTCTTTTTCGAATGCGATTCCCTGAAGGTTTCGTGTGTCCGGATCTCGCCGGAGCTCGTCGGCAATCTGATTGGCCGTCTGCGAAGTCCAGCTTCCATGTGCCGCCCATGCAGAATCACTGAAACCATCAGCGATGCCAATCCCTCCCTGAGTTCCTGTCGGCATAACGCCGTCCAGCACCACACAGTTTCGAATCCACCACGGCAGTGTCAACGCAAGGCTTGTCAAACAAAATACAGACAGCGTTAACATCCACGAGCGAACGTTCTCACCACCCCGGGCTCGACTTCGAAACATCACAATGGCTACACAAATCCAGATCACGGGATACCAGGCCACGTAGAACGATCGGATAAAGACCAGCGTCGTGAGCGAAGCTCCGCAGAATGCGGCGGACAGCCGATCCTTCCGTTCGAGAAACATGGCCAGCGATACGGCAAAGGAGGAACACGCCATCGTCGCCAGATTCTCCGTCAGAAATGTTCCTGCAAATTCACGGAGCCGCGGGTCCACACTGCATGTCAGTCCCATAACCAGAGCCGCCGCGATTGAGTATTGACGCGCGAGCACGAATGCCACGATCGCAATTCCTGCAGCACAGCAAATGCAATTGATGATCCGAATCAGTCCGAAGTTCAGAGGCTGAATCAGATTAACCGCAGCAACTAAGAACGGGAATCCGGGAGGCCGATAAGCTGTCGGTTCGAAAAGTTCCGGGTTACAGTGCGGCACACATTTTTCTGTGGCTGGTGGTTCTTCTTCTCCCAGCAGCACAGGCAGGTCACACGGGCAATAACCAAACCCTAGGCCAGCTGCCAGGTTGTATCCCAGACGCTCATAACTGTCTTCGTCGCCGCCGTTCTTTGGTGGCGCCCAAAGGATTCCATTGTGATGAGCAGCTTGAAGAAACGAGATCAGGCTTACGCAGAACACAGCAAGTCCGATGACCAGCGGTGAGATGCTTTTGGGAAATCTCCGCCCGTTGAAAGATCGATTTTTGGTTTCGCCACCGCTCATGCCAGTATCCAGCAAATGACGTCTGATTCGTTTCGACGCCTAGATATTATTGATGTTTCACCAGTTCGATGTTCATGAAGCTGCCCCATTCCGGGGAGCATCGCAGTAACAACGCATCAAGGCGGCAGGCGATGTTCCAGCAGGAATCAGGAATCAGCGACCAAGATTTCAGTCCACCACTCAACCAATACCGAAGCGGCGTGTTTCGATCAATTCGATCGATCGACAATTGCGGAAACAGTTCTTCAAATTTGCCGCGATCCCGGAAAAATATGATCCACGCCAACGCGCCATTGGCTCCGGACAAAGGGCCGCTGGAAGGGAACGACCACGACTCTGCGTGGGGATCAAATGCTTCGTGGTGAACATACTTCAGGATCCAGTGAGCCAGCCAGCCGGGATATTGATCAACAACCAGCATTCGACCACCGGGCATCAGGCATCGCTGGCATTCAGAAAAAAATGCCTCAACATCCGGAATATGGTGCAGCACATTCTGCATACCGACAAACCGCAGACTATTGTTTGCGAACGGCATGCGGCAGGCGTCAAACGCAATATCAACCGTGTTGTATGGCAGAATATCTGCAGTCGTCAGTTGCGGGATGACATCTTTGGAAAAGCCGGCTCCGGCACCCAGTTCGATGGCAGGTCCGTCCCCAGGGCATCGGTCCAGAACGGCCTGATAAGAGGCGTAGACTTCGAAATAAATTCGACGCAGTGCCGATTTCTGCTTAATCCGCTGAACCAGTTGATCCGCACGGCGCGGGTCGTCAAGGACATTCATCGGGATCGCCCCAGTCGAAGGCGAAAGAACCCGTACACGGTCATCCTGAGCAACAGCCAGCCGTCACGAAATCGCGAGATATTCGTCTCCCCATAAGTTCTTGCCAGATAACGAATGGGTATATCGACAACACCCATCGCCAGCTCTGACGACGCGAACAGCAGTTCGAAGTCACCAAAAGGATCGAAGTCGCCAAAGCATTCCCGCCATTCCACAAGACGTTCGTAGTCTCGGCGAGCCAACAGCTTTGTGCCGCAAAGGCTATCACCGATTCGGATTCCCAAAACGTAGCTCAGAGCCTTTGCAAAGAAACGATTGCCCAGCAGATTCAGGCTGCGCATGGCCTGGCCTTCCATGGGATACACCAGCCGATTTCCGTTGACAAATTCGCCATGCCCTTGGCACCATGCATCATAAAATCGCGGCAGCAATTCCGGAGGCATCGTCAAATCGGCATCAAGAATTGTCAGCAGGTCGCCGGTCGCTTTTGAAAAACCCAGTCGCACGGCATCGTTCTTTCCTCGCCCGGTTTGTTGCAGCGCCACCAGTCGAAACCGATCGCTGTACAATGGCAACAGTCGCTGAATTTCCTGCCATGTGTTGTCCGCAGAGTTGCCTTCAACAAATATGATTTCGACATCATTTGTGGCAAACTGAGGCATTCGGACCAGTGCGGATTCCAAATTCCCACGTTCGTTGCGAGCCGGAATGACGATTGTCAATGACGGCGCTGGTGCGGATTTTGGCAGAGGTCTTGCGACGACGATCCAGGTCAGTGCGAGACGTCGTATACCTGGAAGTACGGGAAGAATTGCATTGATCAGCCAGCTGATGAACGGGATTCTCAACGGGAAAAATACGGCCGGGCGAATTCGCACGACTTCCATGCCTGACAATCGCAGCAACGATCGCAGTTCTGTTTCGGTGACAAATGTCGTTGGCAACGCACCGCTGCGAAGGCCGAAGTATGTCAGCAGGCGAAATATCCACTGCGCATATGGAGTGTAAAGAACAACAAACAGGCGAGCCCCTCGGTTCATGCGTCCTCGCACCTGTTGCAGCAAAGCCTGTATATCACTTGATGAATTGAAATTGCCATTCAGCAGCAGGGCATCGCGACGATTCGGGTCGTCGCTGATTGGAATCTGTTGCGGATCATCGACCGTATTTTTCTTACTGCATTCGATGGACCGCATTAACAACTCGTCGTCATGCGGCAAAGGCGACACCTGAATCAACTGGTCGCAAAATCGCGTCGTCGCTGAAATCTCAGCACCGATTAACTGGTACGTGTACGAGCGCATTTCAAAAGATTTTCCAGTTGCTGACGCAGACGGAGAGGTGCGATCGAACTGTTGCAGGGACTTGCCGTTTGCCGAACATGATATTTGCTGAGTTCCGGATTGCAGTTCTCTTATTGTTTCAGAGCCGCCCAGGGATTGCCAGGGATGCCGTTGGCATCATGCGATTTCGCAGAAATCCTGATCGCCTAGTCCCAAAACCTTGCCTCGCTGACTCTTCAGGTTAATGTCGTGTAAGCGAAAAATGTCTCAATCTTGGCCGCGCGAAGTATCTGTCTATGAGTGAGATTAACGGTCCTTTTACACACCGCGAAGGGGCATTCTCACTTTCATCCCGCGCCACTACTGATTACCCTGCCCGTCAATCGATCAACTCGATGAGCGCATCCATACTCGTCCTGCAAGGGGAATCGTTGTCATGAACAGTCTGGACCAGTTGAAGCAGCATACCGTGGTCGTGGCCGATACAGGCGATATTGATGCCATCGCGCAGCACAAGCCGCAGGATGCCACGACGAATCCTTCGCTGCTGTTCAAAGCCGCGCAGATGCCGCAGTACAGGGGACTGATCGATGACGCCATTGCGGCGGCTTCAGCGCGAGAATCCAAACGCTGCGGGTTGGTTGATGCGATTATCGATCGATTGTCGGTCAACTTTGGTCGCCGAATTCTGGAAACCGTTCCCGGACGAGTGTCCACGGAAGTCGATGCACGCCTGAGCTTCGATATGACAGCCACGGTCGATAAAGCGTATCAGTTGATTGAGCTGTACAAGGAGGCGGGCGTCGAAACCAAGCGGGTACTCATCAAAATTGCGAGCACCTGGGAAGGCATTCGAGCGGCCGAGCATCTGGAAAGAAACGGTATTCACTGCAATCTGACACTGCTGTTTGGATTCGGTCAGGCCGTGGCGTGTGCTGAAGCTGGCGTGACGCTCATTAGTCCCTTCGTCGGTCGCATCTACGACTGGCACAAGGCGGCTCGCAAAGTCGATCAGATTCCAGTCGCAGACGATCCTGGCGTCCATTCCGTGTCGCAGATCTTCAACTACTTCAAGAAGTATGGCTACAAGACAGAAGTCATGGGTGCCAGTTTCCGCACGAAGGAACAGGTCATAGCACTCTGCGGCAGCGACCTGTTGACGATCGCTCCCAACCTGCTGGCAGAACTGAGTGCGATCACCACCGACGTGCCACAGAAGCTCAACGCTTCTGACGCAGCAGCGATGTCAATCGAACGCATCAACATGAATGAATCGGTGTTCCGCTGGATGCTGAACGAAGATGCAATGGCGACGGAAAAACTTGCCGAAGGCATCCGTGGCTTCGCCAGTGATCTGAATAAACTGCGTGACCTGCTGCAACAGCGATTGAAGAACTGAACTGATGTCCACAACGTCGTCCTTGTTTCATAAGTCCCATTTTTCCCATAATTCCCATTACTGCTACGGGATTTATGGGACTGACAGGACCGATCGGACGTCTGAATTCTTTGGCAATTATGTTTTCCTGCCACCGTCGATTTCGCGCAGGCTGACGCCGTCTTCAACGTTTCGCAGCAACACGTAGGCGATGGCGATTTCGCAAAGGAAAATGCTCAGGCGGACCATTTCGCAGAACTGGTCCAGTGTTGCCCACGCCGTTATGCGAAACTCATCGCGTATCAGTGGATCGCGATTCATGTACATAAAAGATGCCAACGAATGCGATTGGTCGGCAAGCCAGCAAACTGCCAGATTGCAAATGGCGGTCACCAGACAAAACACCATCGCATACACAACAACGCGCAGCCACTGCGAAAGCACATAACAGATTCCGCGACTCAGTGCTTCTGCGCCATCGCAGCGATCAATTGCGATCGCGGCGAGTGAGAAGAGCCAGCTGATTCCCAGCACGACGCAGCCCACGATATACATCAGCGAAGCCACTGCCGTAATGCCCGTATGCGTTCTTGCACCAGTCCAGCACAGAGTGCGAAACGCGACGCAGAGCAGCGCCATCAGAATCCAGCTCAGTAATGCGCTGATCAGAATGGCTTTCCAGCTTTGTAGAGAAAGCCTGAAAGATGCAGTTACACCACTTCCCGTTCCGGTGCAGAAACGGCAACCAGCGGACCGGAATGCGGAAACTCCGCAGAACCCAAGCATCAACATCCACAAACCGAGCATCCTGACGCCGACTGTAAACTGCCACGCGCTTCCAGTCGCAATCAAAGACAGTGACTCGTTGATTGCGTCAAGGTATTCGGGCAGCCCACAATCAGACACCTTCAGCAGGCTGTGTACCGGACTCCCCGATCTGAGCTCATTGAACGTTTTGTCCAAAAACTGCATGGTGCCCCTTGCAAACAACATCAGCAGCAACACTGGGACAAACACACGCAACGAAACTGCTAGGCGGATTGCCTCCAGCAGTCGCAACGACGGGACAGCCGCCAGCCAGTCAACCCGTGTGACTCGAACTCCGTCTTCGTTCATTCGCCCTGTGTCTCCCCGTATCTGGTCGTAAACCATTTCGTCAAAGGATCTTACAGCATTACTGTGAACGTCGCACGGTCGGGTGATACAGTTCTGACACGTTGTGTGCAAATTCCTGAACCACAGCCCCAAAAATGGGATCGCTGGCGTGGGCGAATTCCGCAGGCTCTGCCTGTATCAACAACCTCCGATCCAGATTGTCCAACCATGAAAAAAGCCGCCCCCTGCCCCCGCTCGGCTTTTTTTATGCGCGCATCTGAAGCGTGACTGCGATACAGTGCGTCTGCAGGAGTTGCAGAACGGCCGTCGTTCGTTTCATGGCCTGCACTGCTGCACATTCAGGAAACCTTCGTTCGATGACGATCTCTCCAGACCTGTTGTCTCGTGTAATTGACCCACCAAAATTGTTCAGCCCCGTGCTTTCGGAATGCAATATTCGCAGTATTCCCGAAGACTTTCAGGTGGACGAAATTTCGGCTTATCAGCCCTCAGGAAAGGGTGAACACGGGTACCTGTGGATTGAAAAACGCGGCCTGACATCACCAGAATTGATTCACCGTATCGTCAGGAATCTCGGCGTGCCGGCGAAGGAAATCGGCATCGCCGGTCAGAAGGATCGACACGCAGTCACGCGCCAGTTCGTTTCTATCCCGAGGCGATTTGCCGAGCACGCAGCAAAGCTGAACGATGAAAATATCAAAGTCCTGTTTGTCACCGCTCATCCGAATAAACTCAAGACCGGTCATCTGCGTGGCAATAAGTTTTGTCTTGTCCTTCGCAGTCCGTCGGGTGCATTCACGACGGGCGAAGCACAAGCCGTTTACGATCGACTTCAAACACTGGCGGCGGAAGGAATACCGAATTATTTTGGAACTCAACGCTTCGGACATCATGGTAACACGATGGTCGATGGGCTTAGCCTGCTGAAAGGCACTCTGCCGAAAGACCACTGGCCCGAAAACAAAACGCGCACGATGCGACGACTGGTGCTGAGTGCCGTGCAGTCCGGAATCTTCAATCTGGTGGTTGCTCAACGCATCACCGATGGAACTCTGCGAACACCGCTGCCTGGTGAAGTCGTCATTCGTCGACAGGGAACAAAACCCTACATCCTGCCAGTTGACGGGCCAACCGACGACATCATCCCGGCAGGCCCGATGCCCGGTCCTGAAATGCTTGCGGCGACCGGTGCCGTGGCCGACATGGAGCGTGAGATTATGTCGTCCCTTCGTTTGAGCAACAGGGATTTTCAGAAGTATTCACGGCTCACATCCGGCATACGTCGCAAAATGATAGAATTTCCAACTGAAGCGGACGCTAGGTTGACTGACGATGCCGCGATCATGGCGACGTTTTCGGTGACGTCCGGCACGTACGCTACGGTTGTCCTCCGTGAAATCATCAGGTCACTCAATGACTCCGGTTCGTTGGTCGAACAGACTGGAGTGGTGTCGGCCGACGATGACGGGGATGACGAATAGTTTCAGTTCCGGACTTTGTTCGGAATCAAATCGCGCCAACAGCCGATCATCGTAACCAGTATCCACATTGAATCAGTTCCGGAAGTCCGCGATGCGTATTCTTCTGATTGCCGATATTCACGCCAACTGGCCTGCACTCGCAGCGATCGACGAAAAATTCGATGCGTGTCTGTTCTTGGGCGACGTCGTTGATTATGCCACCGATCCGGTGCCATGCATTGACTGGGTGCGGCGCAATGCCACATGCGTCGTCCGAGGCAACCATGATCATTCTGTCGCGCAGCGCGTGATGGTGCGACCGAGCGGAACATTTCGAAAGATGGTTGCAGCGATGCGGCCGCATCATTTTAATGTCCTCAACGACGATCATCTTACCTGGCTCGCTCAGATGCCCGTCACGCGACATCTGGTAGTTGGCGATCATCGTTTTTTGCTCGTCCATGCCACGCCGCGCGATCCGCTGGATGAGTACATTGGCGATAACGTGGAACAGTGGCAACAGCGACTGGAACATGTCGATGTGGATTTTGTCTGTGTCGGCCATACACACATTCCAATGCAACTGCAGATGGGAAGAACTCAGATTATCAACCCTGGCAGCGTCGGCCAGCCGCGCGATGGTGATTCACGGGCGGCCTACGCCATTATCAATAACGGGCGCGTAGAATTCCGTCGCGTCGCCTACGACGTCGATCGCACGGTTCGTCATATGCGAGACTCAGGCATCGAAGAAAACGTTATCGCCAAAGCTGAAGTCGTCCTCCGCAGCGGTGGCAACCCAACGGCCACCGGAAACGCCGAACTGTAGCTGGACTCACCGAGTCAAAGTTCGTCGGGTATCCATGCCGTTGATACCCTGTGGCGATGTGCATCCACAGCCAGTACGTTTGCGAATCGCCGCAGTAAAGCCTAGGATGTCAGACCAGCGAATGCTTTCGCGGCGAACGGTGTTCGCACGAGGCTTGCTTTCCCACCCAATCGGCATACTCAACGACCATAGTCCAGCTGAGCGATTGGTTTGAGTGTGTCGAACTGAACCAATTTCTCTCCCGGAGAAAACTTATGCCGACAAATTCATCTGATTCTTCACGCCGAGGCTTCCTCAGAACGTCTGCAGTC
>CANJQC010000118.1 GCA_947476295.1 Planctomycetaceae bacterium | reverse complement strand
TGCGTGGAAAAAAGATGTGGAACACTAATCTGCACTAATCTTCGCTAATCCGGATTAGTGAAGATCAGCGCAGATTAGTGTTCTAAATTCCTGAATAAAACCTTCGCACATAGAATCCGTTAGAGTCAGCATTTTTCAAATCCACGGCGAGCCGAGGGATGACACCTGCACCCCAGCCTTCGTGTTCCTGCCTCGCGGCGATCAGGCGACCGATGTCCCAATAGAGGAGAACCATCTCTGCGTTGGCCGAGAGGGCTGCGCGGTGCTGGGCTGCGCGGATGCGGGCTTTGATGTCGGCGAGGAGATCGCGGTAGATGGCGATTTCTTGATTCATAACGCCGCTCCCATTTTCTTGAGGTGGGCATCGACCTTGGCGGCGAGTGTCGCCACTTCGTCGGTGAGCTGGGGCAGCGGGGTGGCGGAGCGGGGTGCGGTCATGGCCCGTCCCCTCCTTCTGCGGCTTCTTGCAGGGTGAGTTCGAGTTCGCGGCGGAGTTCTTCGCGGTCGGGGAGGTAGAGCAGGCGCATGTAGATGACATTGCTGCGGCTGAAGCCCTTGCCGTGGCGTAGTGAAAGGTCGCGGCTGAGGTTCGTCAGCAACGCTTTTCCATACTCGGCCCGGACGTGGCCGCCTTGTTCAAACTCCACGATGTCGCGCCCGATTTGCCAGTAAGTCTCGGTGATGTGGGCGTTGACGGCCTGATGCGCCCGAACTCGTCCGGCGGTGTAAAATTGCCGATTTCCTTGAGGCGCACCTTCACGCCCAAACGGCGTGATTCGACAGTCACGCACGTTGGCTCCCCACGGCGTGCGTGCGGCGCCAACGATTTCTTCTCTTGCCACGCCCATCACGACCAGCCCGGAAATTGCGGTGGAATTATTGCGCATCCGCTGGATGACAACCCCGAGATGGCACACTTGCTTATTTTATGATGTTGGCCAAAATGTGGGCACAATGTGAGCCAGAAAACTCGATAGCAAATTTTCGTCCGGAAAACACAACACAAAAACTGGCCCACGAAGCATTGATCAAGATCGGGGAGCGATGAAATGGCGATGACGGTTTTTATGTTAGCGGCGGCTCTTGGCATGGGGGCAGTGGGCGGACTGCCTCTAGGTGATCCAGACAAGAGTCATCAAGCCGAAACGGTAGTGGCGATTGATGTGCTGCTCCATCCTGATGCGACGATGCTCGCGGCAGCGGCAGCGGCAAATTTGTCGTTGCGGCAAGACTACCCGGCTGGGTTCGCGCTGGACACGTTGCACACGCCCCATGTTTCGATGATCCAACGGTTCGTGCGACGAACCGACTTGGAGAAACTGAAAAAGTCTCTGGCGAAAGTGTTTGCGGCGCACGATGTTACGAAATTGAAGCTCCGGGCCGTCGGCTATTATTCGTTGCCAGTGGGCGAACTAGGGCTGGCTGGGATTGTGGTAGAACCAACGGCCGAATTGCGCGAGCTACAGGAGCAGATTATCGCGGCAGTAGAACCTTTTGCCGTAAAAGGGACGGACGCGGCATTCGTGCCCTCGCCGGATGGATCAGTGACGGCGCCGTCGATCGTCGAGTATGTGAACACCTACGTCCCTCAGCGGAGCGGGAAGAATTTTAATTCGCATGTCACGGTAGGACTTGGCAACACGCCGTTTGTGAAGCAGATGATTGCGGCGCCGTTTGCGACGTTTGATTTTAAGGTGAAGGGGGCGAGTCTTTTTCACCTAGGAAATTACGGGACTGCGGCGGTGGAGCTCTGGCCAAAGTCACCATCTGACCTCGAAAACCCAAAGAAGTGAACTGCGCTGCTCACCGACCGCAATGCCTTGGATGAGATTCTCTCGCCACTTAGCTATGATCGACTTTGGAACCCGCACGAAGTTCATTGATCTCACCATGCGGTCGTCGTACCGTGAAGTCAATTCTGCGTAAAACCTGTACCATATGCAAATTGGATTCTGGGACTTCAATGAAAGCTCAGCGTTTCCCCGTGTCTCCACTAACAGCCGGAGTTCTGACATTGGGCATCTGCCATGGAGGATTTCACAGCCTGAATGCATGCATACGGATGAACGAAGGCCGCCCGGCCAACACAGCTGCAGATTTATCGGCAGTTGGTGTCGGCGCCTTCCCGCGGAAACGACACTCGCTCAACGATTTATAACTGATGTCCTTCGCACACCCAATCGCATTCACGCTCGCAGCCCTCACGCTGCCGATTGTGGCGTTGTACATCCTGAAAGTCAGGTTGCGGCGAGTTTCCGTATCGACGAATCTGTTTTGGAAACAGATCTACGATGAAAAACCTCCGCGATCAGTCTGGCAGAATTTTCGGCATTTGATCTCGTTGCTGCTGCAACTGTTGTTGCTGCTGGTGATTGTCCTAGCGATAGCCGATCCGTATTTTTCCGGGCAGTTGTTGCAGGCGCGGCGACTGGTGGTGGTGATCGACAATTCTGCCAGTATGCGCGCGACCGATGTTGTGCCGTCACGACTTGAAGCGGCAAAGTCGGCTGCGTTGGACATTGTCGATGGATTGCGGTTTCGCGATGAAGTCGCGGTTGTCCTTGCCGGCAGCACACCGGACGTCCTCGTCGGCATGTCCGGGCACGCACCGACGCTGCGTGACGCCATTCAGGGGATTGAGTTTTCCGACAATGCGACATACTTAACGGCTGCCATTGAACTGGGACGTCAATTGATTGGCCAGCATCCGCACGGACAAGTCGTCGTGATGACCGACGGCTGTGTCGATCGGGTTGCTGATTCACCTTCACGCATCACCAGTTCTGCTGAACAAGCCCCCGTTGAATACCGTCTGTTCGCCACTGATGCATCAAACGCTGGCATTACTCAATTGCAGGTGCGACGAAGTTTGACTGACCCGCTGGGTTATGAAATCCTGGCGTCGGTTCGTAATGCGTCAGCAAGCGCAGTCGCCTGTCGCCTTGAACTTTCGCTTAATGATATCCCGGTCGATGTGATTCCACTCACGCTGAAGCCGGAGGAACGCTGGAGTCGTTCGATTGAAAAAACATCGCTGGAAGGCGGACGGCTGGAGGGCGTATTGACGCAAATTCAGACGAGCGACAGGGCGGATGCGCCAATGAAGACTCAAGAGACACATTTGGATGAATTGGATCAACTTTCCACTGACAATTCGGCATGGGCAATTTTGCCAGGCCGGAAGACGCAACGTGTGCTGATCGTGTCGCAGGGAAATTTATTCTTGCAGAAGGTGTTCGAAGCCAATCCGCTGGTTGAGGTGACGAGTCGCAAAGATTTTCCGGAGCAATGGCCGACTGACTCGATCATTGTGCTGCACGGCATCGTCCCGAGTATCCTGCCAGCCGGAAACGTGTTTGTCGTCGATCCGATTGGCAGTTGCGACCAATGGGAACAAGGCGAACCCATGGAGAATCCGATCGTGACGGAGCTGGACAAAACGTCGCCGCTGATGAATCACATTCGTCTCGACAATGTCTTGATTCCCGACGCGAAGCAATTGAGGTTCAAGACGCCTCCGCATTCGCTGGCGAAAACGTTGTCCGGGGAATTTGTGTATGCCGAAGTGAAACGCCCAGGCGGGAAATGCCTAGTGCTGAGTGTTAATCTGGATCGCAGTGACCTTGCGTTTCGCACGGTGTTCCCGATCATGGTCGCCAATTCGCTCGGATGGTTTTCCGGATCAACGGGTGAGCTTCAACAATCGCTTCCAACGGGTGCCGTGACAACGGTGACGATCAATGACGAAGCACATTCTGTGAACGATTTGATGTTGACTTCGCCCGGCGGAAAAATAACGCCGGTCGTTGTTACCAGCACCGATTCAGCGATGGTAACTACTGAGTCCGTGCATTCATCAATGTCGGCAACCATTGGCCCCCTCAATGAAGTCGGCGTCTGGTCAGTCAGTCAAACCATAAAAGATGCGAAGAAAGCCGACATACCCGAAAACGTCCTCGCCGAGGTCGCCATCAATCTGGCCAATGATCGGGAGACCGATCTGCGACCTTTGAGGGATCTGGTCGAATCGCCGCAAACCCATTTCACATCTGCGGAATGGTTCAGTCGTCCGTTTTGGTATTATCTTATTCTGAGTGCCTGCATTCTGACAACACTGGAATGGTTCCTGTATCAGAGGAGGCTGATATCCTGATGCTCCCATTCGAATTCACGCGACCGACTCTGCTGATCCTGATCGTGCCGATCACGGTTGTGCTGGCGGTATGGTTTGTTCGGAGTCTCAGCGACTTTCCCAGGCCGCAGCGGATTGCGTCGCTGGTGACTCGATCGATCATCTGCCTGCTGCTGGTACTTGCGCTTTCAGGATTGACGTGGCTGCACCGGACGCACGAACAGTTTGTGCTGTTTGTGGTGGATCAGAGTCTGAGTGTTGGTGCGAAGGCCGAAGTAACCGCGACGGAGTTTCTGAAACAGGCGGCTGATAAGAAGGGATCGCATCGAGTCGCTTACCTGCCGTTTGCCTTAACCATCGGCAGCGTGCAGGCTGAACCCGTGGTGTTTGGTCCGACGCCGTCCATTTTTGGGAAGCCGAAAGTCTCAACAGAGAATGCACCGTCTGCGGTTCCTGCAGCATTGGAAGACAACGCCAAACGCGACGGCACAAATCTGGCCGCTGCCATTGAGGCCGCTGCAGGCTCGATGCCGCCTGGATATGTGCCGCAAATCGTTGTGCTGACAGATGGTAATCAGACCGACGGCAACGCCATCGCTGCTGCGGCGCGAAGCCGAGTCCCCGTGACAACGATTCCGCTGCCCACACGGGCTGAACCGGAAGTACAGCTGTCCGCCGTCGATGTGCCAGCTGAAGTTCGCGAAGGCGAGCCGTTCTTTGTCGATGTCACGATTCATTCCAATCACGACGACGAAGGATTGGTAGAAGTGTTTCACGGTGATCACAAAGTCATCAGCGAGACTCGTACATTTAAGACTGGCGAAAATAAATTCCGTTTTCAACAATCCATCGAGCGTGATCGCATGGCGGCTTTCAAAGTGCGGCTTTCGGGACTGCAGAACGACACGCTGCTCGACAACAACGCAGATTCCGGTCTGGTCTATGCCGCTGGAAAGCCGCGAGTCCTCATCATCGAAAGCGATCCAAATCTCATTCGAGAGCTCGCATACGCTTTGGAAGACGAAGGTATTCAGGTCGATGTGCGTCCGCCGCAAGGGATGCCCGATACGCTCGCCGGACTTCAAAATTATGAACTGCTGATGCTCTCCAATGTGCCAGCGACCGCATTGACGCAGCAGCAGATGGAAATTACCAAGACCTGGGTTCAGGAGCTTGGCGGCGGTTTTATCATGCTCGGCGGAGAACAGTCGTTCGGCCTCGGGGGTTATTACAAGAGCACTCTCGAAGAAATCCTGCCCGTCCGAAGTGACTTTGAAAAGGAAAAAGAAAAGCCATCGCTCGGCATAGTGCTGGTGATTGACCGATCAGGCTCCATGGATGGCGACCCGCTGGAAATGGCAAAAACAGCCGCTCGATCTGCGGTGGAATTGCTGGGCAATCGCGACCAGATCGCAGTGCTGGCGTTTGATGATCAAACGTATGTGATCAGCGAAATGCAGTCCGCCAGTAACAAGGGCAAGGTCAGTGACGAAATCGCTCGCATCGACTCGGGCGGCGGGACAAGCATGTACCCGGCGATGGAGATGTCTTTTGAGATTCTCAATTCGACATCAGCCAAGCTCAAGCATGTGATCATGCTCACGGATGGCGTTTCCAATTCCGGAGACTTTGAAGGCATGGCGCAACAGATGGTATCAGCAAAAATGACGGTCTCCACGGTGGCCCTGGGCGGTGCGGCCACAGAACTCCTGGAATCTATCGCGCGCATCGGCAAAGGACGCTATTACCTCGCCGAGGATCCATCGCAGGTTCCGCAAATCTTCGCAAAGGAAACGGTTACAGCCAGTAAGTCAGCCATCGACGAACAGCCATTCGTACCCCAGGTCGTCCGAGCGACTCATGCGCTGAAGGAAATTAACATGGAAGACGCTCCGTTTCTGCTGGGCTACGTAATGACGCGGCCAAAGCCGACCAGCGAAGTGATCCTTGCCACTGAAAAAGGCGACCCGCTGCTGGCATGGTGGCGTTATGGTCTGGGAATGACAGCGGCGTTTACTTCGGATGCCAAAAGTCGCTGGGCAGCGGAATGGCTGACATGGCCTGGGTACGGAAAGTTCTGGACTCAGGTAGTTCGTCAGACGATGCGGAAGAGTGACACACGCGGCATTCAGGTGGCTTTGTCTCGCGACGGCAGGCAGGCCACCATTTCGCTTGATGCCGTCGATGAAATCGGGCAGTTTCTGAACAATTCCGAAGTGGAACTTACGGTCATCAACCCTCAATTGCTACGCGAAAAATCGCTGATGAAGCAAACGGCACCCGGTCGCTACGCAGCGGATTTCGCGACACTGCAATCCGGTGCATACAACATGGAGATCGCGTTGAAGCAAAGTGGTCAGATTGTCTATCGCCAATCTCGCGGCCTGATCACTGGATACAGCGACGAGCTCCGCATTCAGCCGACAAACGATGCATTGCTTAAGGAAGTCGCCCGCATTTCTGGTGGCCAGTTCAACCCCGAACCAAAGAAAGTTTTCGATCGCCCGAACGAATGGGCGACACGCCCGACGCAACTCTGGCCATGGCTGCTTTCTATTGCTGCGTTTCTTCTGGTCCTGGACGTCGCGTTGCGAAGAATTGACTTTGCACTCCATTTGCCGACACGCGGGGCAGGCGATTCAGTTTTCAGTCGATGATCAGTAATCCACGCCTAGATTTCGTTCGATTGCCCGAGCTTTATCAGAGATAATGTATTTTCCGAACCATGGATCGGGATCGCGTTCCCGATCATAGTCGGCTCGGCCTTCATCGCCGACGAAATCCCACTGGCCATCGTCTTCGTCAGAGTCGTCCCCGCTATCGACAGGATTTGGCGTGAAGGAACGGGTCATTCTGCGCATCGCCGTGCGTGGGGATTCGACTATTGAACATCCAGCCAGTTGCAAGCTGATCAGACATGCGGTCAGTAACATCAGTCGCGATCGAATCATCGGAAATCCCTGCAGAAAGTTAGGGCGTCAGCGCTGACGCAGCGAATGATGAACGTCACACTTTGTCAGATCTATGTGATCTCGATGTCACACAAGGACGCCAACGATGAAATGCCGCTGTCGCCCTAGAAGTGTAACCCCGGACCAACCTGCGCCCAGAGGACTTCATGACACCACTTGACATCCTAGTAATAGCGCCCCACCCCGACGATGCAGAAATCAGCGTAGGTGGCACAATTGCAGTCTCGCTTCAGCAAAATCTGCGGGTAGGCGTCGTGGAGTTAACATCCGGCGAACCGACACCACATGGATCAATCGAAACCCGCGTCCGTGAGACGCAGAAATCAACAGAGATCCTTGGACTCACTTGGCGCAGTCATCTGGATCTTCCCAATCGGAGTCTGCAGCCGAACCTTGATGCGAGACGGAAACTGGCCGAGGTTTTTCGAACGGTTCGACCGCAAATCATCCTGGCTCCATTTTGGCAGGACGCACATCCCGATCATGTCGCTGCCAGCAGTCTGTGCGACGACGCTCGGTTCTGGTCGAAACTCAGTCGCTCCGATATGGCCGGCGACCCATTCTGGCCACCGCTGCTGCTGCATTATTTCAGCATTCATTTGCGGATTCATCCAGCACCGTCGATCGTTATGGATATCTCGTCTCAGATTGACACCAAGATGGCGGCTGTCAGCGTGTACGAAAGTCAATTGATCACCGGGCGCAAGCAGGAGTTCCCAACCGTTATCGACGACATCCGCGACCGCGCACGCTACTGGGGCTGGTCAATCGGCAAGGCATTTGGCGAACCACTAGTCAATCGCGAATCCACCGGCATCGCATCGCTTTCGTCGTTACTTAAATGAACTTAACTTAACGCAATCGGTGTGGTCTGCGTGAGCGCCGGGTTTGATCGGAAACAAACTGCACATCATCAATGACTTCGACATCATCAATGACTTCAATTTCATCAATGACTTCCACGATGTCATCAATGATCTCCACGTCCTGAATTACATCGACGGACTCAACATCATCACCGATTTCGGCGTCCGCAAAAGAATCGTCGTTAATCTCACCGTCCAAAATTGATACGGAGTCATCGACCGGCACTGGCATTCCCTTCACGCCACCATGGGTGCGAACAGCGACTCGCGGCGCCGGCTGGACGTTGGCGTGAAACTGAAAGATCACATCGCCAATGACTACCTCAGCACCCTGAACCAGCTTCATCTCTTTATCAACACGTTCGCCATTCACGCGCACGCCGTTCATGCTGCCAAGGTCGCGAATGTAGTAGTTCGCATCAACCTGAACAAGCACGCAATGCATCCGGGATATCTTAGAACTGAAATCTATGATCGCATCGCAGTCTGAACCGCGACCGACGAGCACCACCGCTCGATCAATCACAATTTGCGATCCCGGTCCAGTTGGATGCAGCACGGCCACCATTGATCAATTCCGGAAAGACTTCCTCACTCCGTCAGTAAGAATCTGATACGCTCGACCAGTAACGCCGGTCGCCGAATGCAGATCAGCCGAGATTCTGTCGCTGATCGTCAAACGCCGCTACTGTTTTTGCGTCTGTTCACCGGAAAAAATGTCAGAATGAGTCCCCTGACCGGAAAAAATGACTCAGGGATACCAATATACTGCGAATGAGTAGTGCATTGACAGCATCACACCAGTTGAAAGTTGGCTATGAATCTCTTCGGGGCAGTGGAACAAAGGAATCGCGACAGTGCCAGGCCGTTGGCGGCAAGAATGAGGCCTGTCGTGCTTTCGGAATTCGCCGGCCAACAGCATATTCTGGCCGACGGGAAGCTGCTTCGGCGAATGCTGGACGCAGACCGGATAGGTTCCATGATCTTTTACGGGCCACCCGGCACTGGAAAAACCACGCTGGCCGAACTGATCGCCAAACAGACTCGTCGCCACTTTGAACGCCTGAATGCCACAACGTCCGGAGTTCGGGAAGTCCGCGAAGTCCTGCAGGCGGCTGCCGATCGACTTGCCGCCGACGGGACTCAGACCATTGTCTTTATCGACGAACTGCATCGTTTCAGCCGCAGTCAGCAGGATATCCTTCTGCCGGACGTCGAAAGCGGTACGATCTCACTGATCGGTGCCACAACCGCAAATCCATTTTTCTCACTCGTCGCACCGCTCATCAGTCGCAGTCAGGTCTTTGAATTCAAAGAATTGGAAAAATCGGACCTGATCACTTTAATGCAGCGCGCCTTGAATGACCGAATTCGCGGACTTGCGGGACACGACGTTGCCGTGCATCCCGAGGCCCTCGATCTGGTCGCGACATTGTCTGACGGGGACGGGCGCCGCGCACTCACAGCGCTGGACATCTCGGTCCTCTCTGTTTCCCGCACAACCAGAATTGTGGACAAAGCGGTCGCTGAAGAATCCATGCAGCGGCGAGTCCTGCGGTTCGATCCATCCGGCGATGATCACTACGACGTCGCCAGCGCATTTATCAAAAGTATTCGCGGCAGCGATCCGGACGCCGCTCTCTACTGGCTGGCTCGATTGCTGGAGTCCGGAGAAGATCCGCGATTCATCGCCAGACGCCTTGTGATTTCTGCATCCGAAGACATCGGAAACGCTGACCCGATGGGCTTGCCGATCGCAACTGCCGCATGGCAGGCCACGGAAACAATCGGCATGCCCGAATGCCGCATCAATCTGGCGCAGGCCACCACGTATCTGGCGTGTGCTCCGAAGTCGAACGCATCTTATGCCGCAATTGACGCCGCGATTGCCGATGTGCGACAGAATACGCTGATCCCCGTCCCCATGCACTTGCGCGACGGACACTATGCCGGTTCCGAACGACTTGGACACGGCGTCGGGTATGAGTATGCTCATGATTCCGCTGACGGCTGGGTCAATCAGGATTATCTCGGCGTGGATCGACAATACTATCATCCTGTGGATCGCGGCAAAGAATCCGAGTTTCGTCAGCGGCTGTTGGAACTGCGTATGCTTCGCGAACGTTTGAGTGACTGATTTCGAAACAGTCGTGATCCGAAACAATGCCCCAACCTCCTCTTTACAGCAATCTGAACCAATGCTGCTTTTACGTCTGATTCATTCCTGATCTCAAATTCGCTGGGCTCGATAGATACTGGAGTTGCCGCTCAGGAACCATGACAGGAAGCAGGCGATTGCCGCGTAGACCACGAAGCCGGAACCCAGCAGTGATCCATTTCCATGCGCGAACAGTTCAATGGCCATGATTGTACAGGCCAGAGGCGTGTTGGTGGCTCCGGCGAATACGGCCACGAATCCCAGCGCGGCCATCAGGTCCACCGGTGCATCAAGCAACTGCCCAAGCACATTACCCATGGCCGCTCCGACAAAGAACAGAGGAGTCACCTCGCCCCCCTTGAAACCACTCCCGACTGTGACGGCTGTGAAGAGCAGCTTCCACCACCAGCTGAACATCGCCGCTCCACCGACTAGAAAGCACGATTGAATGGTGACGGCGTCCGGAGTGTTCGGATTCGCATTGACTCCCAGCCCCAGATAGTCCCGATCACGCAATGCAATTGTCAGCAGAATCACCAAGATCCCACCGACCGCCGGCCGCAGCCACGGAATCGCAATCGAGCGTTTGAATACCCGTACAATGCCGTGCGTCAGTTGTGCAAATAGTACGCTTGTCAGTCCAAAACAGACGGCCGCGATCGCAACCTTGCTTGTGAGTTTCCAGTCGAGCCTCATGCCGGATGCAGTTTCAGATACGCTCGCGGCCCATGCAACCTGATACGGGGTGTGACCAACTCCCCATGCCGTGGTAACCTGATCGCCAACGATGCTGGCAATTAAACACGGTATCAGCGCTGTGTAACTCATACGGCCGATTGTCAGAACCTCAATGGCGAAGATGGCTCCCGTCAGAGGTGTTCCGAATACGGCTCCGAAGCCAGCCGCGATGCCAGACGTGAGCAGTATCCGTGTATCGCTTTCATTGAGCTTCAGCCAGCGACCGAATGTCGCGACGAGGCTGCCGCCCATCTGCACGGCTGTTCCTTCACGTCCCGCAGAACCGCCGAACAGATGCGTGATCAGCGTTCCGATCAATACCAGCGGAGCCATCCGTGTCGGCACGCCTCCGCCGGGTTCATGAATCTGATCCATGATCAGATTGTTGCCGGCTTCTGTCGATTGTCCGAACCGATGATACAGGTATCCCGAGGTCAGCCCTGCCAAAGGAAGCAGATAGAGCAACCACGGATTGTGCCAGTGAAGTTCGGTCACGCGATCCAGTAACCACAGGAACAACGCCACTGCAGAACCGACAACGACCCCTGACGGCACGCAAATCGCCAACCATTTGAACACGAACGTGCCCAACGAAACATGCTCGCGAAAATCCCATCGGAATGTCATGTTGGGTGTCGTGCTTTGCTTTGGTACCGGTGACCGGAGACTCTCGCACGATAATCGGAAACACATTGCTGGCCAAGTCGCAAGCAGACTTGTTGAGCGGCACAGCGTCAGCGGGCTGTTGATTTGTGGACGATCAGGAGTGATTTCGTTTAACCCGATGCCATAGGCGAGGCGTTTACTGCGAATTCCTCCCCGTTGGGGTCGGGTTAAACGATTAAATCAACAGACAGCTAGCCGCCGGTGTCTTGCGGCATTTTTAGCAACATTTAACGTTAGTTAGCGCCATTCCGCTGACTGGAAGTTACGATTGCATCGCAATCCTGAACCCAGAGACCATCGGAGAATCCCATGCACGTCCGGTTGCGTACCATTAACGTTGTGCTCACTGTTCTATTGATGCATTCCGGAATCGCAATCGCGGACAATGCAGGGAAACCGAACGTTCTGTTCATTGCCGTGGACGATCTGAATCACTGGGTAGGACACCTAGGGCGAAATCCGCAGACGAAAACACCAAATATTGATCGGCTCGCCAGGATGGGAGTCACGTTTACAAACGCCCACTGCGCGGCACCGGTCTGCAATCCTTCGCGTGCCGCGTTGTTATCAGGAATGCGGCCAGGTACGACGGGCATCTACGACAACGGTCAGCCTTTTGAACTCGCAATCAGCGCAGAGCAGTCGTTGGTGACACAGTTTCGCAGGGCCGGTTACGACACACTCGGCATGGGGAAACTTTGGCACGGTGGCCTCGGTTTTCCGGAACAATGGACGGGGACCGGTGGACCTGAACGCGTTGCCAATCACAGCGCCGGGGCCCTCGAAGACCGCAGCATCGGCGGAATCAAGTTTGGTGTGCTGAACGCGGACGATGAAGCTGTTTCGGATACTCAGATCGCGGACTACGTGATCGCGGAACTGGTTAAGTCACACGACAAGCCGTTTTTCCTGACGGCCGGTTTTCATAAACCACACATGCCGTGGAATGTGCCGAAGAAATACTTCGACATGCACCCGCTGGACGAGATTCAGCTTCCGCCCGTCAAAGACGGGGACCTGAGCGATATACCTCCGGCAGGAATCAAAATGGCAAAACCAGACGGTGATCATCGTCTGGTACTTGAATCCGGTCGCTGGAAAAAAGCCGTGCAGGCGTATCTCGCGGCCATCAGTTACCTTGATGGGCAAGTGGGTCGCCTTCTGGACGCTTTGGATAAATCGCCGCATCGCGACAACACAATCATTTGCCTTTGGGGAGATCACGGCTGGCATCTGGGCGAAAAAGAACACTGGCGAAAGTTCGCGCTGTGGGAAGAAGCGACTCGTGCGCCGTTCATCTGGGTTGTACCGGGCGTGACGAAGGCCGGCGGAGTCTGTGATCGGCCGGTGGACTTCATGAGCATCTATCCGACGCTGTGTGATTTGGCGGAGGTTGCGGTTCCGGCGCATGTGGAGGCCGCGTCTATTCGAAACCTGCTTGCGAACCCTGCGTCCACCGAATCCCGCGTCGCGATCACCACATTTGGCCGAAACAATCACGCTGTCCGGGATGATCGCTGGCGATACATTCGATACGCCGACGGTGGAGAAGAACTCTACGATCACGCAAACGATCCTTACGAATGGACGAATCTTGCATCGCAACCTCAACATGCCAACCAGAAAGTACAACTGGCGGCCCAATTTCCGACCGTGAACAATCCGACTGTCAAATCTGACGGTGCCGGGAAAGCGGGCGACAGAAATGGCAACAATCATAAAAGACAGAAGCAG
This sequence comes from Planctomycetaceae bacterium, assembly GCA_947476295.1. Taxonomy (GTDB): domain Bacteria; phylum Planctomycetota; class Planctomycetia; order Planctomycetales; family Planctomycetaceae; genus SXXK01. The sequence goes on along the minus strand of CANJQC010000118.1, from coordinate 5,056 downwards.
GGAATTCGACAGAAGAAGAACGAGAAGGCGACGCCCGTATCAATGCGAACGAGTGACAAACGCCAGACAAACATTGTGTTCTTCGTGGTTGATGACCTCGGACAGCGCGACCTTGGCTGTTACGGAAGCTCATTTTATGAAACGCCGAATCTGGATCGCATGGCGACAGAAGGCGCGTTGTTTCCGAATGCGTACGCCGCATGTCCAGTGTGTTCGCCGACACGCGCCAGCATCATGACGGGGCAATACCCGCAACGCACAGGGATCACCGATTACATCGGTGCAGCACAACCGGCGAAATGGAAACGCAACACGCTGCACCTCCCAGCACCGTATACCGAACATCTGGCACTCGAATCTGTGACGCTCGCAGAATCGCTGAAGGGACAGGGTTACGCCACGTTCCTTGCAGGCAAATGGCATCTGGGCGGTGAGGGTTTCATGCCGGAGGATCAGGGCTTCGATATCAACATGGGTGGTCTGCCAAGCGGAGCTCCGAATGGCGGGAAGAAGTATTTTTCTCCTTATGGAAATCCAAAGTTGCCCGATGGTCCGGATGGCGAACACTTACCGGATCGCCTAGCGTCGGAGGCCTCTAAATTCATCGAAGCGAATCATGATAAACCGTTCTTTGTCTATCTGCCGTTTTATTCCGTCCATACACCGCTGATGGCACGGCCCGATCTGGTGCAGAAGTATGAGCAGAAAAGATCGCATCTCGAACAGAAGGATGTCTTCGGCGAAGAACCGCCACGCAAGGTTCGGCTGACGCAGGATCACGCGGTGTATGCTGGCATGGTGGACGCCATGGATCAGGCCGTAGGCAAAGTCGTCGCCAAACTGGATGAACTTAATCTGGCAGAAGACACGCTTGTGATCATGACGAGCGACAACGGTGGCCTGTCAACAAGTGAAGGATCACCGACGTCGAATCTGCCTCTCCGCGCTGGCAAGGGGTGGCTCTATGAAGGCGGCACTCGCACTTCACTCATCATGCGCTGGCGAGGTGTGATTTCACCCGGCGTGGTGAATGAGTCGCGTGTGATGAGTCCCGATTATTTTCCGACGATTCTGGACGCTGCAGGTTTGCCATTGGAACCCGATCATCACAAGGACGGCGTGAGTCATCTGGCGTCATTGAAGTCGGGCAAGCCAACGGCAAATCGCCCGCTGTTCTGGCATTATCCTCATTACGGCAACCAGGGTGGAGCACCGGGCGCGGCAGTTCTAGACGGTGACTGGAAATTGATCGAATGGTTCGAAAGTAACACCGTAGAACTGTTCAACCTTGCGACAGATCCGAGTGAAACAAAAAACCAAGCGACAGCAGAACGCCAGCGCGTCGCACGTTTGCAACAGATGCTGCATGACTGGCAGAAAGACGTCGGCGCGGTACTTACATCGGTCAATCCAGATTATGATGCATCAAAGCCGAATTGGCGAGAATGAAGTCTCAGGCCACCGGCAGTGTGGCAGCCGCTCGCCAATGTTGCCATCACGCTCCGCGTGATGAGCCCTGTTGAGTAAACTTCCGCCGACCAAGGCCACTCTGACTCTTCATTCAACGGTGCGCATACCAGATTCGTGTGGTTTTTAAAAACCTGTAGCAAAGTTCGTGACAACTCGGGTGCGTTGCAGCATGATCACCTACGTTTGCAACCGGCATGCGTCAGTGTGCCGGTGCTTTGCGAATGCAGTACAGGCGTTTGTCGGTGCGAATCAGCAGTCGATCTCCGGCAATGGCTGGTGTGGACAGCGTCAGGTCGTCCTCGGCAAGGCTGTTGGTGTGCAGCACTTCCAGCGAGTCCCCCGCTTTAATCACGGAGCAGACGCCGTCTTCATTCATGCAGAACCATTTGCCATCATAGCTCCATGGTGACGCGGTAAACTCACTGCCGCGATTCAGGCGTTCGAATTGGAAGAACGGATCACCGGTCTTTGCATTGAAGCAACTCACAAGGCCCCGGTCATAAAGCACAAATAGTCGGCCATCATGCACGATCGTGCTCGGGTTGTAAGGTGCGATCATCGTGCTGGACCAGACGACAAACTCGCTGCTGGTCTCGCCTTCAGGCAATGTCAGATCTCCGGTGGCACCAGGTTTGATCGCATACAGAGCCTTCGTCGGATCCAGTACATAGCCTGAACTCACATACAGCAGACCATCAACCACATAAGGCGTTGCGATTGTGATCGACGACATTCCCTTCAACGACCACAGCAAGTTGCCCTGAAGGTCGTAACTGCGAACGGCACCCGTCCCGGCGGTCACGATCTCAGTGGCGGCGTCATGAGTCCAGATGAACGGAGTCGCCCAGTTGCTCTTTTCGTCTCGATCCACTTCCCACAGCTTTTCTCCTGTCAGCTTATCCAGCGCCAACATGGTCGAGTGTTCATCATTGTCATTCACGTAATACAGGGCATTGCCATGCAGAATCGGCGAAGCAGCCGTGCCCCAGCCGTTGCGAGTTTTATGCGGTGCAAGTTCATGCGACCAGATCTGTTCGCCGTTGAAGTCGAAGCAGTAGAGGCCAATATTACCGAAACAGAAATAGACATGTTGACCGTCAGTGACGGGCGTTTCTGAAGCATAACTGTTCTTCAGATGAATCGATCCGGTTGGCGTACCGGTGCGAATCGTTTTCTCCCATCGCACGTTGCCGCTTGCGAGGTCCAGACTCAGCCCTTTCCATTCGTGGACCGACGTCGGAATCTCCTTCCGATCACCGCCGAAATACAGTCCCTTCTTCACAGGCTCAGTCGTCCCCGTATTGACGACCGTGGACAGGAAGATGCTGTCACCCCAAACAATCGGTGATCCCCAGCCACGTCCGGCAATGTCGGATTTCCATTCGACGTTGTCTGTAGCCGACCATTGATCGGGCAGCCCTGCGTTGCGCGTAACGCCAGTCGCGTCAGTTCCGCGAAATTGAGGCCAGTTCGCTTCGACAGGTTCTTCTGCTTTACACACAACAAGTTCGGAACTCAGCGCGAAAAACATCGAACAATAAACAGCGGCTGCACCGGTGATACGTAACATCCTGTACTCTCTTCGTAGTTTTCTGAGGCGATGCCCTCATCATACCACACATTTTTGTTGACGCATCGGAGTCCGATCCGGTTTTGAACAATTCGCTTGTCCCCAATTCGCTTGTCAAAACAGCTCTGCGCCATTTCTATTCAGAAGTGCGCTGCTTTTCGGGCACCGAAGGAAGTGGCATGAAATTGGACAACCGAATTATGGACAAGCGAATGAATCGCAGGAAGACAGATGGCTGAAAAGTTATCTCATTTGCAACGTCGCAGGCGTGGAGGATTTCCTGACAAGCACTGCGAACGCGGCAAAGGCAAGGACCAGCGCCAGTTGCACGGCCATAAACCCCACCATTGCCAGCAGACGACCTTCCGTAAAACCATACGAGTGCAGTCCGGCCTTCAATTCATTCACGCCGAACCACGACCATGCCGTGACGGCGTTGCCGACGATTGCCAGAACTGCTGTTCCGTAGTCTCGTACAAGTTTGCCCCAGCGGGCGTGCAGAATAATGGCGTTCCACAGCACGATCATCATCGCACCGTTCTCTTTTGGATCCCAGCCCCAAAATCGGCCCCAGGAATCGTCCGCCCAAAGGCCGCCGAGTACCGTACCAACCAGACTGAAGAAAATGCCGAAGCAAACTACCCCGTAAACCATTTTACCGAACAGCTTGAACTCATCGGTAGCTTTGTCAGTGGAACTGATTCCGGCGGAGCGGGGATTCAGCACAGCCATGACGCAATAAGCGATTCCCATGCAGCCACCCACCAGCGTGGCGACATAACCCAGCGTAATGCATACGACATGCGTCGCCAGCCAGAACGTCGTATCGAGCACGGCCTGCATGACACCCAGCGTGTCGCCTTCGTCTCGCGCGAGATAATGAGCGATCACCAAAGTCGCCGCACCTACGGACGCACCGATAAGATTACCGATCCCGCGTTTCAGCAGGAGTTCAATAAAGAAGCTGCCAAGGACCACGCCCCAACCGATGAAGATGGCAGACGAATACAGATTTGTGACGGGTGGTCGTCCGGAAATCCACATTCGCAGTATCAACGCGGCCGTGTGCAGCAGGAATGCCAGCACCAGCAGGAACAACGAAGTATTTCGCAACACGGTACCAAAGCAGAGCCAGCCCACGAACGACAACACGATAATCGGCAGGTAAATACTAATCGCAAGGTAGAATGGTTCGACGAAATTAAACCACGCCTCCAGCTTCACCACACTTGTCCTCATGTGAGGCACTGGATTGGCCTTCAGTGTCGCGCCGTAGGTCTGGATTCCAGTATTGAAGGCATCCAGATCGCCCTGTTCCCATCCGGTCAGGATATTTTTCATCGCCAGAGCATTCGAATTGAACGTATTACAGTTCTCACCGCCCGGCATCAGATGCCCGACGCGAGTCTGCAGGTCCTCCCAGACAAGCTGAATGAGTTCTTCATTCATTGCGAGTGACAGGATTTTGGGATCATCCGCGCCGAGTTTCTGCAGGCGTGTCCGGATCTGCAGCAGCCGCTTGTCATCCGGAGTGCGCTCCTGAATTGTCGAAAAGACATCGAACATTTCGGCGGAAATTCGGGCCGCCGCAATCTCGCGGATTTTCTCGTCAGGTATCGACGCTGCAATCTCTTCAGGAGTCAGTTTCGGATCAGCTGCGGCAATGATCTTCAGAATCTCCCGCAGAAACTCATCTGAAACACGCGCCGCAGCAGCTTCAGCCTGGCGCTGCACATCCACGGCGGTTGCGCCCTTAGCGGTCCCTGCGTCCGCACTTTGAGCGGCTCCTTCCTTCAGGATGCGATAACTGCCGGTGATGGATTGAGTGACAAGTTCCGCTGGCAGCTTTTCGTTGACGTATTTCTTGAAGTCATCAACCGTGACGATGCCGTTTTCGGTCATGCGAACATTTAACTGACGCACCGAATTTGCCGCGATCATTGTTTCCCAGGACCGTGTCTCATTCGTTGATCCGGTCGGCACAGGACTTACCGGTGCCGTGCTTCCCAGCAGGCG
>CANJQC010000117.1 GCA_947476295.1 Planctomycetaceae bacterium | reverse complement strand
CGTCGGTATCGGAGTCCGCCGCGCGTGTTGGTTCGGTCGTTTCGGATGGGGCGCGACAACTGGAAGATCAAGCATCAGGCCGTGCAGGAGAAGCTCGAACAGGAGCGGCAGCTTTCGGCAGACCGGGGTTGGTCGCGCGAGCAGTGGAAGCAGAAGTGTGAGACCGCAACATCGTGAGCAGAGCAGGCCAAATTGCTTGCGCAACAGCGACTGAAAGAGCTGGAACAGGCACGCGCTGAATTGGCAAATCTGATGGCAAAAAAAAAGGCGATCAGCAAGGATCTTGGGGGAGGAGGGACTTGTGGAAGCATTGTCTTTAATTTCTGGAGCAAAACCCGGATAAATCGGCCACGTCAAATACCCCGACTTTTGCGCTCGCCAGAGTCACCATAGCAAAGAATCACTTCTTGCCACGAAACAAACGGATGAACGTTTTCCATAGTCGCGAAAAGCGTCCCGGATCAAGCACCGTTTCCGTCCACGTCTTCCTGGACGACGTGAAATTGCCCCAGGCCAGATCGATGTAAGGGGTGTAGGTCATTCGCACTGAATTCCAGATTCCCTGTTCGTTGATGGTGGCAAGCGAATCCCAGTAGTGGTTGAAGATGTTGCGGTTGATAATCTTTCCTGCGACGAACAACCCCGTGAGCGTTCCCTGTGACAGGTTCTTGACGTTTTCTACAGTCTCCATTGCAATTGCAGCCGAGACGCCCAGAAGGCTGATTTGCTCCTGTTTTGCGATCGATCGCATTTCAGCCCAGTAGCGGCTGATTTCTGATTCCGGGATCAGGTTACGCGGATCAATTTCGTTGACAGCTTTACGCGTTTGTTCAAAACTCGTGCGGAGTTCTTCCAGAGACAGTGGCGGCTGATCAAACGCGCTCGCTGCTGAACCGCTGGCCTGCTTGACGGCGGTGAACAGGTCTTCCACTTTGTGAATGCTGGAACTGTCGTCGATCAAGCCCTGGGCCTGAAGTTCCTGAGCCAGCTCATTCAGGTAGGTCCTGGTTCCGTAAGCCGCATCGCTGACGATCGCCAGAACCCAGAGCGGCGACACATGCAGCGTGGCCAAACCCGCGATGTCGATAAAATTTCCTGCCGCTTTGCGAGCGATGTATCGCGAGGGATCAGCGGCCGCGATGTTACCGCTGGCGTTTGTGGCCAGGAGCGATGCGCCGGGTTGTGGGATGACGGCAGGAGTGGATTCTGAAACCTCCGCCACATTGTCCAGTAGAAACCCTAGCGAGTTTCGAACCATGACTTCGTAACTCTTTGAATCCTGAAACGCCTGCGGAACAACGAATTCAGCAATTTCTTTTGCTGTTCCGGCCGTGACGCCCACCGCGCTGCGTACGAAACGCTCTGGCAGCGAAATACCGAAGAGCAACCCGTTCATCAGCGATTCAACCGTGGACGCAGCATCGGCTTCGGGCGGCGTTGAACCATTCGCTTTGGTTGCGGGTAATTGAGGGGGAACAATCGGGATGGACATACGCGCAGACTCCTCGACCATCAGGAACCCTGGCTGTCGAAATCGGTGACCGCAAGGGAGCTCAGCGAGTGTAATGTCCGTCCGCAGCGTTGTCATGTATACCAAAATACAGAGCGGCCTGGTTTCCCAGGCCGCTCATATTGTTGGTAACGTAAGGCGGGCCATGACTCACACTCCAACAACGGTGAGCTGAAAAGCAATGAGTGTGCCAAACATGGAAGATAATTTCAGAATTCTGACACAAGATGTTTGCGAGACAGTGCAGATAAGGTGGAAGGGCTCATTTTTTCTGATTCCTGCTGATCGAGGCTGTGGCATTCTTCGTTTCAAACGACGATGATCGGTGACTTTGAATTCGTTTAACGCAGGATTCTGCGGCGCGGCGCAGCAAAATGCTGCAGCGTACCGATGACAGTTGCAAAGCTGCGGAGAGCGCACGAATCGCACGGATTGACTGACTGACTTTACATGAGATTGGAACAGGAGTTGAAAAAATGTACAGAAAACTCGACCCTCAAAAGACAATCTCCACACTCAAGACGCTCGCCAATCGAATCGACGAACGATTCCCCGGTGCCAGCCTGAACGGCGTGTGTAAAGAAGTGTCGGCCATTGCAGGAGAGACCTGCGGACGCATCGCGTGGGTTTCACGACCGTACAAGGCGATCAGGCTGGCTGTGCTTCTCGTGATTGCCGCCGCCGGATTCCTCGGATGGTTCCTGATTCACACGGTCCGAGTCCGAGTTCAACAGGATGGCTTTAGTATTGAAGAATTGGAAGCCGGGACAAACGCTGTCGTACTGACAGGTGCTGCTCTGTTCTTTCTGTTTTCACTGGAATCTCGGATGAAGCGAGCCAGAATCCTGCACGCGATCGATGAACTGCGAGCCATCTCGCATGTCGTCGATATGCACCAGCTCACCAAAGATCCCAGTCAGATGCTGTCCGCCGGAGGCCAACGCACCAAGTCGTCTCCGCAACGAACACTCACACCCTTTCAGCTGGCTCGTTATCTGGACTACTGCAGCGAGCTGTTGTCGCTGATCGGCAAGCTTGCCGCCCTGTACGCTCAAAGTACATCTGACAGTGTCGTGTTGCAGGCCGTGAACGATATTGAAACGCTCACCAACGGCATCAGTCGCAAGATATGGCAGAAGATCATGATTCTGGACGATGACATTGCGGATGAAGCCGCGATGGAAAAACAACTGCCCGATCCGCCGACTGCGGAGGTGACTAACTCTGCCGATCCGCCAGGCATCGGAAACGGAGGGTAAATTTGTTTAACGGCGAGCCGCAGGCGGAAGTTTTGATCACGAACGGTTGAATTCATAATGAATGCAGCCACACCCGTGTTCACGACGATCAGTATCAGAGCTAAGTTGAGGAATACGATGATGGACCGGAGAACGTTCCTCACACGGACCTTACGCGACAGCGCGTGGTGCCAGTTCATGCATCACGGCGGAAACGGTCTCAGATGTGATTGAGCTTTCCGGAGATGTTTCGTGCAGGACGGAAAGCAGTTCACACACACGCGACATGCGTGCCGTGTTACCGCGGCTCAGATCGCAGATCGCTCGGATCGCACTGTCATCCATGGACTTGGCGGGAATACCGTGACGTCGAACCAGCGAACGAACAAAATCCGAGGACTCCGCTGAATCCAGGGAAGTCAGTCGAATCTGCAGCAATGATTCCAGCGAAAGGCCGTTGGCCAAAGGGCGATCGGACGCCACAATGACCGTCAGTTTTCCCGAACGGCCTGCGTTCGAACTCAAGGCGGTCATCACGCGCAGAAATGATTCCATGTTAGTCTGAGCGCGGTGCAGATCGTCGATGAGAATGACGGTATGGATGCCGCAGTGGACGCGCCCCGCCATTTCATCACGCAGCAGCGACACAAGTTCATGCCGAGCCATGCCGCGTCGAGCCGATGACGACAGGGCCGTGGTCAGTTCCGAAAGTGCTGCTGTCTCATCGAGGCCCGAAACATTCAGTGTAACGACGAGTTTTCCCGTTCGCTCAATTTCGTCCCGCAGCCGAGTCAAAATCCGGGTCCGGCCACTGCCGTCCGATCCGCAGATCACGCCGAACGGTTCGCCGACTTCAATCAGATACAGCAGGCGACTAACAGCCTCCAGGTGGACGGAGCTGTCGAAAAACCATGCAGTTTGTTTTTTCTGACCGAACATTCACGCGGCTCCCGTTGGACCGACATCAGACCCGGCGACTTGCCAAATTGAGAAATCGGCAGAATCGGCGTAATTGGTTCAGTCAAATCCTGGCAAACTCAACCAGCCTCAGGATTGGCAATTCAAAACTCTGCAGTACCCTGCCACTCCGGCGACTTGACAGTAGAATCGGCGGGTCGTGCAATTCGCCCGTTCCGTTTCCCCAACATGCGTTCATGGTTGAGATACATGTCTAAACTGACGTACCGTTCTGCTGGCGTTGACCTTGAGCTTTACGAACAGGCCATGCAAAAACTGCCGCGGCTGATGCAGCGGACGTTTACACCCGGAGTCATGGAACTTCCCGGTGGCTTTGCCGGCCTGTTTCGGCTGAACGGAACGAAACAGTGGAAAGACCCGGTGCTGGTCTCCGGCACGGACGGCGTTGGCACAAAGATCAAGGTGGCGATCCATGCGCAGAAGTATGACAGCATCGGTATGGACCTGGTTGGGATGTGTGTGAATGATGTACTGTGCCTTGGTGCCACTCCGCTGTTCTTTCTTGATTATATCGCGATGGGGAAAGACAACCCAATACTGCTGGAACAACTTGTCAGCGGAGTCAGCGACGGATGTCAGCAGGCGGAGTCTGCATTGCTTGGTGGCGAAACGGCGATTATGCCGGATTTGTATGCGGTTGGCGATTTCGACATGGCCGGTTTTTCAGTGGGGGTAGCCGAACGTGATGAACTCGTTGATGGCAGAAGCCGCGTGCAGCCCGGTGATGTGCTCATCGGAGTCCCCTCCTCAGGCTTTCATTCGAATGGTTACAGCCTCGTTCGCAAAGTCGTGTTTGAACACGCAGGTTTGAATGTCGCAGATCATGCTGTTGAATTGAACTGTAAGGTCGGCGACGCATTGCTGCGGCCCACGCGGATTTACGCACAAACCGTTGCCGCAGCCCTCAAGGCGGTTGGCAATGCAAATCTGCACGGGATCGCTCACATTACGGGGGGAGGAATTCTGGACAATTTTGAACGCATTCTGCCAAAGCACGTTCAGGCCGTGATCAGTCGAGGCGCATGGGAAGTTCCTGCGGTATTTCAGTGGCTGCAGCGATTAGGAGATGTTGCTGAAACAGAAATGTTCAGCGTGTTCAACATGGGGATCGGCATGATTCTCTGTGTGCCACCCGCCGTCGCCGACAGCGTCCAGGCGGCCTGCGGCACGCCCGAGTATCCCGCGCTGCGATTGGGAGAAATTCGATCGCAGCAAGCGGAAGAACCAACTGCGAAGCTGGTGTAGGGGGCCTGTCCGCAGGGTATCTAGGTGCCGGAGAGTTTTAAATTAGGTACAACGTCCCCATCCGAATTTACCCACGGGCATAATTGGCTTTAAAATCCTTGATTTCTCGAAAACCCTTTTTCCGTTGCCAGTGTGGGAAGGCGCCCTACAAGAAATTTTAGAACACTACGGTAGGGATGCTCAATTATGAGTTGAAAATGTCCCGGACTCCTGCATAATGGTGGCAGCCAAACTGACCCCCGTTGAAGACAAGGGTACATCAGAAGGTACTTTGATCTGGAACGGAGCTTGATGAGTTAGCAGGCTTCACCGCGACTGATGCCTTCGGATTGCGATCACTTGCGGGGTGGCGCTTGTTGTTGATTTTGTGTCAACGCACCGTTTGCTGGACTTCTACGCAATTCATGGAACTGCATCCACGGTACTTATTCGTAGATGGATGTCACCTTCTCTGGAGGTAAAAAATGTTACAACGTAAACGTCGAACAGGAAAGCGGTCCGAAAAGAAGGCTCCGCCAATGACGGAATTTCAACAGCCAAAAAAGCGAAAGCCATTTACGGTTTTTCTGGTTGAAGATGATCAGGCAGTTCGAGCCTCTCTTGTTGAGGCGCTTGCCGAGTTTAAAGTCACCGTTCGCGACTACATGACTGCGATGGAGTTTTATCGTGATTATCGCGAGCCAGCGCCTGGTGTACTTATCCTAGACCTGCGATTGCCTGGCATGTCTGGGATTCAACTGCAGGACAAGCTGACTGAAGAGGGATTCGAGTTGCCGATCGTGATGATTTCGGGGCATGCAGACGTTCCAATGGCTGTGCGAGCCATGAAGAATGGTGCCTTTGATTTCCTGTGCAAGCCGGTTAAGATTGAGGCTCTGGTAGCCGCAATCGCTCGGGCGTACGCTTACTTCTACGACGTCGATGCGGAAATTTTCGAAGAAGAGCTTGAAGAAACAGAGGACAGCATCAGTCGATTGACGGGCCGTGAACGCCAGGTGCTGGATCATGTAGTGGATGGACTTTCCAGCCGCGAGATCGCGCAGGAACTTGGCGTGAGCACAAAAACAGTCGAAGCCCATCGTGCCCGCATTAACGACAAGATGCGGGCCGACAATGTATCGCACCTGATCCGCATGTGCTTCGCATACAACGAAGAACACGGAGCATAGTGTTCTCAACTAATTTCATGGGATTTCCGCAATAAAACCGGTGCCAGACGGGCACCGGTTTTTTTGTTGAAGCTGCTAGGTATTTGGAAAAGGGCTCAGCAACCAATAGTGCAGAGCACCCTGCCGGCCATTTGGCTATTGGTTCCCGACCCCATTTCCACAGCACTAACTAAGAATGTCCTTCGCAACGACACCCGCCACATCAGTTAGACGAAAATCCCGGCCTGCATAGCGGAACGTCAAGCTTTCGTGATCAAGCCCCATCAGGTGCAGGACCGTGGCGTGAAGGTCATGGACGTGCATTTTGTTTTCGATGGCGTAGTAACCGTACTCGTCGGTCGCACCGTAGGCCATGCCTGATTTGACCCCTCCGCCAGCCATCCACATCGTGAATCCATGAGGATTGTGGTCGCGGCCGTCGGTACCCTGAGCTGTCGGCGTACGACCAAATTCTCCTCCCCAAAGTACGAGCGTGTCTTCCAGCAGGCCTCGAGATTTCAAATCCGTCAGCAGACCGGCGATTGGCTTATCCACTTCCGCAGCGTTTTTGGTATGCCCCAGGTAGAGATTGCTGTGCTGGTCCCACTGAACCTCGCTGTCGCTGTGAGTTACCTGCACAAACCGAACATCGCGCTCCAGAAATCGACGCGCCATTAAGCACTGCCGACCAAAGTCTTCAGTGACCGGATCGTCTGTGCCGTACAGTTTGTGAGTTACGGCAGACTCCTGCGACAGATCCTGCACTTCCGGCATCGTGGACTGCATCCGAAATGCCAGTTCAAACGAATTCAGCCGTCCCTCCAGAGCCTGATCAGCATCGGACAATTTGAGATGCTCCTGATTCATCATGCGCAGCAAATCCAGCTGTTTTCGCTGCGTTACGGAATCGATCCGTGGATTATGAATGTGCTTTACCGTCGAGTTCACTGCTCCGATACTGGCGTTGCCGATCGGGGTTCCCTGACAATACGCGGGCAGGAAGGCCGATCCCCAGTTGTTGACTCCGCCATGAGCCAGGGTGGGACAGATCGTGATAAATGCCGGCAGATTCTGATTTTCTGTTCCCAGTCCGTACGTTATCCACGCTCCCAGACTGGGCCGTACAAATTGATCGCTGCCCGTGTGCAGTTTAAGCAACGCGCCGCCGTGCGCGGGATTGGTGCCGTGGACGGATCGCAGCATGCACAAATCATCGACATGTTGAGCAACATGAGGAAACAACTCACTCACTGGCAATCCGCTTTCGCCATAGCGATGGAACTTCCATGGTGACTTGAGCAAATTCCCCTGCTGCGCGAACGTCACGCGTGGAAGTTCAAATGGTGGTGGATTTCCGTGATCTCGTGTCAGTTGAGGCTTCGGGTCAAACGTATCCACATGCGATGGCCCGCCTTTCATAAACAGAAAGATTGCCCGCTTCGCACGCGCCGGGAAATGAGTCGCTTGTGTGGCCAGTGGTTCGGCGGATAAACCCGCGCGTTTAGAACTGTCGGCAGCACCAGCGTGTTCCTGCAGCAACGCGCTGAGAGCCAGATGACCGAAGCCGACGGCGGAAGTTTTCAGAAGCTGTCGTCGGTTTGAGAGATGAAGAGTCGGAGACATTGAGAGCCACTTACCTCACGTAGATGAATTCATTACAGGCCATCAGATTCTGGCAGAACAATGACCACGCTCGAAGTTCGGCCAACCGATAAGTCTCGTCCGTGGAATCTGTTGCCGGTGCCTTCGCGGTCAATTGCGAAATAAATTCCAGCGCCAGTTCAATTTCCGCGGCGGCGGGTGATCTGGACAGCGCTCGCTCATAGCCCAGTTCAATCCGGTGCCTCGGGTCACTGCGATCATCGATCAGGGTGCGAGCTAGTTGATCTGCCGAATCAATGACCAGTTCCGAATTCATCAGCAGCAGAGCCTGCGGAGCGACCACAGTGGTATTTCGATTTCCGGTCGGCATGGTCGGGTCGGGAAAGTCAAACTGCTCGAACATTGTGTACAGGTTATTGCGAATCACTGGCAGGTAGATCGCACGCCGCAGACTGTCGTACTTTGTATGATCAATCGACGTGTGATCGAATACAAACTGCCGATTGCGAAGCGGCACGGTCTTGCCGCCAAGACTTCTGTCCAGCCGTCCGGAGACCTGCAAAATCGAGTCTCGAATCTGTTCCGCATCCAGACGTTGACGCCGAAAACGCCAAAGCATCTCGACTTCCGGATCGATGGCAGAAAACTCCGACGAGCGTGGATGTTGCGAATCCATCTGATACACATTTGACGTCATGACCAGTCGGTGCAACGACTTGATCGACCAGCCGGACGTCGTAAAATGATGAGCGAGCCAGTCCAGCAATTCGGGATTTGACGGTTTATCGCCGAGAATACCGAAGTTGTCTGTCGATGCGACGAGTCCCCGCCCGAAATGCCAGCTCCAGATTCGATTCACGATCACGCGCGAGGTGAGTGGATGATCTGCAGATGCCATCCATTCGGCCAGTTGTAACCGACCGCTTTGACCATCCGGCAATGCTACTGAAGCTGAACTTGCCTGCATGACTTTCGGAAACGCTCGCGGCACAGAATCACCGGGATTGCGGTGGTTGCCGCGCACACTGATGGGTAGACTGGTTAGTACCGTGCCTTCGGCCACGCTCATCGCCGATGCTTCATCTGCTGCGCTACTTTCGAGCACACGAGCGATCTCGGAGAGTCGATGGTATTCCGCCAGCATGGTCACATCAAAAGCGAACTCCGGCTTTGGCGGAAGCGCCAGAAAGCCGGACGTATCGTCGAGTGCGGCTCGAACCGCATCCAGTGCAGCATCGCCAGAACCGGTGGTTGCCACATTTGTTGCTTTCGCTGTTTCAAGTGCTGCATCGGCGGCAGCAAACAGAGCTGCGTAGTGCTGCCGAATGCCGTCGCTGTCACCGACGGCCTGCAACTCACGCCATTTCAGAAACAAGGGATCGTCGGCATGAAATTTCAGATGCTGGCGGCAATGATGCAGGACACGTGGATGCAGGCCGAGCGGTTTCGCAAGTGTCTGAAGATCCGTCAGCGATGTGTCCGGATCAATGCCTGCCGCAGTGGCCAGGTAAACCGCTGCTTTGGACCGAACTTCGCTGCGAAGGCGATTGGTTGCTTCCGCCTTAAATGTCGCAGCAGCAGCTTTTTTGGCGGCGATTTCCTCATCGACCTTCTTCAGAGATGCTTTCTCTTCTTCGGTGGTGAAGGAATACTCGTTCCAGTGTTTAATGGCACCAGTGTTGGTCTCGCCAAACGTTCTGGTACTTTTAAAGATAGCAGCAAGGCTGTAATAGTCCGTCTGTTTGATCGGATCAAACTTGTGATCGTGACAGCGGGCACAACCAAACGTCATCCCCAGAAACGCTTTTCCGGTTGAATCCAGTTGCTCGTCAATCGTGTCCATGTCGAGTTTTTCACGATCCGGTTCAGCCAAGACTTTCGCTCCCAGAACCAGATACCCGGTCGCGATATGTGATTTCACATCGGCATCTGGCAATAGATCGCCGGCTATCTGTTCCTTCAGAAATCGATCAAACGGTTTGTCGCCGTTGAACGCATCGACCACATAATCGCGGTAGCGCCAGGCATTGCCGAACGCCAGATTTTCATCCAGCCCGTTGGAATCGGCATACCGTGCAACGTCCAGCCAGTGACGTCCCCAACGAATACCATAGTCAGGCGACTCCAGCAGTCGCTCGACCAGCCCCTCGTAGGCATTTGGCGAATCATCCGCGACGAAAGCCGCAACATCAGCAGGCGAAGGCGGCAGGCCAGTCAGATCAAATGTCGCTCGCCGAATGAGCGTCCTCCTGTCCGCTTGCGGTGCTGGTTGCAGGCCATTTTCCTCCAGCTTTGACAAGACAAACGAATCAATGGGTGTCCGCGGCCAGTCTGCTTTGGATGGCTGAGGAATCTCCGGAACCGTCACGGGGACGAACGACCAAAAACGCCGACCGTCCTCGACACTCAAGCCCGTCAATGCAGAATGCGAAACCGTGTCAGCGACCGCCCTCGGATCTGTTGCACCCTGCTCAATCCATTGTTCGAGAGTTTGAATCTCTTCGGGACTGAGCTTACCGGCTGGCGGCATTTGCAAGTCTTCATTGTTATATCGGACCGCTTCAATCAAACGGCTGGTATTCGGCTCATGCGGTACGATGACAATCCCGGAATCTCCACCTTTCTGCCATCCCTTTTCGGAGTCCAGCCGCAATCCGCCCTTGACATCTTTCGCGGAATGGCATTCGTAGCAGTGCGTCACAAGCAGCGGACGGATCTTCTTTTCGAAGAACTCCAGCTTTGATGATGTAGACACTTCATCGCAAACCGCAGTCGCAGCCAATGCCGTAAGAAGTATCGCCGTCATCAGGGTGCAAAAACAACGCCGCACACGGATTCGCCAGCTCATCGTCTTAAGTCCTCGAATACACCTCTGAGTCTGCCACAACTCGCCTCAGAAGTCAATTTATAGTATGTCCTTATCCATCGACATCATCCATCGCCTTACAGCCGCCGCATTCTGCGAAGAATATGGATTTCTTTCCATCGCCTTATCGCAGGTTGATGTCTTGCCCCCTCCACTCAAAGGACCACGTCTGGTGTCGTCAATCCTATGCACGACTTAGAGTGCAAAGCTGAGGTGAGTTTCATTTTTTTTGGAAAAAACTGCACGAAAATGGACTTCCTGGACGATGTTGCTGACATACAACATTTTGTGTTGACAGATTCTGCGAGCACACTATATTGCGGTTGTTGTTCAATTCGCATCCGGGTGCCGATCTGGTGAATGCCACCGCAAACCGTTGTCAGGCCACGGTTTGAGTAACCCTGACGCGGGTTCATTGACACGACGTGGCCGCAGCTTATTCTGCGTCCCGTCCCGGTAAGGATGCCCCTCTCGACAGGAGGTCGATCATTTGACAATTCCGTTGCTCGCGTATCTGGCTGCTCCCCTCATTGCTTGCCAATTTGCTCAATCACATTTCTCTGATTGAGTTCCCTGGTCAACTGTTAGTGGTGTTCGCTGCGCGCAGGGCAGTATGGTGGTGAATCTGTGACCTTGACTCTCCGAGTCAAATTGCTTTGTTAGCGGTTTTGCCGCAGTGATTTTTGGTTTGTATCGAGATGGAGTCTCTGCGTAAGACGCGCAGTTTTCACTGGGATGAAATAAAGAAGGGGAGTAGCATCGAATGATTCGAGCAGTGTCGGAATGGATAATTCGCAAACGAGACGGGCGAACGGTACCGTTTGAGCCGTCTTTGATCACCAAAGCGATCAGCAATGCGTTTCGGGCAGAGCTGAACTTGGCGAACAATCAGCCGCTGGATGAGGACATTGAACAGGAAGTCGCATCGATCACCGAGCAGGTGATTTCTGAAGCGGCCAACGACGCAGCCACTGATCGCGGCGTGGGTGTTGAACATATTCAGGACCTAGTAGAAATGCAGATGATGAAGCGAGGTCACTATCGAGTGGCACGACGCTACATCGTATACCGTGCCGAACACGCTAAGATTCGTTCCCTGCTGCATCCTGAAGCCATTGAAGGTTCAGATGTTGCGGCTCAGCCACGGATGTTCGTCAAACTGGAAGACGGCGTTCGCGTGCCGTTCAACAGTGCCCGTATTCGCCGTCGCATCGATGCTGCCTGCCAAGGGCTGCCGGAGTGTGATCCGAACGCATTGCTTGAAGAAGTCATGAAATCCGTGTTCGACGGTATTTCTGTCGGCGAAATTTACCGAGCCATGATTCTGGCGGCTCGCTGCCGCATTGAATGTGATCCGGCGTTCGACACAGTGGCTGCTCGGTTGCTGCGGATGGTGATCAGCAACGAAGCGCTGGGAAGTTCGCCGGTAAATCCAGCGGAATACAGCAAACTTTACCGCAACCAGTTTGAACATTACGTGATTGACGGCATCAACGAAGATCGCCTGACACCCGACCTGCGAAATCTGGATTTGACCCGCATCGCAGCGGCCTTGCATCCGGAACGTGACGGATTGTTCAAGTACCCCGGTCTGCAGGCTGTTTATGACCGTTATCTGCTGCATATCGAAGGTCGTCGCATCGAAACACCCCAGTACTTCTGGATGCGAGTGGCGATGGGGCTGGCGATGAAAGAAGACCAGCCTGAAACGAGAGCGATTGAATTCTACAATATGCTTTCGACCATGCGGTTCACCTCCGCCACGCCGACTCTGTTTAACTCAGCAACCAATCATCCTCAGTTGAGTTCGTGCTATCTATCGACTGTAAAGGACGACCTGGAACACATCTTTAAGTGTGTTTCAGACAATGCAAAACTCAGCAAATGGGCGGGCGGACTCGGCAACGACTGGACCAGCATTCGCGCTACGAATTCGCACATCAAAGGCACGAATGGTCGTAGTCAGGGTGTGATCCCGTTTCTGAAGGTTGTGAACGACACTGCGGTGGCCGTGAATCAGGGCGGGAAGCGTAAAGGGGCCGTATGTTCGTATCTTGAAACGTGGCATATGGACGTTGAGGAATTCCTTGACCTTCGCAAGAACACGGGTGACGATCGTCGCCGAACCCACGATATGCATACGGCCAACTGGATTCCGGACTTGTTCATGAAGCGTGTTCAGGAAGAACGCGAATGGACTCTGTTCAGCCCGGATGAAGTTCCCGATCTGCATGATTTGGTTGGCAAAAAATTCGAAGACCGCTACATCGAGTATGAGCGAATGGCGGAAGCCGGTGAAATCCGGATGTCCAAGAAACTGCCAGCCATTGAACTCTGGCGCAAGATGCTGACTCGACTTTTCGAAACCGGTCATCCGTGGATCACATGGAAAGATCCGTCCAATATTCGGTCGCCTCAGGATCATGTGGGTGTTGTTCACAGCAGCAATCTCTGCACTGAGATTCTGCTCAACACATCGGCGACGGAAACTGCTGTCTGTAATCTCGGGTCAGTTAATATGCTGGCTCATATCACAGACGGACAGCTTGATCTTCCGATGCTGGAAGAAACTGTCCGGACCGGGATGCGCATGCTGGACAACGTTGTTGATATCAACTTCTACCCAACGGATGAAGCGAAGACCTCAAATCAGCGGCATCGTCCGGTGGGTCTGGGTTTGATGGGGTTCCAGGACGCTTTAGCGGCCATGAACATTAGCTATGCCAGCGTCGCAGCTGTGGAATTTGCCGACTACAGCATGGAAGCTATTTCGTACTTCGCCATTCTGGCGTCGTCTGAGTTGGCAGCCGAACGTGGTGTGTACAGCACCTACAAAGGTTCCAAGTGGGATCGCGGCATGTTGCCGATCGATACGATGGAACTTCTTGAACAGGAGCGAGGCTGCCGCATCGATGTAGATCGGACGTCCCGGATGAACTGGTCGGTTGTTCGTGAATCCGTGGCAAAACACGGAGTGCGTAACAGCAACTGCATGGCAATCGCTCCGACAGCAACGATCTCCACGATCATTGGCGTGTCGCAATCGATTGAACCGATGTACAAGCATTTGTTTGTGAAGAGCAATCTGTCGGGTGAGTTCACTCATCTGAATACGTCGCTGGTCACGGAACTGAAAGAACGCGGTCTGTGGGATGCCGATATGCTGGAGGCATTGAAGTATTACGACGGAACGCTGTCTCAGGTTCCGCGAATCCCCGGTGACATCAAGGCACGTTTTCTGACTGCGTTCGAAGTCGAACCAAAATGGCTGATCGAGTGTGCAGCTCGTCGCCAGAAGTGGATCGATATGGGGCAGTCACTCAACCTTTACATGTGCGAGCCAAGCGGTCGTAAGCTGCATGACATGTACATGCTGGCCTGGCGAAAAGGTCTGAAAACGACCTACTATCTCCGCACGCTGGCAGCGACTCAGATTGAAAAATCGACGGTGGACATCAACAAGTTTGGTCTCCAGCCGCGATGGGTCAAAAGTCGCAGTGCTTCCAGCGACATTCAGGTCGCGCGCATGGAATCTGATCGTTCTCCGGAACAGGGCCGTGGCGACATCCCGTCTCCGCATGTCGTGCCGGTGACGGAGGTTTCTCAGTACAACGCCTGTAGTATCACGGACCCGGATTGCGAAGCCTGTCAGTAGGGTCAAAAGGACCAATGACGAAGCCGCAATGACCAATCTGGCACTGCGGCTTCGCGCTGGATTTAATGTGAATCCTCAGGCGAGCGGGTGGGCGTCAGCCCTCCGAGCTTTTACCTGCGGACTCGGAGGGCTGACGCCCAGCCGCTCGCCACGTTGATTGTCCTTCTGTGTTTGGTCGCCATGTATTTCACCAATCGACGACAATTCCTCAGCCGTTCTGCTTTCGCATTTGCGGGAGCTGCCGCTTCTTCTTTGTTGCCGTGGTCGGTGGCTTCACGTGCATCCGCTTCGACATGGGACGAAGCTCAAGTTGATCCGGCGAAGGCAGATTTGATTTACCGAACCCCGGCACCTCGCAATGGGGAACCGAAACTCGATAAGCTGGTTGAGAACTGGATCACACCAACGCCACAGTTCTACATCCGCAGCCATGGTGCGAATCCGGCCGTTGTGGCGGATGAGTTCAAGGTGTCGGTCGATGGAATGGTCGAAAAATCGCTCGTGTTTTCGATTCAGGAGCTCGTTGAAAAATTTCCGAAGTCATCCTGCACCTGCACGGTTAGCTGTGCAGGGATTCGGCGGTATGAATTCAACAAGATGAAGGAAGTCAGGGGGGTTGCATGGCAGGAAGGCCCGATCGGCAACGCGGTTTGGTCAGGAGTTCGGCTGTCAGATGTGCTTAAGGCGGCTGGTGTCAACGCGGAAGCAAAGCACGTCTGGTTTGAGGGAGCCGACGAAGTTGTGGACGGGAAGACCACGTTTCCGTTTGGTGGCTCTGTGCCCATAAGCAAGTTGTCGGAAGAAGACAGTTCGATGCCGGGAGTTCTCCTCGCGACTCACATGAACGGCCAGCCATTGCTGGCTGATCATGGCTTCCCGATTCGAACAATCGTGCCCGGTTACATCGGGGCACGCAGCGTCAAGTGGTTGCGGAAGATCGTCGTCAGCGATAAGCCATCGCCAAATCACTTCATCGCCGATGTCTACAAGATGGTGTATTCGGGAACTCCTGTCGAAATCGATGAAACCGCTCCGATTTACAGATATCCTGTGAACGCGGCGTTATGTTCTGCGGAAAAGCAGGCTGACAAGATGCATCTGAAAGGGTACGCTTTGCCGACAGGTCGCAAGGGCTGTTCGATCAGTCGTGTCGAAATCTCAACGGATAATGGAACGTCGTGGACCAATGCAACGCTGGGAAAAGAAATTGGTGACTTCTGCTGGCAACTATGGTCCGTGACCTTAACAATTGCGAATCCTAGTACGGTCATTTGCGTGCGAGCAACAGATTCTCAGGGAAACACGATGCCTGAAACGGTTCCGTGGAACCCCAAAGGTTATCTTTACAATGCGTGGCATCGAGTGCCGGCAAGTCGATTAGATATTTGAGACCTGAGATTTCAAGTCCGGAATTTCTAATCTCAAATTTCAACCACCACATTTTAGTGTTCTTTACTCTCAAGGAACGAGGTCTTTATGACTGTTACTGCTGTAATTGACGATCAAAGATTGCTCATCGGAGCCGAAGGACGCGTCAAGGCGACTGAGAAACGGTTGATTAATAACGCTCAGGTGGATGTAAACCAGTTGATGCCGATCAAGTATCACTGGGCCTGGGAACACTACAACAGCGGTTGCGCGAATCACTGGATGCCGACGGAAGTGCCTATGAATCAGGACGTTGAAGTCTGGCGGTCTGACCGTTTGACCGATGACGAACGCCTGGTGATCAAGCGAAACCTTGGATTTTTCTCAACAGCGGAATCACTGGTTGGCAATAATCTGGTTCTGGCCATCTTCAAACATGTGACAAACGCGGAATGCCGTCAATACTTACTACGCCAGGCGTTTGAAGAGGCCGTGCATTCGCACACGTTTTTGTACGTCGTCGAAAGTCTGGGTCTGAACGAAGGTGAAATCTTCAACATGTACCGGGAAATTCCCGCCATCGCGAAGAAGGATGCCTTTGAAATGGAGCTGACGGCGGAAGTCATGTCCGAGGGATTTTCGACCGACACCCTCGAAGGCCAGCAGATGTTCCTCAAGAATCTGATCGGCTTCTATGTCATCATGGAAGGCATTTTCTTTTACAGTGGATTCGTGATGGTGCTTTCATTCCACCGCCGCAATCTGATGAAGGGGATCGGAGAACAGTTCCAGTACATTTTGCGGGACGAAACTGTCCACATGAATTTCGGCGTCGATCTGATCAACGGAATTAAGTCCGAAAATCCTGGCTTGTGGACGCCGCAGTTCCAGTCAGAAATGATCGAACGCATTCGTACGGCGGTCGAACTGGAAATTGACTATGCCGAAGGCTGTCTGCCACGCGGTGTCCTAGGCCTGAATGCCGAATCGTTCCGTGACTATGTTCAGCACATCGCCGACCGTCGCCTAGAACGCATCGGCCTGCCGACGCAGTACGGTTCGCCAAACCCATTCCCGTGGATGAGCGAGACGATTGACCTGTCTAAAGAAAAGAATTTCTTTGAAACCCGAGTCAACGAATACCAGAGTGCCGGTTCGTTGAACTGGGATTGAGCAGGACTGCACGATTCAAGATGTCAAATCAGGAGCCCGGCTTTTGCAAAGAGCCGGGCTTTTTTACGCAGGACGGTTGGCGAATACGAACCCAAACTAGCCCGGGCGGCAGCGTGGCTCGCGGAGTTTCTGCGTCGCTGGCGAGTCACACTGGAATGCATTTATCTGCCGCTCTCCTTGACGAACGTCGCTTAACATCCTCTCATATGTTCTTCTCGGACAACCACATTTCTCACCTGCCAAAAAAGGAACTCACCATGTCCGATCGTACCGTCAGCCGTCGCGCTATGCTGCAATTTGCTTCATCGGCTGCTGTTGCCAGCTTGCTGCCGTCAGAAATGCTGTTCGCCAGCTTGATAAGTCCGAATGGACTGTCGCTCGTTTCGGGTGATGCTAGGATCGGTGCGATCAAGGATCTGAACGGATATTTTCCGTTCACTCCTTCGACAACGGTGGATGCATGGAACGTTCGCAAGGAATTTCTGCTGCGACAATTGAAGGTCGCATGTGGGCTGTGGCCAATGCCTGAACGGCCTCCGATTGAAGCCACGGTACATGGTCGAGTCGAGCGAGACGACTATACGGTGGATCGTGTTTATTTCGAAAGCAGCCCGGGCTTATTGGTGACAGGAAGTCTGTATCTTCCGAAGAATGCGTCCGGAAAACTTCCGACAATTCTGTGTCCTCATGGTCATTGGCCAAACGGTCGCTTTCACGATCATGGCGATGCGATCAAGAATGAAATCGCGTCCGACGGCGAGAAGTTTGAAATTGGCGGACGACATCCGCTTCAGGCCCGCTGCGTTCAGCTTGCACGCATGGGTTGTATGGTCTTCCTGTACGACATGCTTGGCTACGCTGACGGCAGCTCGTTCACTCAAAAGTTGGCGCATGGTTTCGCCAAACAGCGGCCTGAGCTGAGTTCACCGGAAACCTGGGGGCTGTTCAGCGCTCAGTCGGAACTGCGGTCCTGGAATGCGCTTGGCCTGCAGACGTGGAATTCGATTCGCATTGTGGACTGGCTGACGTCGCGGCCCGACTGCGATACGACTCGTATCGGCGTCACTGGTGCTAGCGGCGGCGGAACACAGACGTTTATCCTTGCGGCCCTCGATGAACGTGTC
This sequence comes from Planctomycetaceae bacterium, assembly GCA_947476295.1. Lineage (GTDB taxonomy): Bacteria > Planctomycetota > Planctomycetia > Planctomycetales > Planctomycetaceae > SXXK01. The sequence goes on along the minus strand of CANJQC010000117.1, from coordinate 747 downwards.
GCTGCAGCGTTTCCTGCCGTGATGGTGTCAACAGCGATGCAGGGCGGTTGCACCTGCGAAAACGCTTCTTACCTGCGCGTCAACACGGGCAACATTGAAATCGCTGCGCTAATCGCACCGCGGCCGATTGCCATGAGCGGAGCGGATGACTGGACGGTGGACATCGAAACAAAAGGCCTGCCGGAACTACAAAAACATTATGCAATGCTCGGCGTTCCCGACAACGTACACGCGAAGTATTTCAAGTATCCGCACAATTACAATCAGCACAGCCGCATGATGATGTACAATTTCTTCAATCGCACATTGAATCTGGGCTTCGAAGAAATTGTGGAGCGTGACTTCGTGCCATTGACGGTTGCCGAAGCCACGGTATTTGACGCAGAACATCCGGCCCCAGTGAAGACCGAAGCGGCAGAAGTCGCACTGCTCCATTCGTTGGATGCCGCGCAGCAGAAACTAATCGCGACGTTGGCACCGCATGATGCCGCCAGCCTGAAAGAATTTCGTCGCGTGATCGGTGGTGCGCTGGAAGTGATGATTGGCGGCCGCTCTCTGCCTCCCGCCGGATCGACGCACTTTGAAAAGTCCGATGAGACGTCTCGAAACGGATTCCTCGAAGTCAAAGGCGTTTTGACTCTGACATCGCACGGCGAAGAGTTGCCGACCGTGTTTCTACTGCCGCAGAACTGGAATCGACAGGTAGTACTTTGGTTCGACCTTGAAGGCAAAAGTCGGCTCTTTGTG
>CANJQC010000116.1 GCA_947476295.1 Planctomycetaceae bacterium | reverse complement strand
TGATTAGACGAAACACTCCGTTGTACCTAGGTACACTTGGGTGTTGAATCTGACAACAAAAAGCCAGTGTCACCGTTTTGAGGCGGTAAAACACTGGCTTTTTTCAATGCACCCGGTAGGGCTCGAACCTACAACCTTCGGTTCCGAAGACCGACGCTCTATCCAATTGAGCTACGGGTGCTTTCAACAAATTCAATGGGTCTTGATGCTTTTCAGCAGCGGCTTAATGGTTTACTACACAAGTCGCTACACCTGAAAGTGTAAAACAAATGGCCGACTCGAGTACAACTAAGCTGGGGAAACCATATCAAGAATTTCCAATGTTTCCACACGCTACGGGTCAGTGGCCAAAAAAGATCAAAGGAAAGATGTGGTACTTCGGAACTTGGGAAGATCCAGACGCTGCTTTCGTTCGCTACAACGAATGGATTCACGAAATCCATGTAGGCAGAGATCCACGCCGAATGGGCGTAGCTCAAGTGTACTCTGACACTTTGACAGTCTCTGACCTTTGCAATCTGTTCCTTGTTCAAATGGGGCTCGGAATCAGAGTTGAGAGCCGGGGTTTGCAAGCTGGTCCCGGGAACGGGCAGATTTGCTTGAGAATGGATTATGAATTGCATGATCGAGTCTGGGCGAATCCGACGGAGGTCCGGACGATGATCCATGAGCAGTTGCGGCAGCCTCCCGAATTGTTTCCGGCGGGAATGTTCCTCTGCTTTCGGTTTTGGCTGGAGCAATCCAGGGGAATACTGACCGACTAGCCCGATGCGGCAGGCGACGGCTGTTTTCTATGGACTCCTTGCCTGCGGCATCGGGTTAAACTTATTACGAGTTGCCGCGCAAAGTCTGACGATGCTACCCGCCGCCGCGGCGGATTTCGGAGCCGGAAAATCGGATCTCGAACCGGTAAATTTTCTTTGTCGAACAGTTGATCCGTCCTGTTTCCAGATTCACGCTCTCGGGAATTTCAGCACGATTCACGTTCGCCACTGCTCGATAACCACGCTCGGCAAAAATATCGATGACCATCGCCAGTGCCAGCGGGTCGTCAAAGAGAGGGTCTTCCGAGTTCACGATCGCCATTCCGGGGATCGCATGTCGAATGACGATCGGAATGAAACGATGTTCGATTAATCGGATCACTTTGTGAAACAAACTACGGTGCTCAAGCTGGTAGCTGTCCATTCGTCGGACAAGCTCTTGGCGTGCGTGTGTAATAAGATCACTCGCGAGTGGCAGTTGCCTGACGGCATCGTGAGTTTCCGGATCGAGTTCCAGGGATGACTGGTAGTCCAGTTCGTTCCGAATATTTCGTTCAACGCTCTCGATGGAATCCTGAGCGTTAACAAAGTGATAGTGATAGATCTCCTTCAGAGACTGCAGCGCCTCCCATGTTTCGTCCTTAAAGACGCGGTAGCGGCGTCTGGCGGCCTCCGGGTCCAGGTCAGTTGCCCGTTCCTCCCGGAGTTCGGTTCCCTCAGCAACCGCCTTCGCATTCGATTCTGCTATTTCGCGGCCTCGGTTTAACTGACGCTCGATGCTTGTCGTCTCGTCAACAAAGAGCACCATCACATGAATGGTTGGTTTCCGAAAGTTGATCGCAAGCGGGGTCTCGCGATACTCCCGGCTGAGCTGGTTCATCTTGAGTACCAGAAGATTCAGGCATTCGACCTGGACTTGCGTACGTGGAAAGCCATCGAGTACGCAGCCGTCGCGGTAATCATTTTCAAGCAGTTTTCGGAAGACGAGCTCCACGACTTCCCGATCACCCACCATTCCACCAGCCTGCTTAATGCGACGTGCCTGTGGAGTGCTCAGGAGAGAACTCACCACAATCGGCGCGCAGGTGAGATCACGCGCCTTCATGATGAACTCTGTGTTCGTTCCCTTGCCGGCTCCCGGCGCACCGCCAAGCAGAATCAGTTCTTTTGAGAATCTCAGATTCTCGTGCCCAAACTCAGCTTCAAGTTCATTCCACACGTTCGTGAAAATCACCTGAGCATCTTTGACTTCGAGGTTCTCGACTGATTTGGCTGTTGTCGGTGATGTCTCTTGTTGCTTGTCCATCTCTTATTCTGTTCATTTCAAATTTGCGATCATGCGAGTTCCGGCCAAATGACTGCCTCAGTTCGTCAGCCGGCGAAGTGTAGGTGAGGAATCCTGTCTCCGCACACTGTTCGCAGATACTTCGATCGATAATCGCAAGGTTATTCCCCTGCAGAGGAAACCGCGATATCAGCGATGATCCCTGACCGCATCTGTTTATACTCCTCGCGGTCATGCGTGAGAGAATTGGCGAGCGGCAGGGCGTCAGCCCTCCGAGCACGATCGCCGTAATTTACGGATCTTAATTAAATCCCCGGGAATCACTCGGAGCGCTGAAGTGCAGGACCGTTTCGAATGTTCAGGCTCAACTCGTTGCTGACGCTTGTGATAACTTCCTAGCCGCAATACTGTTTGCATTGACTGAAGCTCCGGGCATTGCCATGAAGCGTCTGAGAAATGAGTTTTGCACAATGCCGTTGAGAATTGTTCTGATGGGGACAGGGGATTTCGCCGTTCCGCCGTTTCGTGGGCTGCTGAATTCACCACATGAGATTGTGGGTGTCCTGACGCAGCCGGATAAGACCGGGCGGGGACATCATCAACATGCCAATCCTGTGAAGGAACTGGCGGTTGCGAAGTCGGTGCCCGTATTTCAACCGGAACGCATCAATCGTCCGGAGATGCTGGACACACTGCGATCGCTTCAGGCCGACGTGTTTATTGTCGCGGCGTACGGTCAGATTCTGAAGCCTGAACTTTTGGCAATTCCGCGACTGGGGGCGTTCAATTTGCATGGCTCGTTGCTTCCACGTCATCGCGGTGCGTCTCCCGTGCAGTATGCGATCTGGAAAGGTGACCCAGTAACAGGAGTGACCATTTTTCAGATTGAACAGACGCTGGATTCCGGGCAAGTGGTTGGTCGCGTCGAAACGCCAATCGCAGATTCAGAGACTTCAGGAGAACTGATGCGGCGGCTGGCAGAATTGTCTGTTCCGCTCACGCTGGAGGTTGTGCGGCAGCTTGACACGGGAAAAGCCGTGTTTGAGCTTCAGGACACCGCACTCGTGACACTTGCGCCGAAGATTCCTCGTGAAGCCGGAGTAATTGACTGGTCGAAGTCCGGGCATGAGATTGACTGTCAAATTCGAGCGATGCAGCCGTGGCCTAAGGCATCATCAGTGTTGCAGCGATACGATCATCCGCCTTTGCGCTGTATTGTGTCACAAGTCACCGCCGTTCTTGACAGCGATGTGCCGCAGAATCACAGCGTCCCCGGCAGAGTTCAGGGACATCTGGGCCGATTGCTGGTTGGCACGGGTGACGGGTGGCTTGAGATTTTGAAACTTCAACCCGAGGGCCGCAAAGCTGTGGACGGACGATCGTTCGTGAATGGATATCCGTTGGCCGACGGAGATAGTTTTTTGGCGAATACTTAGCAGGCCATTGATGGAAACAGCCGTGTTTTTCGTAAACGTCAGTTCCATTCCGGATTGCGAACGTTGTGCGGCAGCAGGCGAGTCACGCAATTCAGTCGTCTCATGCAGACTTCCCACAGACTGTAGGGATCTTCCTCCAGTAACATACCTTCGGGTGCAGGCGAAACTCTCCAATCGCCGCGAGCCAGTTCACTTTCCAACTGGCCGGCACCCCAGCCGGCGTAGCCACTGATGAGTCGGAACAGAATGTCCCTGTCGGGCTGTGCTTTCTTTCTTACGACCGCATCAAAAGAGCCTTCGCTGCCCGCGAGGAAAAGTCCGGGAACGATTTCCTGATCCTGTTTGCCGAGCGCTACGCAGTTGTGCAGCACGAAGAGCGCGTTCTGTTCAACGGGTCCGCCGCAGAATACGGGAGCGTCAATGCCGTTGACCGGGTCATGCTGCGCCAGTGCATTTCCAATCGTCGTGCCGGTCGGGCGATTCACAATGAGCCCCATCGCGTTCTCGGGGGTGTGTTCGAGCATCAACACGACGCTGCGATAAAAGGTCGGATCGCGAAGTTGATCTGCGGCGATCAGAAAGGAACCCTGGAGTGAAAGCATAGGTGGCCTCACCAAATCGGGCGAGAACGTCGTTGGGCAAAAAGAAGACTGGGCGATACTGCCAATTCAGGTATAATGACAGCGTTGTTTCAGTCGGCAATGAAGAATTAATGATGTGTCTAAAAAGATCGGAAGATTTCCTCCACATGAGTGCTCCGCCACTTTATCCACATCCGCTTGTCGTACGCGCCACGAAAGGGACGTGTCGATGACGGGTGCCTTGCCGATCATCGAATCGTGTGATGACTGCTCAGCCTGCTGCCGCCGGACTCCGATTCCGCCTTTTCAGCCGGGCGAGGAATTTGCTTGGAATGTTCCGTCGGATTGGTTAATTCCTGTGCAGGAACGGATTGCGGCCGATCAACAGTTTGAACTTCTTCCATGCGTGTGGCTGGATCAGCGGTCCAACCGCTGCCTGCACTACGACTACCGTCCGCAAGCCTGCCGCGATTTCCAAATCAACAGCGACCTCTGCCGCCTGTCACGCTGGGACGAGGAAGCGGACTGACGCCGTATGTCCGTTACGGGGCCATGCGGACGTCGTACGTCTGAGCGGCGGACGAGGACTCCACGGTCTGCTGTACCGGGATCGCGGGGAAGCGGCGTTCCTGGGTTTGACGCAGGTGTTCCAGGAGAATGCGGCGGACTTCCGCAACGGCGTCCGGGTGTCGATGTACTTCACTGTGGCTGGCGCGGACGATTTTTTCGCTCGACACATTTTCACAATGAGCACTGCGATACGCGACCACACCGTCGGTCCAGTCAGCTTGTGACCTTCCGCGATTGATTCCGACGATGTTGTGATGTTTGACGCCGTCTGGAACCCGTGTCTCCCGGATAAGTCTCAGCAAACCGGATTGTTTTGTGAGTGAATCCATACTCGTGCGCGGTGCAGAGAAGCGTTCCCACCAGCTCTTGTCATCCTGTTCAAACACGACCTGGCTGAGTTGATATGTTCTTGCCGGCAACCAGACCAGCGAACCACTCAACCACTGCGTGAATCGATTTGAGAGCGAACTGCCATTGTAAGGGCTGGCAATGGTAACGATGCGATCCACCGATGGATTTGATTCAAAGAAAAACACACGACGAATTTCCGATTTCACTTCATCACTGGCCTTCAGATCATCGACCGATTTTCGGCTCACGGAGCTCCATAACTTACCGCCGCTGTTGATCGTGAGCATCTGCGAGATCAGCCCGCCCATACTGTGCCCCACGACAACCATCTCATCAAGTCGATCATTGCGGTGATACGGGTCGCAGTCGTGCCGTACTTTTTGCAATTCATCCCGCAGTTTCGCTGCCGAAAACGCCAGCGGCTCACCGGTCGGGTACAGATAAAACCAGAACTGATACTTGCGGCGAATTTCGGGATCGGCCTGCAGGTCGTTGAACATCTCCATCCATGTCATTGGACTGGACCAGACACCATGCACCATCAACACGGGAATGCGATCGGGATCATACGGCTGGACCATGTACAGGCCTGATACTTTGGCCGCTCGATCCGGACGAATATAGCCCCATGTGTCCAGTAGACTGATATCTTTGTTGCTCAGATAACGCGCCAGTGGTGTACTGACATCGGTTTCAAGCGGCATCAGTGAATCGCCGACCACCATACCATCGGATTCCCGGGGATCAAAGATCTGTAATCGAGCATCCGACGAAGATTCGTCGTCAAAGCAGAGGACCAGTGTGGCTGCGAAGCTCATCCCCTGCGTGTAATATTTTTCAACGGAATCGCGATATTCCGACTGCTTACGAATGGCGATGATTGGCACGCCCAGTCCTGATGACGTGTTGCGACTGCGAAGATTCTTGAGCTGGTAGTCGGAGACAAATTCGAAATCTCCCATTTGATCGGGCGTCAGCAGCCGGGACGAAAATGGAATCTCAAACTGCAGTTGCCGCTGACTGATCGGCATGAAAATTGATTGCCCCAATTGCACGTTCCCGACGCGCTGAGCAATACGCAACAAATGTTCTGAACTGGCGTTATAGACTTCTGCCGTACCGCGATGCTGCGGGTCATTCGGATCCGGATGCCGACCACCGGTGTCCGGCGTGGCAAAGTAATGCCATGCGGAGCGAGCCGAATCAAAGTACAACTCCGATGCCAGTTGCACGTCATGCACTTTCGCAGCTTCCGCACCAAGATACTTGAGTTCAGCCAGCGCATGAGCTGATTCGTGAAAATATTCAGTGTCGATCTTTCGCTGCGTGTGCAGAATCATGCCCTTCAGATCTGCGTTGCCTTTGTAGCCTGTTTGACGCAGAAACAGATCGGTCCGCTGAGAATACTTAACCATCCCAAATGCGGTGGTATTCATGCGATCGGCCAGGGGGTTGTGTGGCCGCTGACGCAGTTGCACGAATTCCGTCGTCGCGCAGCCGCAAACTGTCAGCAGCAGGCTGCAAGTCAGCAGCACAGGCCGGACTCGCGAAACTAAGTGGCGAGCTGACGACATGGGGTTGAAAATCTGGAGTGAGACAGAAGTGCGAGTGACAGAAAAAACAAAAAACAGACTTAGCGCGCGGCAGGTCGTCAGCCCACCGGTACAAAGTTTGATACCGACGGTCAGAAAAAAACAAAAAAGCAACCGCGCAGCAACAGCCGGGAACGCGACGAACCTCGTTTCGCCGTGTAGAGTCATCGTTCTTGAAAAGCGGGTCAATATGTCATTGTATGACGACGAGACTTTAGTGAGGCTGGGCAAAATGAGGTGTTGCTGTTTTGCGGATTGAGGCTGTCTGTATCTCACGCGGATGCGAATGAGTCGTTCAGGAGCGCTCAAGGAATAGATGTTATTCAGCGGTGCGATTCATGCCGTCTGAAAATTTATGTCCGAGTCCGAGCCAAAAAGCGTCCGGAGAACGCACGATTATCGAGCCACAGTAGCCTTCGCTTCGCCACCGTTTACTGGTCATACGACGGACATGGATGTCTACAAACGAATTTTGATGTGCTATTACCTTTATTTACTGTCAGGAATCCGGTGGGGCGTACACGTTCGAAAGCATTTCCCGCGATTCTCATGACCGTGTGCGGCTGCGTGTTCCTGTCGAGCATGATCTGGATTGTCCTGACGGAACCTGGACTGAGTGACGGATTCTGGCCGCGAGATATTGGCCAAAGCGTTGTGAATTCGTGTGGCGGGACCGTTGACTTTGGAGTTACCGGTGACGTACGGATTAAGCTTTCGTGGCTGTCCGTCGTGGTGCGACTTGCGACGGTGTTGGTTTTCGGTGCAACGGCCGCAGGCGTCTGGACGGTGCTCCGTTCGTCGAAACATGCGGGACAACGCACGAGCCGAGGATTCGTGGCGGCATTTCTGTCAACGATCAGGGCGATATCACAGCCGTGGTGCCTCGCTGGATTCTGGATTGTCGCATGGTTGCTTGCCACATTGACAAGCAACCCTGCGTTGATGAACTTCCTGCTGTTCACGACGGCGCTGTTCACCGCTTTGATAGTGGCTTTATCGCTGAACGGTTTCATAGATACGCTTACAACCGTTCCATCGGCGACTTTGATCGAAAAAAATGGTGCAGACAGAACAACGCGCGGTCGGAAGGAATTGATAGTCGTGCTGCTGGCTGCTGGCTGCTGGGAAGCCACGTCGTTCTGGATGAATGAACGACTCTATGCCGGCCTGCTTGTGCCGCATGGAGATTCTGCGATGTATGAAGAACATCTCTGGAATGTCTGGCACGGCAAGGGATTTCGCAGCTATCTGGATCAAGGTCTGTTTTTGGGTGAACACATTCAGATCATTCACTTGCTCCTTCTTCCACTGCATCGAATCTGGCCATCGTATCTGATGATGGAGTTGGTTGCTTCGTGTTCGCTGGCGATCTGCGTCGTGCCGATATTTTCAATGGCAAAGCGTCATTCCGGAAGTTCAAGAGCCGCCATGTGGCTGGCATTGGCGTGGCTGTTGTTCTTTCCGATGCACTATCTGGATATCGCGATTGATCTCAAGACTCTGCGTCCCAGTTGCTACGGTCTTCCGTTTCTGTTCTGGGGAATCGATTTTGCGGAACGACGTCGATTGATTTCGTCGTCAGTGTGCTTTCTGATTGCGCTGACAACGCAGGAAGATTTTGCACTGGTCGTCGGAGCGATCGGAGCGGTCCTGTTTCTTATCGCACAACAGAATTCCGAAGCCGCACCGCCATATGAAGTAAAACGTTTTGCTCGCTGGTCGATGGGACTGCTGGTCTTTTCTGTCATCTGGGTGTTGCTCGCGGTGCTGGTGGTGATTCCTGCGTTTCGAGGCGGAGATGTCGTCCACTACAGCCGCTATTTTGGAGACCTGGGCAACAGCCCCGGTGATCTGTTCCGCACCGCTCTGCATTCACCTGGAAGGGTTTTGTCTCGGTTTTTCAGCCTGAGAACACTGTTCTATGTGCTTGTATTGACCGTGCCGATTGGCCTAATTCCGCTGCGACGACCGATGTATCTGATTGCCGGGGCAGCGACGTTTGGCATGTTAAGCCTGATCCAGCTGGGGAATAGTTCCGGAACCACAGATGTGTCCGGTCTGTCAGAGTTGCCGCCAATCCCGTTTCATCATTTTCACGCTCCGCTGCTGCCTGTGCTGTTCTGGGCTGCGGCGGCCAGCCTGCGTTTGGACAACGCCATCAGTTGGCGAGGGGGGCGGCGTCAGCGCCCCGGTACAGCCCCGTCACAGCAGCTAGCGGGAAACAGCGCTGTCAGCACAGCCAGACTGGCGTTTTTCTGCGCTGTGTGTACCGCGATTTCAGGTTCGCTGATGCCGGTCGGGGCAACTTTTTGGTCGGACCTTTCAGCATTCGGCTGGAAAAAACTGTATGTACCCGGCGAACGAACGACGGAGTTCCATAAAATTCTAGCTCTGCTGCCGACTGATGCTCGAGTCGCTTCGACCGATCATGTTCACACGCGACTGACACACTTTGATCGTTCGTACGACTACAGCGGCTATCTGCGAGCTGTAAACAATTACAAACCCGGCGTGCCTGCTGACAGCGACTACATCGTGATCGACACAAGTCATCATTACAGCGAAACCAAATCGATCGATCATGTCCGCGAACTCAGGGAAGAACCCGAATCGTGGGAAGTCGTCCCAAGTGATACGCACGGACTGTTCATCGTCCTGAAACGAAAGACGGCTGCTGGAGGTAGTGATCGTCTGTAGACATTCATGTCCGTCGGATTGGCCATCCCCCTCAGTCGAAGCGAAAATTATTGTACCGCGAGAGTTTGCCCGAGTGGATTATTCTCTGCAAAAATCTCGGACATGAATGTCCAAGGTACACAGCAACGGACAGCGCGGAGCCTGCACTGTACCCAACGTTCAGCGCAAGAGAAGAGCCGTCGCGAAACCCGCACTTCGCGACGGCTCAGACCCCGAAACTGCTCAACTGCAGTGAGGACGAAAGACTGATTTTGGCACTGGCGTTCCGGTCAGACCGCACCTGAGTCGAGACGCTGATTCCGAAAGACAAGTCTTTCGAAATCGACCGCATCCAGCCATACGTTTATTGAGCGGCAGTTCCGATGACGTTCTCTTCTTCTTCTTCCTGAATGATGATACGAGGTGTCACCATCAACATGATGCTTTCCGTTTCACGTCCAACCCCGCTGTTCTTGAACAGGCGGCTGACGTAGGGGATCTTGTTCAGAATCGGCACACCATTCATTTTGCGACTTTCTCGCAGTCGTTTGATCCCGCCCAGAAGAACGGTCCCTCCGTCCGGAACACTGACTGTGGTCGAAACGCTGATGCTTGATATCACAGGCAGTTGAACAGTACCCTGTGACGAGCCACCGCCAGCACCACCGCCAGCACCACCGCCAGCACCACCGCCAGCACCACCGCCAGCACCACCGCCACCAAATCCACCACCACCACCACCACCACCGCCGCCACCACCAAAGCCGCCACCACCACCGCCGATGCCGCCGACGCCGCCGAAGCCACCACCAGCACCGCCGCCACCTTGACCACCGCCTTGTCCACCGCCACCACCACCGATGCCGCCACCGCCACCGCCACCGATGCCAGCTCCGCCACCCAGGTTCACCTGAGTAAACGTCTGAACTTCAATCAGTTGCTGGAACTGTGGAGCGAGTGACAGTCGGACGTAGCGACGATCTGCGGAGATCACGGCTATGACCGTCAGGCTGATCCCGTCTGGAATTCCGGTGATTTGTGTTGAGAAACCAACTGCACCGGTACCGACAACCGGAGTCTGACCCGTGACCAGATAGCGCGTCGTCTGATCCTGGATCGTCGCGAGCTGTCCGTTATAGAGCGTCACTTTCGGAGCAAACATGATGTTGGCTCGTCGGTCGCCCTGAGCAGCTTGGATAAAGAAGAAGGCTTCGATATCGCTCAGGATCGCCATGCCAACCTGAATCCCGGCATCCGGCGTATATCCACCGAAGTCCGGAACTCCAAGCTGAAACGATCCCTGACGGAATTGAATGTCGTAGTCGTTGCTAAACGTGCCCGGAGAGGAAAGTCCCGCAACTTGGCCATTACCCCAAGTGTCATGCGGTGTATTCGCGCGATTGATGCTATCGAACAGACCTCGGGACCCGGCAGCACCGGCAGCACCGGCAACACCACCAGCAGCACCAGCAGCACCACCAGCAGCACCACCAGCAGCACCACCAGCAGCACCACCAGCAGCACCACCAGCAGCACCACCAACTCCACCAACTCCACCAGCTCCACCAGCTCCACCAGCAGACTGACGCGAGCCGAACGCTGGCACACCAAGAGGATCTCCCAGCGTGTCCTGCACGTTGAAGTCAAAGTCGACACCGATACGTTCGAAGAAGTTATCTGACACGCTGATGAATCGAACTTCAACCGTTACTTGCAGATCCTGTAACTTGCGAAGCTGTGAAAGCAGGTCAGCAATCTGGTCATGGACAGCAGATGTCTGACGAATCACCAGACTCAATGTATTCTCTTCCGTGGCGATCGTCGCATTGCCACCGTCCATTTCCCAGGTGCCGGGTTCAACCGACGTGGTGATCAGATCAATCAGACCTGAAAAGTCTACGCCGTTGTCCGCCTGAGATCGGGGATCATTGTTCTGCCGACCTTTCGATCCACCCAACCCAACGGACAGTTGATCGTCCAGTTGATACATACCCGTACCCGTTGTTCCACGATCACTGCCCATCTGGATCATATTCCCGCCAGTCGTCGAAACGGACATACTGAGGGGCACGACCAGATCGGCGACTGGATACGTTGCCAGTTTCAACGTCGTTTCCTGCTCCAGGCGATTGCTGATCATCAGCGTTTCGTTCTCGATAGAATAGACGAGACCACCGGCCTGATCGAGCAGTAGATTCAACGCACTCTTCAGCGTGATGCCATCCACATCGATGCTCACCAGTTGATTGGCCGTCAGGCCCTCTGTTTCAATCGCCCGTGTCTTCATAGCAATGTTGATGCCATGCACCGTCGCGATGTGGCGAATGACTTCCGTCAGCGCTACATCATGGAAATGCAGGGAGACTTTCTGCCCTAGGCTGGTCTCAATCTGAAGTTCGCTCTCGGTACGATCACGATTATCTGCATGATCGTATTTCTTACGTCGGTCGGTCAGATCCTTCCATTCCTTCGCGTCGGGATGATTGTACTCACCGGCGGGCAGAATGGACGCCATGTCAACATCGTTAAGCTGGCGTGTAAAGCTGTCAGCCTTGCGGTCACGGATGTCCTGATTGAAGTAGTTCTGCCGATACATTTTGGCCTTTTCAACCATTAATGTTGCCGCAGCAGAGTCTGCATTCAGATCCTTTGCCTTCTTAGCCACCAGTTCCGCTTCTGCAAAACGTTTCTCTTTCAACAGCTCGTTGTACTGATCCACCAGTTCTGCGAATTCCTGTTCAATGCGTATTTTGGTTTCGGTTTCCCGCTTGATGTCTTCTAGGACGTTGCGGTTCTTTTCTTCCTGAGCCAGATTCGGAGCGATTTGTTCCCGGTAGGCTCGAATCGTGTCCTGACTGCGTCGAATATAGCCAGCCAGAGTTTCCAGCGATTCCTTGCTGAGAGGTGCCGATTCCACGGTTGCCAGCGTATTGTCCAGAATCTGCAATGCTTCATCAGGACTCTCGTTCTTTAGCTTCTCTGCGCGGAAAACGCTGTTCATCACTTCCGTTCGCAGGCGATCAAACTGGACATCCGATTCCTGCGTGGCAATCGTCAACGGATCTTCCTCCGCCGTCGGGCCTGCCGCGGTTTCGCCTGCGTCAGGGAATCCGGAAGTCTCCTGCTGAGCTGAAGCGAGTTGTACATCGTTGTTGCGAACTGTGGCCAAATCCTGCAGGAAGTCCTGAACCTGACGCCGCTGCACGCCGCTGAGTTCCCCGGCATTCTTCCATGCCTGTGCAAACGCCAGTTTGGCCCCCGCACGATCTCCACTTCGAAACAGTTCGATACCGCGTCGAAAGGCCTCGTCAGCTGACAATTGATCCGGTGCGATCACCGGGAAATCGGCTGTGACGAATTCTGAGTTTTTGGCTGCCCGCCCGAATGGATTGCTGGCAGTCGGATTTCCCGCAGGCGTTACATCGACTGGCCCGCCCTGAGCAAGTTCCTGACTCTTTGAGTGGTCTGCGTCGCGGCGAGCCATCAAGCGTGCTTCTTCCAGTACGAGTTCCGGACGATCTTCCATCAGTCCGTAGGCGACGTCCTGCTGCTGGGCCTGAACTGCAAATTGCTGAGCGACGTCCGTCTCTCCATCATTGAGTGCTGTGCGAGCATCCGCGACAAGCTGACGAACACCGGACGCTGCGGCTGAATCATTTTTTGCGATTCCTGTATCAGCGTTTCGCGGCGATTGAATTTGGCCCTGGCCATGTTGCGCCGATTCCACATCATTCAATACCAGTTCCGGACGGTCATCCAGAACGTTGTAGGTCACATTTAGACTTGAAGCCTTCTTCGCTTTGTCGCGTGCTTCAGTCAGTCGTCCCTGAGTCAGAGCTTCACGGGCTTCACGTAGCAGTTGGCGAGCCTGATCAGCGTCCGGTGACGCATCATCTGATTTTGATGAGAATGCCTCAAATGCCACTGAACCGGATCCGGCAAGTCGCTTGATGTCACGACTCACCATCGTGGGACTGTCTTCAAAAATCCCGTACGCCACATCAAACGTGGCAGCCTTGTCGGCAAGCTGCTGTGCTTCAGACAGCTTACCGGCATCCATCGCAGCGCGAGCCTGACTCAGCAGCACATTCGCTTGCTGCCAAGAGTGTTCGATATCCTTGGAACGAATTTCCGGAGTGGCAGCTGTTGCTCGTCCGCCCGGCACGAAGGTTGATGTCTTCGATTTCTTATCGAGGTCGGCGAGCACATGTTCCGGACGGTCGTCCCAAAGTCCCCATGAGGCATTCAACTGACGTGCCTGCAAGGCTCGTGACCGAGCGAGCGCCGTGTCCCCGCTGGCCAGCGCGTTACGTGATTCCCTGATCAGCCGCTGAGCCTGCTTTTTCGTCAGCAGTTCAGCATTGGACACCGCGACCGGCTGTTCTGTGTCGACAGCGGCATCGCCACCGGCGACAGCTTCCTCAAAGGGATTCACGTCCGGTGACGAGTGTGGCCGCGAAGAATCGGTTACGAAGTCCGCATCCGGCTCCGATGAATCTAACGGAAAGTCGTCTGCACCAGATGTCGGACGGCTCTTACTGAGCGTCTTCAGAAACTGGTCGGGTGACTGCTCTGAATCGCTCCAGTCGGAACACAGCGACGCTGCCGTTCCCGCCAGGCGGCGCGCTTCGGCAGTGTTGCCTTTTTCCGCTTGCTCCCGGGCGTCCTGAAGAAACCGTCTTGCGACAGCACCGTAACCCTCTCCGCTTTCGGAGTCGGTCTGGGCCGAAAGCGTTCGTGAGGAATCGCCGCCGCTGAACAAATACAGCGACACCGCCATCACCGAAGCACAGGTGATAAGTCCGATGGCCTTATGCACTTTTGGATCCTCCTTCAGGAATACTCGACAGAACTTCCCAGTCCTGACCAGCGATCATCCATGATCTCCGAACCGGTCATTTCCGGTGCGGACCATGATTTGGTTTTGAGTGACTCGATCCGAGCCCGGAATCCATTTCCGGAGCGTCGTACTAAAACTGATTCGAGTCTTCTGTATTCGTCCGTCAGCCGCCCTAGTTTCGGCGCGACTTTGGCACGATCGTCGGGAGTGATAGCTGCAGCAGTCCGCACCCGTCAATACGATGGCAATACGATCTGCGACCATTTTTCTTGAGATTCCCAACACCCGATGTCGCTCCGGCAACCTGTGCCGAATGACTGAAAAAGCAGGCATCAAGGGCCGAAGACAGCACTTTGCAACCCGCAAATTCCGCCCATATATTCCGTTCACGGCCACGCAACACTGCAGTCTCGCAGGCCCGCGGTCGTACGCAGCCAGAACCACGCATAAACGTCTCGGCCTTCAAATTCCGTCTGAAGATAAATTCTGCGACGCGCATAAAGACGTTCGTCAACGCCTTCCGCTTCATCAAGCCGACGAAGACAATCTAAATCTACCTGATAAACCTCACCACAAATTCCAAGTCCATCCGGCCACTCGACGAGCCCTGGATACGATCCAAGATCAAACAATCGATACAACGGCTGAGTTACGGCATCACCCAGATACAATTGCCCTTGCAACAGTGCGTGCAGTGCATGGCCACGTTTCAGAGATCCATAAACGAATATCAGTTGTGAAAAATCATCCATCGTCAATCGGCCGTCGTGCAGGGCAGAGGCGATCAGCAGACCGTCAAGGCCCGCCTGAGCAGCTTCAGTCACGCACGTTTTAGAGGTGACACCGCCGCCAGAGATGATTTTCACCTCCTGCGAGAAATGCCTGATATCCCGACACAATTGCAGAGTCGGGACGCCGTATCCGGTTCCCACGGCCGCCAGATCCAGCACGATCAGTTGTTGTATTCCCTGCTGGATGACAAACGTCGCAAGGTCGAGCGGTGATTTCCCTTGCCACGCAGGATCACTGACAAGCAGTTCGCCGTGCTTGAGGTCGATGCTGAAGAATAATGACGCAGGATTGAATTGCCGAATCAGTGGCTCAAGCTGCGTCATGTCCTTCATCGATTCCGACGACAGCACAATCTGATACACACCAATCTCAAGCAATGCCTCAATCTGTTCAACCGTCGTGACGCCGGCATCCACGATGAGTGAAACGCCCGTGCGAACCATTTCCGCAATCGTGCAGCGATTGAGCTGCCGCCCTTCAATTGCATCCAGATCGGCGACATAGCAACCAGCAAACTGAAAATGTTCGCGAATTGCCGTTAGCACTTGCGCCGGTTCGGTACTGCACGTCAACAGACTGTCAATCGCTCGATACCTGCTTCGGTCACCCGCCGCCGCCCGCACCGCAATCCCGTTCCGAATATCGATCACAGGGATAATATGCATAGTACAAAGCCGCCACAATTAATGTCCACCAGCAACCGTATCACCCGAGTCTTCCGGCATGTCAGAGTGCATCCATTTCATCAGCAATGGTGAAATAGCTAGGCAGATCAAACCACAGATGCCTGCTGCAATCGCAATCTGCTTGAAGACGTCGCCATAGACATGCACGGTCTCCAGCGGAATGGGAATCACATTCTCATCACCGCCGCCATGTTCGACACCGGTAAATTGCGAAATGATGGCGGCAAGATACTGCGAGAACGCGGTAGCAAGGAACCATGCTCCCATGACTGTGCTCACAAGAACCTTCGGAGAGAGCTTTGTGACCATCGATAGGCCAACGGGAGACAAGCAGAGTTCTCCGGTTGTATGCAGCACGTACCCAAGCACCAGCCAACCGGCAGCGACCATTCCGCGAGAATCTGAAACATGTGCCCCGTACCAAAACACTGCGAACCCGAGACCCAGTTGAATCAGTCCCAACGCGAACTTCACCGGCGTTGGTGGCTCCAGCCCGCGTGCTCCCAGAAATGTCCAGAGTGATGTAAAGACCAACCCAAAAATCAGGATGCAGACGGCATTGACAGATTGAAACATGCTTGCCGCAAGTTCCTGGCTGCGAGTGGCCACACCCATTCCGATGTTGTCTTGATTGACGTTCCATTCAATTTCAAATCCAACATTTGCCTTGTTGTTGTCAACGGATCGCAAAGCATCAAGTTGATCCAGCGTGAAGACCGTATTGCCATTGCTGTATCCGAGTTGTTCCTGCGTCGGCTGAATTCTGATTGTCTGACCCACGTCGTCCTCAGAAATTGATCGGGTCTCAGCCACGCGATCAACATTTCGATCGGCAAAATTATTAAGACTGCTTCCCGCCTGTTCAAAGAAAGCCCAGAACAACATCGAGAAAAACATCAATGTGAGAACGACAAACATGCGATGACGAGCGATCGTATCCAGCACAAATGTTTTCGTGATGAGGTAACCAAATGCAAGGATTCCGGTTACAGTCAACAGCAATCCGGCAGGCTTGCTGATTTCTTCAAGAAACACAGCGGCAATCTTTGTGAAAGTGCCACCTCTTTTAAATTCTTCGATCGTTGAACTGGCAACCAGTTGCACAGGCTGCTTGTCAGACGTCAGAAGCGAAAACCCGGACACAAACTGCATGAGGATTGCGATCGCAACTAATACACCAAGCAAAACAATCGAAACTGTCTTGAGACTGACGGGCTTCTTTGCTGCTCCTGCGGTGGCTGGCAGTCCGCCGCGAGCCAAAGCACTGATTGAAATAAACCCGGCGATCACCAGGCAGACAGCAACGAACGCATTCCACAGAATTGCGGTTGTATTGTCCGGTCGGTAGTACAGCAACGCAAATACAGCCCCCATCGCACCGGCACCAATCAAGGCCTGTGTCACAAGGTTGGGCATGACAAAAACAGCCAAGCCGATCATCATCCCAATTGTGGCCAAACCGAATCCAAAGTGCCAGCCGTACGTTTCACCGATGTAGCCACACAGGAGAGGACTCATTGCAGCACCGAGATTCACGCCCATATAAAAGATCGTGAATCCCCCATCACGGCGATGGCTTCCGGCGGGGTAGAGTGTTCCAACAATTGTCGAAATGTTCGGCTTAAAGAATCCATTTCCGACGATAAGCAGCGCCAACGCCAAGTAGAAGGCATTCGGATCCGCAACACCCATAATGAGATGCCCCGCAGCCATCAACAATCCGCCGATGATCACCGCGATGCGCTGCCCCAGCAACCTGTCTGCCAGCATTCCGCCGATGAACGGAGTCATGTAGACCAAAGCGGTGTATGCACCGTAAACAGTATAGGCGCGGCTGTCGTTGTAGGCGAGAACCCCCTTTGTCATATAGAAGACCAGCAGGGCACGCATGCCGTAGTAGGAAAAGCGTTCCCACATTTCGGCAAAGAACAACGTGAACAGACCGGTCGGGTGACCAAAGAGCGTTGACGAATCTTTTGAAACATCGCCAGCGACGGACGCTGAATTCATGGTATGTCCTTGCTTAATTGACCTTATCGCTCGTTTAATCTCGTGCCCATCGGGCCGCGTTCATCCGCTGGTGGTTCCAGCGCCCGGCCCGGTGGGCACGCGGTTCAACAATTCCCTGTTGATCGGGCAGAGTTTAACTCTCGGGGACACTACGCGACAACCAACCCTCTGCACTTTGATCACCAGAAGTCGGATTCCGAACAGGCGAAACCTGCGTCTTGTGGATTCATGGCGGTACAGGACAGCCGATTAAGCTCCCGTGCGTGGCTTTCATGGAACTCTGACAGATGGCAACATGCCCAATTGCCGGGATATGGCCCTTGCATCCGGCATCCCAAACCGGGATGATGAAATCACAGTTATTCACAAGACGCGACCTTGCAGGCGATAAATGCCGACCGCTGCGGAATTGGAAAAGCACTGAGACTAAATCATGAAAAAATGTCGCCGTTGTACAAAACCAGCCACTTTGCACGTCACGGAGATCCGTGAAGGTGAAGCGGCGATCGTCCATTTGTGCGATACGTGCGCAAGGGAGTATCTTGAACAGAATCCAGACGACAAGAATCCAACAATTGCGTCTGACCTTGCATCGAAACTGGATGAGCTTATGGGTGAATCGCATTCGCCGGCGAGCTGTCCAAACTGTGGGATTTCGTTTAGCGAATTTCGCGAGAGCGGTCGTTTCGGTTGCCCTCAGGACTATTCCGAGTTCATGACGGAACTTTTACCTCTGCTGGAAAACATTCACGAAGATGTGGAACACAAAGGTAAGCGGCCTCGAAGTACCGTTGTGGGGACTCATGAACAGGGCCGACTCATCCAGTTGCGCAACGAGCAGCGAAACGCAATCGAAGAAGAAGACTACGAAACCGCCGCCCGCCTTCGCGACGAAATCGCCACGCTTGAGACCGCTATGCGCGAAGAAACGCCAAAGAAGCCCCGCAGGAAGAAGAAACCTTCCCCACCGCAGTAAAAGCGTGTCGTTACCCATTTCTTTTCCATGCGAACTCAAACTCGCTGAGCAACGCCGCTGAGCAACGCCGCTGAGCAACGCCGCTGAGCAACGCCGCTGAGCAACGCCGCTGGACAACGCCGTTAAACATTCATCGTAGTGTTTTCGCAGGGTTTCTCGAGGTCCCTTCTCCCTCTGTAAGGCTCACTGTACCACACAAAGTTGTAATTTGAAAAAAAGAGAGGTCAGGTATTGGGGCCGAAGGTTTCCCAGGCGAGGGAGAGGCAGTGTAGTTTTTGCAGGCCGATCCAGAGAGTCTGAGGGCCGGG
>CANJQC010000115.1 GCA_947476295.1 Planctomycetaceae bacterium | reverse complement strand
TCGCCGAGTTTCATGTATGCTGGCATCGTGTACTCTCCTAACCTAAGTCGTGACCAAGTGAGCCCCGTGAATGCACATTGCAGCCACAAAATGACTCAAAATTTGTTTCGAACACACCACAATTGTCCGGGATGCCTAGATTGAGTTGCGTACTTTTTGAAAAGAATTTTCCAGACTATTGTTAATGCCCTATCAAAATCATTCGATCATACAGGCAGCATTCCGTGCGATTTTGAGTGAAACTGCAGAAATAACGTGTTTTCCGGGCGACCTCAACGGCGGGTGTTGCGAAAACGATTTAGTATTCGTACCACGAATTGATTTGAGTCAACAGGAGAAAATGTGATGGGACAGCCAGCCGCAAGAGTCGGTGATATGCATCTTTGTCCGATGGTCACACCCGGCGTGCCGCCAATTCCACATGTTGGCGGTCCAATCTTGCCTCCGGGCGGGATCACGACGCTAATCGGAGGGATGCCAGCCGCTCGAGTGGGAGATATGGCCGTCTGTGTGGGCCCGCCGGACGTGATTGCGCTTGGCTCTTTTACAGTCCTCATCAACGGCATGCCAGCTGCACGAATGGGCGACATGACAGCTCATGGCGGATCCATTCTGATTGGCCTGCCGACTGTCCTGATTGGCTGATTGCCAGCTGATCAACACTGTCTCATTCCGCTGATCGAAATATTGACCGGGAGTTTTCACATGGGATCCCCGTATAATTTTCAACTAGGAACGAATGCCAGATCCGCTAACGTGCTTGGAGACCAGTTTCGGTTGAAACTGGATCCGGATATCGAGGCTGAACTGGACAAATTGAATTACAAACTGGGCTTCGATCGCCTGCAAAGTCTGTGGTATCAGCCCGACTGGTCGGTGATCGACTTAATGCTGAGCCGACCGACTTACCTGCAGCAGGGTTCCGTGGTGGCGCCGTCCTCAAACGGACCGGCACCGTCAGCTTCTGCTCCAGGAAGCAATGGCGGAAATGGATCTCCGAAACTGACAATCCCGGAGCCCGAGAATCCGACGTTGCGAAAAGGAGAAGTTTCCGATGTCCTGAAAGCTGTCTGGCGACTGCCAATGATCGAATCCGCCGTCAAAGACATGAAACTGCAGCTCGAGACCCAATGGAACAGGATGGGAACAGGCGAAAAAACGCCACTGATCACGATGTCGGTCATCATCGGGGCGGGCCTGATTGGTGGGATTGCGGCAAACCAGACAAGCCGCGCGTGGGCTCTGGAGAAGATTTCCGGCGTTGATATTCCCGTGCCTAAGGTCGATGGCTTTTCCTTCAGTATCATCGCTCCCAAAGGCATCATCGGCGGGGCTGGACTGCAGTACGAAAGCAATCTCTTCAACGCCAAAGCTGCCTTTGAACAAACCCGACTACCCGACAATACACGTTTCAACAATGTTTCAGTAACACTGAATCTCAATGTGATCGAGGCAATTTCATTAGCCCGCAAACTCAGCCGATAGACGCACAGTGGCTGATTGTGATTAACACGCCTACAATCTTGGAATGATCCAGTTCATTCTTCGCAGCATCATGTTCTATAGACGTTCACATCTGGTCGTGATGTTGGCTGTGGCGGTTTCAACTGCAGTTATTGGCGGCTCGCTGATTGTCGGAGATTCCGTGCGCGCCAGCCTGAGGCAGATGACACTGAGTCGTCTTGGCGGAATCAGCCACATTCTGCATTCGCAGCGATTCGTGCGCGAGCTTCTGGCGGACGAACTGTCGAAGTCAGATCTGGAACTGTTGCGGACATCACACGCGGCTCCGGGTCTGTTGTTGCCGGGCAGCGTGGAAAAGAAAACCCCCGATGGTCAGTTGCGTCGCGCGGCATCGGTTTCGATTCTCGGTCTGCGTGCAGCAGACTGGACGCTGCTCGACGGTGGCGATGTCGCGGCACCGAAGGAATCCGGAATTGTACTTGGCTTTCGCACAGCCACGGAACTCAACGCTGTCGTCGGCGATAGCGTGTCTGTCTGGGTCGAGCTGCCATCATCGATTCCTCGCGACAGCCTGCTGGGCGAACGTGAAAATACCAGTCTGGAAATGGTACTGACGGTGGAGGGTGTGCTGCCGGAGTCAGCCGGTGCGTCGCGATTTTCGCTGCAGCCAGCGCAGCAACTTCCGTACAACGCCTTCGTTTCGTTGTCCACGTTTCAGCAGCGACTGAATCTGGAAACACGCGATGCCTCGCCTCGCAATCTGGTCGCTCGTGCCGCGCGAGTGAACACGATTCTGGTGGGCAGTAATCAGCGTCCGGCGGAAAGCGATGTGCGTTCGAATGCCGCCCTTGTCACGTTAATGAAATCAGATGCCGACAACGCCGCCGGTTTGCAGACTCAGCTGCAAAAAACCTTGACGATGGCGGATTTTGGGCTGCGCGTGCGACCAGTCGAAGCGAGCGGCTTTCTGTCGATCGAAAGCGACAGCATGATTTTGGAAGACGCGATTTCTGACGCTGTGCTGAAGGCTGTTGATAAGCTTGGCATGAGCGCCGCGCCGACACTGGTCTATCTAATCAACGAAGTCAACGCGGCGAATCGAACGGACGTGAAGTCGCGCTATTCGATGTACTCAATCATTGCCGGTTTGAATTTTGACCAGACTCCTCCGCTGGGGCCATTTCAGCTGAGTGACGATCGGCCAGTGCCGAAACTTAACGACGATGAGATTGTTCTTTCGACATGGCTCGCAGAAGACCTTCAGGTCAAAATCGGGGACACCGTACAGACGCGATGGCACGACGTTGGCAGTCACGGTGAGCTGCCGGAAACGCATCACAGCTTCGTCGTGAAGGGAATTCTGAAACCAGACGATCCAGTTTCGATCAACAGCGACCTGACGCCGTTTGTCGAAGGTGTGACAGATGTCGATTCCTTCAGCGACTGGGATCAGCCGTTTGAAATGGAAATGAACCGCATCACGCCGCGCGACGATGCGTATTGGGAAGCTCATAAAGCGACACCGAAAGCATTTGTGTCACTGGCAACGGCCGAGAAATTCTGGGCCAGTCGATTCGGGCGGTACACGTCGATTCGAGTCGCCTCACCCGGTGTCGTGCTGCCTGCTGATCGATTGAAGATCCTCAGCGAACGACTGGCTCTTGAAATGCAACCGCTGGTGGAACCAGGAAAACTCGGGCTCGGATTTCGACCAGTCCGCGCGGAAGGATTGCAGGCCGCTGTTGGTGCCAACGATTTCACGCAGTTGTTTTTGGGATTCAGCTTCTTTCTGATTCTCTCCGCCATTCTGCTTGCCGGACTGATGTTTCAATTGGGCGTTCAGCAGCGCGTGGCGCAGATCGGACTGATGGAGGCCGTCGGTTTTCCAGCTCGCCGAGCCCGGCAATTTTTTGTGAGTGAAGGTGTAGCGGTCGCTTTCTGCGGCAGCATCGTGGGGGCCGTCACAGCTGTGTATTTTGCGAAGTTGATGATCTATGGACTGACAACGTGGTGGGTCGGTGCGATTGGAACGCAGTTTCTGGAACTCGACCTGCAGCCCGCACGTTTAGCAACAGCCGCAGGAATCTCATTAGTGCTGGCGGCGATTGTGATCTGGAATGCCGTGCGAAAAAGTTCCGGTCGTGGTCCGCGTGAGTTACTGGCGGGACTGACGTCAGACGACATGCCCGCAAGCCACCGACCAATCTGGAATGCCATATTGCAGGTCACTCTGCTGATGGCACTGGTCGCGGCCATTGGCCTGCCTGCCGCCATCATCGCGAATCTACTTCCGGCGAAAGAAGCCTTCGGGGGAATGTCATGGAAAGTCGTTGGGTTTTTTCTGGCGGGTTTTTCCTGGCTCGCGGTGGGCCTGTTACTATTGCAACGAAGTCTGCAGCGGCGAGCCGGTAACGCTGTGGAAGGATCGCTGATTTCCAGTCTTACCGGATTGTCGCTGGCCAACGCGGCTCGCAATCCGCAGCGGAGTTTGCTTACAACGGCATTGATCGCGTTCGCCACATTTGTGATCGTCGCTGTAGGTGCCGGTCGCAGGAATCCTGCGTCAGAAACGCCTGATCTGAAGTCGGGCAACGGCGGATTCTCTCTGGTCGCTGAGTCATCGTTACCAGTTTTGTTTGACATGAACACTGATGAAGGGCGAACTCGCTTAAATTTGAATGTGTCGCCACAGACAACTCTGCCGGACAATACAAGGGTTTTCAGTTTTCGAATGCAGCCGGGGCAGGATGCCAGTTGTCTGAACCTTTTTCAGGCAACACTCCCGACTCTGCTGGGTGCTGCCGACGAATTCATCAAGCGCGGCGGATTCCGCTTTGCCGACACGCCGGGCGAGAATCCGTGGAACAAACTAAACAGACAATTGGCGGAGACCACATCAGCAGCCAGCCCATTGCCATTGCCGACGATCCCTGTCATCGGCGATATGAATACCCTCCAGTTCAGTCTGAAGAAAGGAATCGGCGGCATCATTCTGGCCCCGGATGCACAGAATCCAAAGTTTGCATTGCAGGTAGTCGGCATGTTGGATGGCAGTGTCTTCCAGGGCGTGCTGGTCATGTCCGACGCTAATCTCAAACGCATCGCTCCGGAGCTTTCCGGTTCTCGCTACTTTCTGATTGAAACGGCTGAAGCCAGGACGTCCGTGGATCAGACTTCGTCAGCCCTGGAAACGGCATTGCAGCCATATGGGATGGATACTGAACATGTCAGCCGTCGGCTTGCTGATTTCCTCGCCGTGCAGAACACTTACCTTTCGACATTCCAGATGCTGGGCGGGCTTGGGCTGCTTGTCGGAACGTTCGGACTGGCCGCCGTGATGATGCGAAACGTGATCGAACGCCGAGCCGAAATTGCATTGCTGCGATCACTGGGCTTTCGCTGGTTCCGCATCGTATGGCTGGTGCTGGCGGAAAACACTTTGCTACTTTTCTGGGGCATCCTCACCGGCACCGCCGCCGCCCTGATCGCCATGCTTCCGCATCTGCTGAGCACAGGAGCCGACATTCCGTGGATCGAACTTGGAATCACGCTCGGTGCCGTCCTGATCATCGGCACGTTCTCCGCCGTGTTCCCGATCTATGCCTCCCTCCGCATCCCCATCCGCGAAGTGCTCACGTCCGAGTAGCTCCGCAACTCGACTCTCCGAGTCAAGTGCTGTGCCGTAGCTGCTCAATAGACCGATTTGACCACTGTTTGTAATTTCACCCTCGACTGCGCGTTGTACCGCTCGATTCACTTGTCGATGAACCGGAAACTCATGCTACAGTTTCTGGAACAACGCTTAGTTCCCGACATTATACGCCTCCATGGCAACGGCGGGAGGAATCTGTTTGATTCTTCCGTCCAGAAGGCAGCTGATGTTGACGTCGCCGAGGACATTGATGGTGGTCCGGCAGCGGTCGAGGAACCAGTCCACTGCCAAAAGCAGTGCGATGTACTCGATGGGAAGGCCGACGGCTGTAAAAACCAGCGTCATCGTAACAAGGCCGGCTTCCGGAATTCCGGCTGCTCCGACCGACGCGATAATCGATGTGAGCACGATGATCAGTTGCTGTGTAATGGACAGATCTTGGCCGATCATTTGAGCAATAAACAGAGCCGCCATAGCTTCGTACAGAGCCGTGCCATCGTTATTGAAGTTGGCACCCACCAGCGCACCCATGCTGGCCGACTCTTCGCGCACGCCGACCTTTTCCGTCAGACAGGCATACGTCACCGGCATTGTGGCGGTTGAGCTTGCCGTCGAGAATGCCATAATCAGCGCATCTCGCATTTTTTGAAGCATGTCCAGGGGACGCACCCAAGAAAACAGGCGAATGCGAATCAGATACCACATCGACTGCAGCAGCAGAGCAATGAGTACGGCAAGAATGAAAGCTCCCATCGCCTTAAACGGACCAAATCCTTCAGTACCGACAACTTTGGCAACGATGGAGAAGACACCCAGCGGGACCAGCGCAATAATCCAGTGCAATACTTTCAGCAGAACGGCGTAAGCGATTTCAACGACATCCCGCACGTTGCGGATTGGCTTGTCCTTTTCCGTACGCAAGGCGATTCCAAAAGCGATGGCAATCAGGATAACGCCGATGATGTTACTCTTGTCGCCCAGTGGTCCAAGAATGCTCTTAGGCACGTTCTGTACCACTAGGTCAACCGGCGATATGCCTCCTGCTTTTTCTGGGCTCGTCACCGCCGCTTTTGGCGCGTCGATTTTGGACCAGGATCCCGGACGCAATACGTTGGCAACACCTAGGCCGATCAGGATTGCGACAGTCGTGTTGAGCAACAGCAGTCCGGCCAGCCGTCTCGTCGTTCGTCCTGAGATTTCAGTCGTCATAAGCACATGCGTCACTGCGATCAGGATCAGCGGCGGAGCCAGTGCTCCCAGCAATTGCAGGATAATTTTGCTTGGCAATTCAAAGATAACTGCTCGCTTGCCAAGCACCACCCCGGTGACAACTCCGATCACAAGTGCAAGCAGAATTCGCCAATAAAGAGGCAGACCATTCCACCGCGCCACGATGCCTGATGATTTTGCGTTTTGCGTCATGAGAAGACCTTGTGGTCCTGAGGAAAGATTTTTTATTTTTCATGAGCCGCAACGAATTCGGCACGAGACAGCTCACTTTGACTCGGGAGTGTAGTGGCAATCTACGGACAGATCGACTAACGAGGCATCGCGGCGCCCAACGCAACATTGTCTACAACGATCTCAGACATCGCAGCGCGATGTCTGGCGAAATGCCGCGAACGGTTTCGACATGGCCGATGCGTGAAGGAAGCACGAACCGAAGTTCGCGGCCTTCTGTCTTTTTGTCCAGCATCATGCAGCGTACGATGTCGTCGTGGCGATTCTGCATATCCGACGGGACTGTGACGGGAAGGTTCAGCGCGGACAGCAAGTCACTCTGGCGTTGCGTGTCGCTGGCGGCAATGCGACCGAGTGATTCCGCAAGACGGCTGGCGCAGATCATGCCGATCGATATCGCTTCGCCATGCAGCAGAGCTCCGTAGCCAGCAAGAGCTTCAAACGCATGGCCAAGTGTATGTCCGTAGTTCAAAACGGCGCGCAGGCCGGTGGTTTCGTATTCATCCTGACGCACGACATCGGCCTTGAGTTCACAACTGCGGGCGATCACATGACGCAGCACTTCCGGATCGCGCGAATTCAAGCCACTGATGTTTTGTTCCAGAAACTCAAAGAATGTTTCATCCAGAATGACGCCGTACTTCACAACCTCTGCCAGCCCTGAACGATACTCACGATCGGGCAGCGTACTGAGCGTCGCCAGATCGATGATTACGCCGATCGGCTGGTGAAATGCTCCGATCAGATTCTTGCCACGCGGATGGTTGATTCCCGTTTTGCCGCCGACGGAACTATCCACCATCGACAGCAGAGTCGTCGGCACCTGTACAAACCGAAGGCCGCGCGCGTAAGTTGCTGCGACGAATCCAGCGAGATCACCCGTCACGCCGCCACCGACCGCCACGACCAGCGTTTTGCGGTCTGCCGTCATATTGACGAGATGATCATACAAAGCCTGAGTTTGTGCATAGGATTTTGTCTGTTCACCCGAAGGCACGATGGCTGAACGGACTTCCGCACCAGACGCTTCCAGACTGCGCTGCACGGCGTCACCATGCCTGTCATATACGGCGGCATCCGCAATCAGCAGGATCCGCAAGCCCTTCGCGGTGTCGAGCTTCAGCCAGCTCGCTAACAGTGGACCTGCCTGGGAAGTGCCGCCCTCGTTGATCACGATGTCGTAACTTCGCGAACCGAGACTTACTGGAACGATTCGTTCCCATGCTGAAATTGGTGCGGTCATCGAGGCTGACTGAAGTTAGAGTCGATTGAAGGCAGAATCTTTACAGAATCAGCGAAAACGCCGATAGCGGTCTGCTCTACGGTTGAAAGGCCTGAGTGTCGTCGGTCAGATACTCACCGCAATACATTCTGTCGCATTCGCGGCGAAATTCCGGAAACCAATCTCATGCTGGCGAAGCGTATCATTCCCTGTCTCGACGTTCACGCAGGCCGGGTGGTCAAGGGTGTGAATTTTGTCAATCTCCAGGACGCCGGCGACCCGGTCGAGATCGCTCAGCGGTACGAACAGCAGGGTGCCGACGAGCTTGTGTTTCTGGATATCACTGCCAGCCACGAACAGCGCGACATTATACTGGACGTGGTCGCGAGGACGTCGGAAGTTGTGTTTATGCCGCTCACGGTTGGGGGCGGAATTCGCACGGTGGACGATATCCGTCGTCTGCTGAGCGCCGGATGCGACAAGGTATCGATCAATTCCACAGCCGTGACCAGACCCGATTTCGTCCGTGAGGCGGCGTTGAAATTTGGCAGTCAGTGTATCGTGGTGAATATCGACCCGAAACGCATTCAGCGGGATGGCAAGGAATTCTGGGACGTCCACATCAATGGCGGTCGCGTCCCGACAGGACTGGAAGCTGTCGCCTGGGCACGCGAAGTGGAACGTCTGGGTGCGGGCGAAATCGTACTCACCTGTATGGACTCCGATGGCACGAAGGACGGTTACGACCTCGAGATCACTCGCGCCGTTGCTGATGCCGTTTCAATTCCCGTCGTAGCCAGTGGCGGTGCCGGATCGCCTGAACACCTCTATCAGGCCGTTACTGCCGGCGGTGCCAGTGCAGCGCTGGCAGCCAGTATTTTCCATTACGGCACGTACACGATCGACGAAACAAAACGCTACATGGCTGATCGTGGCGTGCCTGTGCGTCTGTAATGTCCGCCACGCCACCGCAGTTTTGTCCGTGGTCGCGGCACTTCCGGTTCAGTTTCCGCCGGCCAAGCGACGTGGTACAAAACACCTCGTGAAGCGGCGACTGCGATTTTCAGCGTCAATTAATCGAATGCCATTCGACTGCGGCTGGCGGAATAGACCGGATTGATAAGGAACGACCTCGATGGTTTTGATTGCCGACTGGAAAAAATCAACGTTTAATCCGACCGGAGACATAGAGATCGATAAGATCTTTCGCCTGTCGATCAAGCACAATTGCTCGGACATTCACCTGCAGGTCGGACGTCCGCCCGTGTTTCGTATTCGCGGAGGATTGCGCGATCTGGAGATGCCGCCGATCACCGAAAGTCAGATGATTGAACTCACTTTTCCGATGATGGACCAGCGCAATCTGGACATCTTTCACACGAACGGCGGAGCCGACTTTTCGAAAGTGATCAAGATCGCGGACGATCCTTGGCGATTTCGCGTGAATCTGTTCACACAGTTGGGCAAAGTCGGCATGGTGGCTCGAAAGATTGAACGGTCAATCCCGCCGTTCGAAGGATTGTACCTGCCAGCATGCATGGTCGATCACTGCAAATACGATCAGGGAATGGTGCTGCTGGCCGGTGTCACGGGTTCCGGGAAGAGTACGACGATCGCATCGATGCTTGACTGGATCAACCGTAACATGAACAAGCACATTCTGACCATCGAGGACCCCATTGAATTCATTTACACGTCTGACAAGTGCCTGATCAATCAGCGCGAAATCGGTCAGGACGTCATTGACTTTCACATCGCGATGAAACATGCTGTGCGCGAAGACCCCGATATTATGCTGGTGGGTGAATTGCGAGACCGAGAAACGTTTGAGACCGCGATTCACGCTGCCGAAACGGGCCACCTGGTGTTTGGAACGATTCACGCCCCGGGCGCGCCGGGCTGCATCTCTCGTATTCTGGACCTGTTCCCGTTCGACATGCATAAAGCAATTCGTGCGAGCATGGCGATGAACATGAAGTGTATTGTCGGTCAGAAACTGCTGAAGACGATTGTTGACAAGCCGTCGCGTGTTCCCATAGTAGAAATTATGAGTTTCAATCCCACCGTACGCAAGCTTGTGATGGAACAGATGGACGAAAAGCTGTTTGCTGCCATCCGCATTGGCAAGACCGAAGGTATGCAGTTGTTCAATGACAGCCTTTACGATTTCGTGAATCGGGAATTTGTCAGTCGCGAAGCCGCGTTCGAGATTTCCCCTAATGTCGAAGAACTCAAAATGCGTCTGAAAGGCATCGACGTCAAGGGCACCGCGATTCTGTAGGTGTCGGTGCCGGGGGAGCGATTCTCACCCGGTTGCG
Source organism: Planctomycetaceae bacterium (assembly GCA_947476295.1). GTDB lineage: Bacteria > Planctomycetota > Planctomycetia > Planctomycetales > Planctomycetaceae > SXXK01. The sequence goes on along the minus strand of CANJQC010000115.1, from coordinate 8,833 downwards.
GCAAGTTCATGCACGGCCTGCCATTCAGCGGCGGTGACAGGCTGAATAGAGAGGCGACTGCCTTTTTGCATGACCATCATGTGTGATGTGACGGGATGCTCGGCCAGCATGGCGCGAGTCACAGGCTGTTTGAAAATGCGCACCAGTTTGATGTCAACCATATACCAGATGGGCTTTTCTGACGAGGCAGCTTCATCGAAGTATTTGTGGTCCGTCTGCAACGCAAAATGATCGGGATAGCCGGACTTCACAACTTCAGCGGTCCCGGCGATTGCTAGGGGATCGGCGTTGCTGTGATAAAAGAACACGCCATCGCCGCGCTGAACATCGTCGCGCAGCATATTGCGAGCCTGATAATTGCGCACGCCTTCCCACGATGTCTTTTTCCCCTTGCTTGCGGCAAGATCCTGAATAGAAAAGACATCAGGCTCAGACTTGAACAGCCAGAAGCGAGGCATGGGTTACTTGTTGCTCGACAAAATCCGCAGTTCCTCGCGCCGCTTGAACAGTTGATTCAGGCGTTCGGTTGAATACAGTTGAACGACTTTTTTCTTGTAACGAATGCGGCCATGCTCGTCCCTGTCCAGATGCTGTGAAACATCGACGCCGAATTGCTGGAAGACACGTTCCTTTCGCCCGTTCGCTACCTGGTCTTCAAATGCATACAGTGCGGCAAACGTTTCCGGATCAACACCTCGACCTTCCTCAAGATCACGGTGCACGTCGATCCCCCCGACGGAGACGGAGAAATAATTGATATCTGACATAGCGGAGGTACTCAGTCCCGTCGCAATGAATGTATCATTGAGATCGGCCACGGCTTTTCTTGCTTTACTGTACGCGGTGAGTACGTCATGCGAGAGCTCGGCAGCATTGTCCTGCTGTGCATTCAGCATGGAAGGCACAGCAGTATTCAGATGACCGCAGACGAATCCGGCGGCAAACAATACAAGTCCACTTAAAACGACAGCATAGCGACGCATGATCAGTAATCTCCGAACAGAGCTTGAGTGGAACATTGTTGAACGCCGCTGAGGAAGCAAACTCAACCGCAGACTTGTGATCGAAATCTTTCAATGTCCCGAGGGCTCAACGGAAACAAAGTAAGGGACACACGAAGTTGCCGCAAGAGCCACTGAGGGTTGCGCACAAATTCGGTGCCCATTTTTGTCCGATTGTTACGACACTATGCGGCACGGCGACCCTGGCGTTGAGCCGGATCCTGCGGTTTTTCAAGGGGCAGCGTACGATTGCGAGCGGCATCGGTCTGCTTCTGCTGACGTCCGGCAGGGCCAAGATGAAAACTGAGCGCCGCGACCGCGCCGCACACTGCCAAAGCCGCAAAACAACCGATTACCGACATCTGATCGTCGGAAAACATGCCTGACACATCCATCTGAGATTCCTTGCTGGAAATGAATCGCTGACATTACTGAGTGCGGTTGTCGCCTGTTCGACTCCGCACTGTTTTTGTCAAAGCGGAGATTCATCACTCGCGAACCGGCAATTCCTGCACATACCTGTTTTCGACGCTCGACCATATGCGGCTTCAGGCAGCGTTCTCGCGGGGTAGATTCTTCTCAGAGCCGAAACGCGGCCTCAGCAGATGTTCTGCATCGGAAGCCTAGGCAAAACAGAGAATCATTTCGGGCCGGGTAGATATTGCTGTTTGAAACTGTTTCTGAGCATTCGTTCGAACACAACTCCTGCCGCTGCCGTGACGATGACAACGATTGTCGGATGCCCGGTTGGGCAATGCCGCGAATTTTTTTGGAGTGCCAGTGTTGTCGAGTGGTACCAGCAGGCAACGCGAGCGACAGGCCGGCATTATTGCCGCCGTTCGCTGCTTTTAGCCAAAACACAGACTAGGTGGAGGCATGAACATCACAACCTGCAATCCGCCAGTGACATATGCCGTCCATGTCTCAGTGTGTATTCTGATCGCCATCGCAACGATCACAGTGCCCGGCTGCGCGGATCAAAAGCAACAGGCAGAGAGACTTGTTCGTGCGGCAATTGAGCACAGCGAAGCCGGTCACCATGCGGATGCCATTCAGGTGCTGGATCGCGCCATCGCGCTCAATCCTGGACTTGCCGAAGCATTCTATCTGCGCGGAACCTGTAATGCCGAATTGCATCGGACGCGGAACGCTCTCGAAGATCTTTCCGCAGCAACTCGATTGAAACCCAGTTGGGACGAAGCCTGGTGTGCCCTAGGAATCGCGCAGATGACATCCCGCGAAACGACGCTGGGAATCACATCGCTCACCAAAGCGCTGCAACTCAACGCCCGGATGCTTCCGGCCTGGGAAGCTCGCGCTCGTGCGTATCGCGACCTCCGCCGCACGGCGGATGAACTGCACGACCTTGGTGAGCTGCTCCGGGTTGATTCCACAAACTGCGACGCCTTGCTGCGACGCGGTACTCTGCTATCGGAAATCAATCCGGCGCAGGCCACAGAAGATCTCAGCAAAGTGATCAGTCGTGACCGCGACAACGCAACAGCATGGATGCAGCGCGGGCTGTGTTACAACTCCATCGGCGACACGGATCGTGCGCTGGCGGACTTGAATCTGTCCTGTCGGTTGCGTGCGGACGACTTTCGCCCTTGGCTTGAACGCGGTCGAATTCTCCGCACACTGAAGCGTTCTGACGATGCCATCAGTGACCTGTCCAAAGCCGCTGAACTGGCACCAAACGAGTTTATTCCCCGACTGGAGCTGGGACGAGCCTGGCTTGACAGCGCCAACATTGATGCCGCAGAAGCCAATCTGCGGCAAGCCGAGAGACTGGCGCCGGACGACGGTGATCTCCGCCTAGCATTGGCTCATACAGAGATTGCCCGAGGCCGAAATGACACTGCAGTGGAACGGCTGCGTGGTCTGCTGGCCGACGAGGCAACTCTGCCGCCGTCACTTATTGCAGCTACCCGGATCAGTCTGGCTCAACTGCTTCAAAAAATGGCAAAATCCGACGAAGCCATGCTGCAGGTGGAACAAGTTCTCGCGGCCAAACCTTCCGACCCTGCTGCGCTGCGGATTCGCGCCGACCTGCTGGCGAATTCGAATCGCCGCGAAGAAGCGATTGAAGACTATACGCGGCTCATCTCCGCCGGTGCTTCGATGGAGCGTGCTGCATTAGATCATTCCGTTCTGGAACGCGGGCGATTGCATCTGGAGGGAAATGAATGGTCCGCCGCCACGGCGGACTTTTCAAAACATCTGGAAGACCATCCCGATAATGTGGACACACTGGCTCTGCGAGCCCGTGCCTTGCTGGGACAGAATGAAGCTGGCAGAGCCATTACCGATCTGACGCTTGCCCTCCTGAAAGAGCCGGACGCAGCAGATTTGTACACGCTGCGTGCTGCTGCCTTTGATCAATTCAACGAACCGGCAGCAGCACTGGCTGATCTGCAGAAAGCAGCCAGCCTGCAGCCAGACGATTCAGCGCTCCTTCAAAAGGTGGCGGAACGACTCTTTCAGGATCGTCAGTTTGCAAAGGCCGCTCAGACACTCGATACGCTCGCAGCGTCAAATGAGGGTCGGCTGTCGGCAACACAACGACTCCTCCGCGGACAGGCGCGCTTTGCCGACGGTAACCTGAACGGTGCGGACGAAGATGCTTGCGCGATGGCCGCTGTGGAATCGGACCCGTCCGTTTCTGTCACGTCGGCAGATGTCATTCTATTGCAGTTAATAATCGCGCTACGTCGTCACGATGATGTCGAAGCACTGCGGCTCGTCAAGGACGTGCCGGAAGAGTCGCTGACTCCGGATGCGATGTTGATGTACGGTCAGGCGCTGGCACGTCAGAGTCAGCCGGACGAAGCAATCCGCATCTTTTCGAATCTGCTGAAATCCGATGTGTCAAATACAGCAGGGTTGCTCTCCCGCGCCACCGTGCTGATGGATACCGCCGACTGGCAGGCGGCGTTGAACGATGCAGATCTGGTACTGCAAAATATGCCTGATGATCCGCGTGCATTGCAGATCAAGGGCGTAAGTCTGTTCCAAATCGACCGATTCTGCGAAGCGCTGGAGACACTGGAACTCCCGGCGCTACTGAGTCGCGATACCGTTGAATCGCGCTGGATGCGGATTCAATGCTGCGACGAACTGGCGCTGACCTTTCGAGAAATGGAAGAGCTTAATGCATTGTTGAGGATTGCACCGACACACGAAGCCGCTCGTTTGCTGCGTGCGGAGTTGTTGGAAAAACTGGGGCACTACGATGACGCCATAGCAGATCTGAGTGTCGCGTTGCAGCAGAATCCGGCGAATCTGACTGCGCTGACAAATCGGGCGTTGTTGAGTCAACGGCGCGGTAACGCATCTGCGGCAGTTGATGATTTCACGAAAGCAATTGAATTGTCGGCGAACGATGCGGAGCTTTACTACCGACGCGGCATTGCACGGCATCAGACCGGACAAAGCGATGACGCTCGCAAAGATCTGGACAAGGCAATTGAACTGGATTCCAGTCTCGCCGACGCATGGTATGTCGTTGGCAATATCGAAGCCGGTCGAGGCCAGGCTGAGGTGGCGATCGCAGCGTATGCCAAGGCCGTCGAAATTCGACCGGAACATGCCGCAGCGTGGTATAACCGCGGAAACCTGTTGTTCAATCAGTCAAAGATGCAGCAAGCGGTGGATTGCTGGACAATCGCGATTACGATCCAGCCGGAACTGTTTCGAGCCTGGAACAATCGCGCGGCTGCTTATGATCGCATGGATCGGGACGCGGAGGCCGTTGCCGACTATGAAAAAACACTCCAGTTGAATCCTGGCTTTGTGCGTGCGTGGGACAATCTGGCATGGCTGCTGGCGACCAGCGACAATAGGCAGGTTCGCGATCCGGAACGCGCGATCGAGTGTGCCGCAAAGGCATGCGAGTTTTCAGAGTTCACAGATTGGGCCTGTCTCAACACACTCGCCACCTGTTGTGCGGAAAATCAGGACTTCGACGCCGCAGTGAAGTGGACTAAACAAGCACGGGCGATCGCACCGGAAGCTGATCGTAAGGAACTCGACCAACTGGTCACAGCCTACGAAACCCGTTTGAAGTCCAAAAGAGTCTCCGGAAAACCGGGCGGAAGCATTCGCTGAAGAAAACAGTATCAGCAAATGAAAGACGGGGCTAGACGTTGCGTCCCCAAAGAGATTCGAGGAGTCTGAGATGTTCTGCCGCTGTTTGCAAATGATCATATGTTTTGGGACAGTGTCGATTACAGCTTCGTTGGCCCGGTCGGACGAGCCGATAGACTCCGGGAAATCGCCGGAAGCGAAACTTGATGTGACTGGCACAGTTCAGGAGTCGGAATCGCTCGTTGTCGATTGGACCAAAGAGACAGATAAGGCCGAGTGGCAGCCTCGCGATTCCAGCGGAGAAGTTGTGTTTCAGGATAAGCTCTGGATCATGGGGGGATGGTACGATTCGTTTTCACCGCCACCTCGGGACGTCTGGAGTTCTCCAAATGGGAAGACGTGGAACAAAGTCGTTGCGGAAGCTCCCTGGAAATACAGCGACCTGGCAATGACAGTGACGTTTCAGGACCGCATGTGGATGTTGGGAGGCTGGTACAATGGTCGGCTCGAAGGTCACGGCGCAACCAGCGAGGTTTGGTCTTCTGCGGATGGAGCGCAATGGGATCTTGTTGCGGACAAGGCAGGCTGGAGTCCTCGGATTGCTGCGGGTGTGGTCGAATTCAAAGGCCGAATTTGGGTTCTTGGTGGGAGTGAGAACTACTACTTCGGTGACAACAGCAGCCTGAAAAATGATGTCTGGTCTTCGGCCGACGGAAAAGACTGGAAACAGGAAACGGCGAACGCACCGTGGTCGGCTCGCTCGTACCTGCAGGCCGTCGTTCATAATGGAAAAATCTGGGTCATGGGCGGTGGCAACTACGTCCCTGAGTACCACGCTAAGAACGATGTTTGGTTTTCAGAAGATGGCGTCAATTGGGAACAGGCGACGGATAACGCTCCCTGGTCTCCTCGTCTCTGGTTTTCGGCGGTGTCCTATCGAGACCACATGTGGGTCATAGGAGGCTGGTCCAACAATCCCTCCAGAAATTGGGGCGATGTTTGGTATTCAAAGGATGGCAAGTCTTGGAAACAGTTGAAGTCCAACACAGTCTGGAAGGAACGCCACGAGCATTCTGCCTACGTGTTTCAGGACAAAATCTGGGTCGCCGGAGGTCACGCTCAACCTCTGAGCAGCGAAGTCTGGTCGCTACAGTTGCCAGAGGATTTCCCGCAACAGTGATCTGGTTCGGCAAAGCGAAGTTCGGATTACAATAAGTCATCTGAGCCCGTGTATTTTTTCACGACATCGGGATCGAGTTTAAGACCAAGGCCAGGTGTGCTGGGGATGGCCAGCATTCCGTCAGCATCCAGTTGCCAGCCAGCGACGGTGATTTCGTCGATGAATGGGGAACCGGTGAGGTATTCGACCAGATCGGTTCCCGGAAACGCCGATGCCAGATGCAGATCGGCGGCTAGTCCGACGGCAGTGTTCCAGCCGTGTGGAATGAATCGAATGCCGTAGTCCTGAGCCATCTGGCCGATGCGACGTTCCTCGCTGATTCCACCGACTTTGGTGACGTCAGGTTGAACAATGTCGAACGCACGGGCTTGAAGCCATGGCTGAAATGCCTGACGTCGCGTGAGCACTTCTCCACCGGCGATCGGCACGGGTGAATGTTCTCGCAATTTGACGTAGTCTTCCAGAGCATCGGGGTTCAGCGCTTCTTCAAACCAATGGACATCGTAGTCAGCCAGCATCTTTGAAGTGTTGAGAGCCCACTTGTAGCCATTGGTCCAATACGCATCACTGCCACCGGCATCGACCATCAGTCGGGATTCTGCACCGACGGCTTCGCGAGCCGCTTTAACAATGGCTTCATCGGTCGCTGAATTTCGACGACCGAACGGTCCCCAGCCAATCTTGAACGCTCGAAATCCCTGAGCCTTCACGGCCAGAAGATGAGCCTTTAGCTTTTCAGGCTCATCCATCAACAACGATGCGTACGGCTGAACTCGTTCGCGATACCGACCGCCCAGTAGCCGACCGACAGGTTGGCCAGTCGCTTGTCCGAGCAGATCCCATAATGCGATGTCAATGCCGCTGATGGTATGCGTAATTGAGCCGCCACGTCCGAGCCAGAACATGTTCTGATGTAGTTTTTCGCTCACACGTTCCGGCTCAAGAGCATTCTCGCCCCGATAAAGGGGCTCAAGCAGCGCCAGCGAAGCACGGACAATCGCGTCGTTTGTAAACACGCTGCCCAGCCCCACGGTGCCCTCGTCCGTATGCACGGCGATGAGCGTATGCACGCAGTCGTCAGGACGCAACTCGTTGCTCCAGCCACCTTCAGGAGTCGCCCCACGCAAACCGGCACAACGGATTTCACGGATCTTCATAGCTTGACGTCCGAAACAAATTTACCGACGGAAACAGGCTCTCCGCCAGATTTGGAAAGTTTTTCACGCGAAGGCTTGGTGCAGGCTTCGCCCGCAACCCGAGTCTCAGTGACATCGGTTTTGGGAACAAACGAATTGTAGCTCGCCCGCCATCGTCGCAGCGCAACATACCAGCACCAAAAGACTTCTGGAATAAGCACAAAAGGGACATGCTACTTTACTGAAGAAGTAGAATGTTCCCATTTCTATTTCTCTCCGAAAGCACCGGGCCTTTTGCATGCAGAATGCAGGATCGACCTGATGCGCAGGATGGAGCGTTTTTTCAAATTGCTACCTCAGGCGTCGCTTGATTCAGCTTGCGCACCGCAAAAAGCGGGCCACCCCTTTTGGGCCAGAGCATTCACGGTCATCGTTTGCAGACGGCGTGTTCAGTGCTGTTTTCGGTTCAACGCACGGGGCTTTCCGGCGGCTGCGGTTCTTGGCGATTGCGGTTGGCCCCAGTCACAATATCGTTGGCCCCAGTCACAATATCCGAAATTCGGTATGCCATCGCCAGCTTCCTGGCATGTTCTTCGGGAGTCTCTCTGTCGTTGTAATAAACCGTCGCGCGAGGCGGATTATCTTTACTGGCCACGAGAAACAGTTCGCTGCTGGGGGAACGCCGGAAATGCTGCAGTGGACTATACCATGAGTAGCAGTAAATCGTCTCATCAGATGTGTCATTTTCAATGACCACCGCCGGAAACAACGCCAGGTGACGCTGCACTTCACTGACGGTCGCACCTTTGAATGCTCCGTCCTCAGACATCTCCTCAAACTGAAGCCCGGTCCACAGCGGCCCTAATTTTGAACGCACTTCCAGAACAAGTGTGGTCACGGAAATAATCAGCAGCACAATTGAGATCCATCTGCGTATGGTGAAAACTCTGCCAGCGGTCCCGATTACACTTCGATTCAACGGCGTTTCTGCGGATGCATCTTTGGACATCAAACGGCCTCCTTCGATAGAGCAGGAGCGACCATCATCGCTCGATGCAGGATAGAACGGTAAAAGGACTCGGACACTAGCCAACTGGGTGTACAAAATCTACACGGCGTCCCCGAAACTGAACAGTTCGCAGCGTTGAGATTCTGCTTCATCCGGCGAACCAGCGTCGCGTGCGGGTGCATTTGAGGCCCTGATCGGCACTGACCCCGCAGGGTCCAATTCTGTTGATATTCACTTTTGCTGACTCTAACGGATTCTATGTGCGAAGATTTTATTCAGGAATTTAGAACACTAATCTGCGCTGATCTTCACTAATCCGGATTAGCGAAGATTAGTGCAGATTAGTGTTCCACATCTTTTTTCCACGCAAATTGGTTGGGCGAAAGCACTCACACATAGAAAACGTTAGTGTCAGCAATTT
>CANJQC010000114.1 GCA_947476295.1 Planctomycetaceae bacterium | reverse complement strand
ATCAATGAGAGAACTCAACCGCAGGAACAAGAACAAAGTTTCACCCGATTTGCAACATTGCAACGAAACTATTAATTCGCCCCACAAAAGAAAACGCCTTTCGACCTGGCGAACGCAGGACAAATGGCTCTTCCATTCAGGCGTTTCGCTGTAATCCCGTCGATCACGGACTCAAGGCTTGTCGAGTAACGACACAAACTCCGCATAGGCGACCTTCGGATCATACTCTGACCCCGCTGGCTCGTCGTGCAATGCAATTCCGAAGCAAAATCGAGCTGACTGATCGGCTTGCAGCACCAGAGGCTGGTCCGGGTCTCGATCCGGATGCGCGTGAAACGGATTGGCTGTGACGAAGCCATAATCACGAGCATGCCACCAAGTGCGTCGCGGGTTTCCGGGATCGGCCATCAGAGTGATTCCTGCGGGATGACCATTGAGTGATCCGGCATAGTCGCACCAATTCGCCAGCCGCTCACGCACGTCGCGTTCGTTGACGCGTCCTTCGCTGTCGAGAATTCGACCTCCCTGTTTTGAGTTCACGGCCAATGGCGTTGCGAGGCGGATTGCGAGCCCCATTTCCTCCATCTGGTCACCGAACTTGCAGTCGTCCAGCACTGCCGTGAATGTCGAATCGATGAGGAGGAAACACCCCCAGGGCTGCGGTCTGAAGCGATAACGACAGTCCTCCCGGCACACGGTCTCCAGCCCGTTGTCGGAGAGGTATTGATTCTGTACCGCAAAAGACCCTTCCTGAGAATTGCTGGAGGGTTCGGCGAGGAACTCACCGCCGATGACTCGTGCTTTCATTCGCCAGTGGTCGTGCCCGGACAGGTCACCCAAAGCAAACCAAAGTCCCGGATGCAACAGGTCGTGATCCTGCGCGTCACCTTGCTGCGGCGGGTGATTGCGAGTCAGTTGTGCTTTGCCTAGGCCATAGACATGGGCGAAATAGGGCCGGGAAATTTTGTCGTCGGCATAGACGTATGTTGCCAGTGGCCTGTCCCTGGACGTGATCACGACGCGCCCGGTCTCCATCTTGAACTCGATGGCCGGTTGCTCGCCGCGCAGCAGGCCCGGATAGCCAGTGAGCACGCTCAGAATTGCCAGCGTCATCATCGCACGGCTTGAATGGGAACGCATGACTCGAACTCCTCTCTGAAAGTTGCGGACACTGAAACCATCGCATCGATTCACGATGTCACTCCCTGAGGAATCGCCCAATGACCTTCTGAGCGATACACACGCGACAAGAGCTTCGAGGCCGCATCGTTGCCAACAATCTTCTCCGTCGCCGGGTCCAATTGAATCGCTCCACCGGCGCGAGTGGCGACGTTAGCAAGGTGACATAGTGACGCGGAGAGATGACCAATTGCAATGGCGGCATTGGGCTGCCGACCGTTCTTAATGGCATCGACGAAATCCAACTGATGACTCGCCACCTGATTTGTCGCGGTTTGCTTTGGCTTCGGGTCGCCGACTTTTTCATTGCGTTCGTTCAACAACTCCAGCTTCCCGCGCTTGCTGACGAAAAGTTTCCCCGTGGTTCCATGAAACTCGACTCCGGAATCGACGTTGTAGGGATAATTCGTGCTCCACAATCGCATCTCCCAGATCAGTTGTTTCTGCTGCCCGACCTTTCCGTTGCCAGGATACTCGAAGATCGCCGTTTGTGTATCGGGGAATTGCTGGTCATCGTCCTGGAAATACTTGCCGCCGAGAGCCACAATCCGAGTGGGATGCGTTTCGACTCCCAGCCCCCAGCGAGCGATGTCCAGTTCATGAGCTCCATCGTTTCCGGTATCGCCGGTGCCAAAATTGAACCACCAGTGCCAGTTGTAGTGGAAACGGTTTTCCTGATAGGGGAGCATTTCAGCAGGTCCGACCCATTGTTCGTAATCGACGCCAGGTGGCACTGCGGAAGGCTGCTTGTGACCAATATTCCCCCGGCGTTGAACGTTCCACGCGCGTGCCATCAGAACCTCACCGATGATGCCTTCCCGGAGCATTTGTATGGCATCGACGAACAGGGGATTACTTCGTGATTGAGTCCCATGTTGCACGACGACTTTGTTCCGATCTGCAGCCTCCACCAGCAACCGCCCTTCCCGCAGATTATGTGAGCACGGTTTTTCAACGTAGACGTGCTTGCCCGCGTCGCAGGCCATAATGGCGGCCGGAGCATGCCAGTGATCCGGCGTGGCGACGATGACTGCATCAATGGTCGTGTCGTCCAGCAACTTTCGGAAGTCGCTGACCGCCTGCGTGGCTCCGAATGTATTTTTGGCTTTCTCAAGATGACTGGTGTCGGGATCGCACACAGCCACCAGATCAACGTGCTGCTTGAGTCCACTGAAAAAGCCACCTAGGTTTGAACCTTGTCCACCGCAGCCAATCAAACCGACACGGACTCGCTCATTCGCATTGAATGCACGAGCACTCGTCGTGCCGTAGTGCATGGTCGCCAAACCAGCCAATCCAGTGGCCGACTGCTTCAGGAAATCACGTCGTCGAGAAACTTGCATCGAGAAGTCCTTTCAATATAGTTACCGAAAATTCGTCTCTTGATTTGTTTCAAACGGGCATAAGCATACACGGCTGAATGGTCACCAACAGAGGCTGGATTATACTGCTTGCGGTCGAGGCCGCCACTGACCCGCAAACAAGCGAAGTCGTGAGGTCGGTCCTAAGTCGTTTCTGCCCGACAACTCGAACCCCCTGCCAGTTTGCGGGCTTACTTCAGGAGTACGATGTGGTGTGTCTAAATCGTCGAAGTTCTCTGGCTGGCGCGGTGCGTTTTTTGAGGAACAGCACCCGGCGATCCTTGTTTTGGACAGCAATCGCAGCGCTGATTCTGAGCGGTCTGCTGTTCAGTCGAGGCGAATTGGTGATGCACGCTCATGCAGAGGATGACGCAATCCCTCTTTCCGTTCCGGGATGCTCCTCTGAGAGGCTGGTGACGGTTGATGTGGCCAACGGCGATGAGTTGCAACGAGCCCTCAATCTTCACGCAGGAATGAATCAGTGCGTGCGAATATCGACTCCTTCCGAACTTACATGCGTCGTGCGAGAGGATATGGTTGGTGACGAGAAGTCGATTCACGGCATCCTAGTGCCGGAGGGAGTCCGACTCGATCTCAACGGAGCGACATTGTGTCTGGATCTGCGCTCGAACAGCTACGGTGTTCGCCTCTCCAGTCATTCCGCGATCTGTAATGGCACAATCAGAATTGTCGGGAGCGAAGGTAAGGGATCTCAATCCTGTTGGCACAGCGGCATCAGTCTGGGAGCCGCCTATGGAGACGGCGGAACACCGGAGAAGTTGGGTCGGTTTTCGACGGTGTCCCACTGGGCCATTGAGAACGTGACCATCGATCAACCGTTCGCAGCCGCAGCGATCCAGTTGATGTCGGAAGCATGTCATGGGGTGATCAGAAACGTCCGCATACTCGACTCAGCCAAAGCCCTGATGGGAATCGGCCTCGACTGGGGCTCGGTTGGGCCGATCACGACCGAAGACAAGGAGCTTCTCCGCATGCGTCAGTTGTGGGAGCAGGGCAAGATCTACAGCACGCATCCGCACGATGTTCTCATCGAGAATGTCCGCATTGGCAAACTATTGCGAAACGTGGATGCCAACGACGCGGGCGTGCGAACATCAGCGTGCCACCGTATCACGATTCGCAACATCGACATCGACACGGCCGCCACTGCGGTGATGATCGTTGGTGGCGACCTGGGTTACGAGTTCGCTCGGGAGGATCAGCGCGACTCGGCTCATGCCGGATACATCGTGGATGGGGTCCGCATCGAAAATGCTCTGCGGTTTGGCCTAGTCCTGAATGGACTGGCCGACAATATCTGGCGTTCGCGTCTGAAACATGGATACGAAGCCGTTCGCGACCCGGCTCATCCGGGACTCGACAGGATGACGATCAGTAACGTCACGCTTCACGGTAAAGACATGCTAAATTCTCAAGGGATCTATGCCGTATCGCTTTCGGATGCCACGCTGGACCGTATAAAAATCAGCAATTTTGCAATCGGCGTCCACGTCGAAGACTGGGTCCGTGGGATGCGATTTCAAGGCAGCCGAATCATCGAAAACAAACGCGACATCCTTGTCGAGGGTGCCACGGAACCCGCAATCGACGTGGTTTTCGAGACTCCACAGCTTTGAGTCTCCACATTCAGAGATCAATCACGATCAACATCGCCGCGCACCATTCTGTCTGCCCAGCATCGGGCAATACTCATTTTTTGCGTGTGGCGGCGCGGCGGAGGAATTTGAAGGTGAAGGCAAGTATGAGTTTTTCGCCCAAGCGTGGAAAGATATCGCGGAACAGAAAGATGGGGCGCAGCGCAGGAAAATTGATGATCATTTCCGGTGGTCCGGTGAGGATAGCCTTCTCGACCGCTGCGGCAACTTTTTGAGCAGTCGTTCCTCCCACAAGAAAAGGTGTCTTTTTGCCGGTGGCTTTGACGATTTCGTCATACACACCGCCATCTTTTGCAAAGCCAGGGCATATCGCGGTCGCCGTAATTCCAACGGGCAGAAGTTCTCCGCGCAGTCCCTGAGTAAACGCGATCAATCCGGCTTTTGTAGCACCGTAGACTGCACCATAGGCCGGCCCGTGTTTTCCGGCAGCGGAGGCCATGTTGATGATGCGGCCAAAGCCCTGCGCTCGCATCACCGGTACGACATGCCGCGTCAATACAATGGCTCCGGTCAGATTCGTTTCGATTGTCTGCAGAATCTGATCGAGCTGTAACTGATCGAATTCCGCGAAACATTCGATCCCGGCATTGTTCACGAGCACATCAATGCGTCCAAAACGATCCACAGTTGTTTTAACAAGAGCTTCGACAGCATTCGGGTCGGAAACATCGGTAGGCACAGAGATGCATTCACAACCGGTCGTTGTGAGTTCTGCTTCCAGTTGTGCAAGTTTGTCCGCCGAACGAGCGGCAAGGACCAGACGATAATTTTTCCCCGCCAGCCGCTGACAGATAAGTCTGCCGATTCCTGCGGATGCGCCGGTGACGATGACGGTGAATTTTTCCGGGACAGACGATGGATTCGCCATGAAAACGGATGCTCCGATTGAGCTCTGAAGGTATGATCGATGTGTCTGGAATTCCGGCAGCATGGCAGATTATCACGCTTGAGTCGAACGTGGATTGCTACTACGCGGGTTGGTCGCTGAGACCAGTCGGAAGGACGGACCAAGCGCAGCGCCGTTCCGGCACCGACGCATAGACTCACATTGCCAATTCATCCCATTGCCGGAGCATCGTCGCTGCTCTTCAAAAAATCCTGCCGAATCTCCTGTTGACGTTATTCAAGACCGTGGGAACAGCGAACTGATTTCCTCAGGGTCCGTACAATCGACAACAGTCACGATTCAATCCAGCAACACCAGCGTGTCGGGCAATTCGTTGACGTCGCCTGCCGTGCGAGGCAACGCGGATTCTAGTGACGCTGCGGCATGGTGAATCGTGTCACAGATTGCGGCAGCGACATCTTCATTTCGAAGACTGGTCGTCAGTCGCTGACAAAGATCTTCACAAAATGTCGGACCCAGAGCCCCCACAACACTGCGGTCACCGAGCACAACGGCCATGCGTTCATAAAGCGAAACAAAAATCAGAAGGCCTGATGCTCCCGCTGTGTGGTGAACGCGACGATCAAAGAAGAGTTCCCGTGCCCGCAGGTTGACTTCCTCTTTCATTTGTTGCCGAGGCGTAAACAAACGACGCAGGGCGTGAAGTCGATCGGCCAGTGTCGCACCGGCGACGAAGCACAGCAGCAGCACGATTGCAAGAAACACTACCTGTCCCCAGATTGGAATCCCGCCCCAGCGACCAGCGTCAGTGTGTCCGGAAAATGTCAGGAAGACACCCACGCCACCGAGGACCGCGCACCACAGACCCACCAGATCTTCAGCGCGGTCGTATCGACCGGATACCGTGGCGACTACGGGCACAATCTCGCAACAGGTTTTTGATTCCGCAGCCGATACGGCGGATTCAATCCGGGAACGCTGTTCGGCGTTAATGATTTCAGAGGCTCTTCGCATAATAACATTCCCTTACCACGAACCTGAAGCACCACCACCGCCGGACGAACCACCACCGAATGAGCCACCACTAAATCCGCCGCTGCCGCCTCCGCTTTGGGCCATGCTGCGCATGACAAACCAGATGGCGACGAAGACTCCACCCCAGAGCAACCACGCCCAGCCACTGGCACCTCGGCGATACAACGACACCGCCGTGAAAATTGCAAGACCGAAGAAAACGATCGGGACGATATACTCGGCAGCGGATCGCGGGCGAGTGGGCAGTTCCAGTTTGCGCGCCATCTTGTCGAGTGCATCTACACCGCTGACAATCCCGGCTGAAAAATTCCCCTGCTTGAATTGCGGGATGATGTACTCATCCATAATCTTCAGGCACGTCTGGTTCTCCGTGCGGCCCCAGCCTGCTCCAAGTTCGATGCGAGCCTGTCGGTCTCCTTTGGAAACCAGCAGCAGGATACCAGTATTCCAATCCTGTCCTTCCAGCTTTGCGTGACCGATCTGCCACTGATTGAACAACAGAGCTGCGTAAGTTTCGATTGGCATGTTCGCACCACCGTGCTGAGACATCGAATCGATCGTCACGACAATGATTGGCGTCGCCTTGTCGGTGAGCAGCTTGTCGCACACCGCTCGAATATGCGTGGCGGACGGTTCGTCGAGCATCCCGGCCTTGTCGCTGATGAATTCACGGTCACCGGGCGGCTGCAGATCGAATTCCTGAGCCGACGCTCGCAGCGCATGCATTGCGACGAGAGTGCCGACCAGCAGAAGACTCAGTCGTCGAACCATCATTCGGCAGGCCCCTTATTTGAATTCATGCATGCATGTCGCAAGATCACGGTCCATCGACGCGGATGTTCCCCAGCGAGATCGTGCCACCGCTCAGGACCGACTGTAAAGCTCCTGAATCGTAGCGGCACATGTTTCAGGATGACAGCCTCTTGACCGTTTCCATTACGGCTGGCCAATTTGTGAATTTGTAGGGTGTGACCAGTACCGGCGGGCTGACGCCGCACTGATCGCCAAGTCAGCACACTACCCCAAACCAACAGGCTGCAGCGGGCAGCGACTGGCGACGAAGGTGTGGGTTTCGCCTTCGTTCTCGAAATTGACTGTGACGGTAGCACGGTGTGAGCCGCCGGAAATCTCCGTGATGATGCCTCGACCATAGCTGGGATGCCGCACCTGCATTCCTTTCCGAAACGCCAGCGCAGCGTCGGCATCATCCGTTGAAGTTCCGCCCGGCAGTGGCTGTTGAACCTTCTTTGCGGCCAGTTCCGCAGCGGTCATAATCAGTTTACTGCCGCCGCCTGCCTGAGCTGCCACGAAGCGACGTCGTGCCTTTTCCAGATGCTGATCAAGCAAGGCTTCAATGACTGGTGGTGGAGTTGCTACTGATGACTCACGCGAAATCGCACCGTGGAGTTCCGGAATGAACGGACTGGAAATTGTCGTTCGCCGCATCCCGCGGAATGTGCGTTCGGACGTCTGAGTCAGCGTCAGTTCCTGCATCGCGCGCGTGATTCCAACGAAAAACAGACGTCGCTCTTCTTCAAAACTCGCAGGATCACCTTCGCGAACGGCCCGTTCGTGGGGAATGAGACCGCTTTCGATGCCAATAATGTAGACCGCCGGGAATTCCAGTCCTTTGGATGCATGAAGTGTCATCAAGGTCACGGCCCCCCGACTTTCGTCGATGCTGTCCGCTTCGTTACTCAGCGTGGCAAGTTCCAGAAATCCCTGCAGCGAAGGCGCGTCGTAGTTGCTTCCGGGAAACGCAGTCAGCAAATCGCCGTCAAATTCATCGGCATCCTCGTCCTCGTCCATTTCGCCAGCAGCATCGTACTGACGCGCGGCAGAGATCAGTTCAAACACATTTGCCGCTCGATCAATATCAACGTCATCCGATTCTTCCCGCCATAGCGACAGATAATCGATGTCGGATATGAGGCGTTCGATGAGAGGTGCGACACGACCGTCCGCCGATTGCTCGTGCAATTTCTGAATCAAATCCACAAAACCTTCCACGGCTTTGCGACTGCGACTGTTAAGGCCAATCACGGTACTCGCTTCGCACGCTGCTTCAAACAGACTGACTCCAAACTTTTGAGCATGGTTACGAAGTTTCAGCAGCGAAGTACTGCCGATGCCGCGCGCAGGACGATTGATGATCCGTTCCATTGCCGAATCGTCAGCATGGTTTTCAATCAGACGCAGATAGGCGACAAGATCCCGCACTTCGGCGCGTTCGTAAAACGAATATCCAGCGGCCACCTGAAATGGAATATGGTGTCGCGACAGAGCGGTCTCAAACAGCCGCGAGAGCGCGTTAACGCGGTAGAAGATTGAAAAATCTGAATACTTCCGATCTCCCGATGCCACGCGCGCCGCAATCTCAGCAGCGATGCCGTCGGCTTCGGAGTCAGCGTTTTCAAACAACAGCAGCCGCACCGCCGCGCCATCGGGATTCTCTGTTGTCAGCTTGCCACGATGTGGTCGGCGGTTGTTGGAGATAAGCTGATCGGCGCACTGAACGATCTTCTTTGTGCTGCGAAAATTCTTGTCAAGCGACACAATCTGCACGTCGGGGAAATCACGTTCGAACGTCGAGATGTTTCCTGGCCGCGCGCCGCGCCAACCGTAGATTGATTGATCCGGATCGCCCGTCGCGCACAGATTCGGATACAACTGTGACATCGCCTGCACGATACGGTACTGAGCGAAATTCGTGTCCTGGTATTCATCCACCAGAATGAAACGAAAGTGATGATCCAACTGTTCACGAATAATCTCATCGTCTTCCAGAAGTTTGACAACGTGCAGCAGCAGGTCGTCAAAATCGACTGAGTTCTGCTGGCGGACTCGTGCTTCGTACAGCGGGAACACGTGGTACACAATCGCATCCAGCGGATTACCGACACGCTGTTCGAACTGCTGACGAAATACCTCCGATGTGATCATGTCGTTGCGAGCGCGGCTGATGCGACTGAGCACTCGACCCGGCTCATGGAACATTGCATCGAGTTTCTCTTCCTTCATAATGTGGCGAATGAGCGTCACCTGATCCGAATGATCCAGGATAGTAAAATTGTCTTTCAGGCCGACACGTTCCGGCCAGCGACGCAGCAGACGTGAGCAAAATCGATGAAACGTGCTGACGCGGACTCGCATGCCGCCCAGCAGACGTTCGATGCGTGCGCCCATTTCGCGCGACGCTTTGTTGGTGAACGTAAGAGCCAGAATCTGATCTGGCTGAACGCCACGCTGCAGCAGTCGCACTATACGATGTGTGATAACGCGGGTTTTCCCGGACCCGGGCCCGGCCAGCACCAGCAGCGGCCCTTCAAAATGCTCGACGGCCTGATGCTGCGGCTCCGTAAGACTGGCACTGATGGTTGGTGAGTTAATAGACAAGATGTGACACCGCGCTCCTGCGGAAGACAGTCGCCTGACCTTCGAAGTGCAATTTTTCTGGTCGAAAGGCTGCATTCTATGCAGGCCGTGACAGATTCTCAAATGCGTCAGCTTGGGTAACCCACGGCTGGCCAATTTGTGAATTTGTAGGGTGGGACCAGCGGAGCGCAGGCCCACCAGATCGAATGAATGGTGGGCCGGCGCTCCGCTTGTCCCACCCTACATACGGCGTAGATTCACAAACTGGCCGACCGTGTGATTGACGCCGGGGCAGATAGATTCGAGAATGCGAGGTGATTCAGAGTACAAGGAAGTCAAAACTCTGCTTCGCACAGTGATCCCTAGGTCGCAACATTGCATCACTCCCTTTAACTGGTCCAGACGCATGACACAATCTCCATTAAAATCCCGCACAGAACTTTGCTCAACCCGGTGCGTGCCCTGCGAAGGCGGTGTTCCGAAGATGACGGCGGAAGAAGCAACGTCGCAGTTGAAGGAGGTGCCGGGCTGGGAATTGTTGTCCGGCCCTGATCGCATTCGCAAGACGTGGGTCGTCCGCAACTTTCAGGCGGGGATGAACTTCTTTGCGAGAGTGACAGAAGTTGCAGAAGCAGAAGGACATCATCCCGATCTGCATCTGGTCGGCTATCGAAATGTCTCGATTGAAATCTGGACTCACGCGATTAAAGGGCTTTCACTGAATGACTTTATTCTGGCCGCCAGAATTGATGAACTTCCGATCGAACTCAAAACTACCTGATATAAAGACTTATTTTAAATGGCATCGTCTGTGTCTCGTTTTCCGAAAATGTGTGATTTGATTCAGACGTTTGATACTCCGCGCGTGGCGGATATCGCGGCGACTGTCCGACAACAGATGCAGTCACTGCAGCTGCAGAGCGTCATTCGTCCGGATCAGACAGTTGCCATTCCGGCGGGAAGCCGCGGCATCGCCAACATCGGACTCATCCTGCGCGAAATTGCTGCGTACTTTTCTTCAATCGGTGCGTCCCCGTTCATCGTTCCTGCGATGGGCAGTCATGGCGGGGGAACAGTGGAAGGCCAGTTGCGGATGCTGAGCAGTCTCGGTGTCACCGAGGAATCTGTCGGCGTTCCCATCCGGGCCACAATGGAAACCGTGATTGTGGCTCAGACATCGAACGGTCTGCCCGTGCATTTTGACAGATACGCGAGTGAAGCCGATCATGTGTTCGTTGTCGGGCGCGTCAAGCCTCACACGCGATTTGTGGGCCCAGTGGAATCCGGCCTGCACAAAATGATGTTGATTGGCCTTGGAAAGCATGAAGGTGCCAAGATCTATCATCGTGCTATTCTGATGATGAGTTTTCCTGAAATCATTGCGGCCGTTGCCGAACAGGTTCTGCAGGTCTGTCGCGTCTGCGGAGGCATGGCGATTCTGGAAAATGCCGAAGACGAAACTGCGTTAATTGAGGCTGTGAAGCCTGAAGACTTTTCTCGCCGTGAAGCGGAATTGCTCATCCTTGCCAATCGCTGGCTGCCACGACTCCCGTTTGACGACGTCGATCTGCTCATCATTGATCGCATCGGCAAGAATATCAGTGGCGTCGGAATGGATGCAAACGTCGTCGGACGCAAGTTCAATGATCACGCCGCGACGTCACAGGATCAGACACGCTGCCGTCGCATTTTCATTCGGTCTTTGACGAAGGAAACCTACGGCAATGCCACAGGCATAGGCATGGCGGAATTTACGACTCAGCGCTGCGTCGATCAGATCGATCCGGAATCCACTCGCATCAACTGCATCACCGGCCTGCATCCGGAAGCTGCCATGATCCCCATCACACTGCCAACCGACGCAGCCGCCGTTGAATCGGCTCTGCAAACCATTGGCATGATCGAACCGGAGAATGCGAGAGTGATCCAGATTTCCGACACGCTGCATCTATCGCGCGTTCGTGTTTCCGAAGCCTATTTTGCTGACGTGCAGAAATCGAAACACCTGCGTCTGGATGGCGAACCTTACAGTTTTCCAATTGACACGGACGGGTGGCTCAGAGACGTTTAATCGCAGCAGGAATGAGTCGTAGCCGGATTCGTAAGAATTCGGACGCAATTGGGTCTAGTCAAACCTGGCGCCGGCCCGGCATCCGCCGAGGAACTATCTTTGTCGCAACCGTTAAAACCGAATTCGTGAGGTGTTGAAACTTTACGACTCGTACAAAAACGCGGGTAAAGCAGAGTGTGACCAGACGCTGCAGGGATCGGTCAAAAACACTGGAAGCGTTGCCCAAATCTGTGAACCGGAATTCGCAACTTACGAAAGGTCGCCGTTCGAAGAGACTAGGCGGTGACTTATGGTTTCTGCAGCATGGCGTGATGCTCATTTTGAGACGCCGCCCGGAACCGCTCTGACAACAGGCAGTGTTGAATTGCGCGTCCTCATTCTCTGAGTCTTCGTATTAAAACGAACAATGAAACACCGAGAAATACGAGGCCATTAACCACCAGCGGAATCAGAAAACGAACGGACCGTGAACCGTGTTATTGGGCTGACTTCCCGCCAATCCCGCCTTCAACATAGGAATCGACGATTATACCCTGCTTAATTTCGTAGACTTTTACGCCGTTTTTAAATGGGATATTGCTGAACAATCTGTCATCAACCACCGGATTAAGTTCAACAGAATCGATCTGCAGTATTGACACGTTACTTAACACCTTCTCTCCTGCTTTGGCAAGTATTTCATCAAATACCTGAATCTCGCTGCTTATGGGAAACCAGATCCCGTTTTCAATCTCCTTCCACGAAGCCACACGCCCGACTTCGAGCGGCACTTCCGCGCTGTAACGAGCAGCGTAACCAACGTGCTGACAAGGAATGTAGTTTCTATCGACAGCAAGCCAGATCATCCGAATCGTCTTGACGGTCCCGTCTTTCGGTTGGCTGTACGTGCAGCGAAGTACGATACAATCTAGTCCGCCCAAAGTCTCATTTGGAAGGATCGTTACTGCGAGTGGCTCATCTTCGAACACCGCTCCGCTCAGATGATCGGCAAGTGAGCCGTGGATCCAGTCATATTCCAAGAGCAGCGTATGCGGCCTTGAAATTCGCGAATCGTCCTTTCGTGAGTGATGAATATTCGCCACACTCGGCTTGCTAATCCTAGTCGTTGTCCCATCGTAGGCCTGTAGTGAACTGTAATCTGAAGTTGACCCATCGGTGCCGACACTGCTTTCGTGCCAATCGAGAAAGTGCTTCCCCCGCGAACTCACAAAATGTTTCGACGTTGACTTGCTGCGAGTCAACTCGACATCATCTAGGTGAAGCTTATTCTCGTAGTTGAAGTCTGCCCTCAACTCGATATCGTTGTAAAGCTGTTCGTGGGTGCGAATATTCGCAATAATTATCGCCAACGAATCATCCGCGACACCGAGACTGCTCGGTGACGCAAAGGCCAGCGACAAACCCGATATCAGCAGCACTCGAATACTCGGCAGAAATTCTGAGAATTGCACGATGATTCCAAAACAACACCGTGCAGTCAACATGGGTTGTACTTCCAAAACGTAGAACTTCGACCAGTACCCTCACAAGTACAAATTGCACCCTTGCAACTGCCACACGTCCAAGGGTTGCAGTTTATGCATTCTGTCGGCAGCACTCAAGTTACTGCTGAATGCAGAACAATCGAATGATGTTCGCAAACGAGGCCCTGCGGCATTGAACGTGAATCAAATTCGTACCTTTTTGGGTTAACCCGAAGCGCTGCTGGAGTTGCGGGAAGATATCCTGATCAACGGCGGTGACTACTGGACGTCATTACCATCATCGGAAGATCTGAGGCTGGTCACCCAACGAGTATTCGGGAAGCTGAAGGACGCTGTGTCGCAGTATGAACGCGTTGCCATGGTGGGAATGCGTTGCGGGAGCGTTCAAGGACGATCATGTGTACGCTGCAGCCATGAAGCTTGGGGCAAAAATTCGCAAGGCGGATCAGTCTGAGGAATCGGCAGAATGATTGTGCTGGACACTATTGACTACTCAAGAATTCCAAGGCTCAGATTTGAAGACTGGACTCGGTGAATTGTGGTCAACAGTATCACTTACTCGCTCGCGATGTGCCGTTGGCAAAGTAGAGCCGCGATGGACTTTGTCTGACGGGTCGCTGACGGGTAAATCAGTAACTGATTGATCTCGACTTCGACGCCGATATATGAACCGCTGGAGCGGGCTTCGATGTCAAATTGGCGTCGGAGCGATGTTGTGAATCCGTCGGCGATGCCTCGATACGGCTGATTGCTGTGAATGGTGTAGTCCGGTTGTTGCCGACGCAGAGTCGTCTTCCACGTTTCACAAAACGATCGTTCGTGGGATCGTCGCGGGTCGTAGAGTAAGCCGACGCTGGTGCGTCGGGCGATGCCTTCCCAGACGGGCGTAAACGAATGAATCGAGAGATGAATCACACGGTAACCCGCGTGAACAAGGTTGTCGATGTGAGCAGTGACTTCGTCTCGGTACGGCCGCCAATACTCGTCGATGATCTGTTGCTTCTCGGCAGTTGGCAATGATCCGGTGAATTCGGAGAACAAAGATCGATGTCCAATCGAACGATTCAACTCGATGAGCAGTCGCGACGTCGTTGATGAGAACAGAATCGCCCCCAGCATCCCGGACATTGCCTCGGCGACACGGAGCGCGCCGGGATCCCAGCCGCGATGCGATTTGAGAACGTCCTCAGCGCCGGAAAACAATTCGCGATATGCAGGCGGAATCGTGTTGCCGCCGTGTTCGCAGGTCAACACAAACACAGACCTGTCCCGACCAGTGCGAGCGTCGTTTGATCTCCCTGCAAGCCTCGCTGATTTTCGATTCATGGACAGAACATCGCTCCAGCCCGCAAACACTGGCAAAGATCGGCGTACACTGCATGTAAGTCACGTCGGTCTGTGCCACACTCCTGCATACTTTCCACCAGTCTGCGAGCCAACGGCCCCTGCGAAATGATCATCTCCAGCGCCTTGTCGCATGATGGATTCATGTTCGGCGACGTCTCATTCACCAGATGTCGCCACAACTCTTTTATCGTGCAATGCGTACCTCGGTAACCGAACAACGACAGAAATGCCTTATCTTCAATGACCGTCTCATCGGCGTCGCGGATAGACGCCGACAGAATCCTGTAAAGTGGCTCAACTTCAACATTCTGTTGCGAGGCAAGAGTGCTCCATTGCTCGCTGCATAATGCCTGCAGCACGGCGACCGTTGCCTGCAACACTGCCAAATCCGCTGCTGGACATTCCTGAATGTCAATGACGCGAATCTCTATGGAACCGCGATCGAACCTTGCAATCGCGCCGCGGGCATTTAGGAATTCATCCTGGAGTACTCCGTCCGGATCATGCGGAGCGATGTCGTCGTACATCCGTTGAAAAATCTGGCGACGGTAGTCTTCCTCGATAAAGACCGGTTCCGGAATGACACGACCTGCCAACGACGGGACTCGCGCTGAATTGCCCTGATAAACGTCCAGTCGATTGTCCAGAATCCCGGTCAAACGGCCATCTTTCACCGGCGAACTTGCAGCCAGTCCAGGCAAAATCGGAAGCACCAGTCGCACGGCCGCATGGAGTCGCCCGAACTGGTCGTCACCATTGAAAGGCAGGTTGAGATGCACACTTTGCAGATTTGCCCAGCCATGCCCGCGACAGTCAAAAATACGGTTATATGCTTCGTAGACGCTGCTGTATTCATGCGGCCACAACTGCATTTCGCGATACGGATCCATCCACGGATGCATGGCAGACGGCATCAGCCGACCAGCAGGACTCAGCTGAGCAAGTTGCTCGTTGATACGCCGCACATGTTGCTGAAAATCATCGGCTAACAATGTCAGGTCTTTTTCCGGAGCTGTCGTCTTCAATTCAACAACATGCAGCGCCAACTCGTTCGACCACGAAATCCTGCCGAGGTCAATTTCTGATTGAATCAGGCCGCTTTCTGCTTCGATGAGTCGATCGGTCACGGGCAGCACGTCCAGTGAATTCTGCGCGACGATCATATATTCCAGTTCGACGCCAAACGCTTCGAACAGATTCAGACGGCGACGCTGCGACACATCGGTCACATCCGCAGTTTCATCAGCCGACATCGTAGCGTGCCCTCTTTTGTTCCATCCGTCGCACAAAGACCTCGACAATGCGGCGATACAACTCATCCTTCAGGACGGCATCTTCAAACCCGGAATTAATATTCGGATTGTCATTCACTTCGATCACAACAAAACGCCCATTGGATTCTTTCACATCGACGCCATACAACCCGTCGCCGATCAGATTTGCCGCTTTCAGTGCTGCCTTGACGGCTTTCGGGGGAGCCAGTTCAACGGGAAGCGTTTCTACCTTTCCATAACGCCCGCGTCCTTTTTCCTCCTGCCGAATGATCTGCCAGTGCCCGGGAGCCATGAAATAGCGGCACGCATAGAGCGGTTTGCGATCCAGAATCCCGATGCGCCAGTCGAACGTCGTCGGCAGATATTCCTGTGCCACCAGCAGATCGGATTCACCAAAAAAATCCTCCAGATGGTCTTTGAGTTCTTCGTCCGATTTGACCTTCACGACGCCGATTGAAAAAGAGCTGTCGGGCTTCTTCAGGACGCAGGGAAAGCCAAGGCGTTCGCCGATCTGATGTGCATTGTCGCGGTGCACGACAATGGATGTCGGGATATCAACTTTATGCCGCGTGAGCATCTCCGCCAGAAATACTTTGTTCGTACAGCGACAGATCGAAACCGGATCGTCGATGACGACCAGACCTTCGCTGGCTGCCCGGCGTGAAAACCGGTACGTGTGATGATTGATGGCCGTGGTTTCGCGGATAAACAGGGAATCAAATTCCAGGAGGCGACCGCTGTCATCACGCGTAATGACCTCTGCGTAGACTCCCTGCTCCCGCGCAGCCTTGATGAATTTGTTTAAAGCCGCGGGATCGGATGGCGCATTGTCTTTCTCGTCCGGGTTCTCCAGAATCGCCATGTCAAATCGCGTGCGGCGCGGTGACTTCAGGGATGAGGCTCGTCCGGAAAAATATCGTGTGGCCGATTCGGCAACGAACTCACGATGCCCCTCCGGAACCTCAGCGCCTGAGATGGCGGCGACCCTTCGAATCTGCCAGCGCTCATCTCGCCTGTTGAATTCAAACTTCATCAGCGGCACGGGAAACAGATTGAACAGATGCAGTGCCAATCGCTCATGACGTTTGGCAAAATTGCGGCCGAAGTACACACTGAGCGTGAATTCGTCTGAGGTCAATGGTGCAAGATTCTGTTGAATGAGTTCATCAACATCGTCAGGAATGAGTCGAGCAACGGATCGCGTTTTAAGATCCTGCACGGTGATGATTCCCGGCAGCGGTTTGTGTCCGCGGGCTTCTGCCAGGAGCGAGACATAGTATCCGAGACTCTGATATCGATACGAACGGCACAGATTGAAGACGCGAGTGGATCGAGATCCGGCGGTGTCAGAGGCCTCTGGCGAAGTGAGGTAGCTCCATGCATCAATTTTATCGACACCCGGAATATCAAACGGCCAGTCGTCCGGATTCGACGTCACGATCAAAACAGGCATTACCGATCCATTGTCTGCTGGTAGCGCTGGTCAGACTCAAGAGAATCCATCTCTTTGAAACTCAGTCTGGCTGCGGTGTGCGAAGTGTAACTGTCCTGTGTCTCAGCCAAATGCTGACATCCGGATTCCTCCGAATTCTTCCGGAATTGATTCTCGCAGGTTTTCGATCCATAAAAGATCGGGGTTCATATGCAGGATGGACATACATGTCCGTCGTATGGCGACAGAACCCTATGGTTTCGATCCCGACCTCTTTCGAATGATCAATAGATTCGCATCGTACGTCAAAATTCCCAGCAGGATGGAGCAGATGACACGGTCCAGATCGACGACATACGTATGGTCGGAAGAAATCGGATTCGGCTCCCACGGATCTGCAACGAGGATACTGCGTTTTTCCTTATCATAGCCGCACAGAACAACGAAGTGTCCGGACGGTTCGCCATTGACATCGTCCGGGTTTCCAGAACTGCCGATCTCCCTCGCTTCACGGTACAAATACGTCGCGCTCAATCCCGTCAGCAGTGGAATGTTCTGCTTCAGATAGCGTCGCAGCAGTGCGGATGTCAGATCCTCCATGCGAACCTTGCCACCCAGTTTCAGGAATTCCACATACGCTTTGCTGGCCATGACCAGTTTTGGACGATCTTTCAGTTCGGCCTGCTGTTCAAGTTTCGCGATCATTTTATGCTGATCGATTGTATCTCCGCTGTCATTGAACCATGTTGGATCAAAGACCTGCAGGTTGAATGTATCAATGGACACATCAAACCCGCGTCGCAGAGCATGACAACCCAGCATGACGGCCAGTGTTCCGCCTTCCTGCAATGCCTGAGTTTCTTCAATCACCTGCGGCAATGGCAACTCTTCACCCAAATAACGATACACCGCGTGGAGACACGTAGGTCCACAAGTCGTATTGTTGGGCTGAGGCAACATTTCAAAATGAAGGCTATGGTCCATAGCAGCAGCATATCCGCGATTCGGTGGCATACAATCTTGCCGAGTGATCGGCACCTTGACCAATTGCCAAAATTCTGCGATATGACTCGCTTAAATGCCGGTCGCTCTGGTGTTTTTGTCATTATATCTCACGCGGTCAGACATGATTCGTTTAACCCGATGCCGGAGGCGAGGATTTCGCTGAAAGCTGCATCGCCGTCGGCATTGGGTTAAAATTCCACTTCCCAGCCGCCTTGCTCGGGTGAATCCATTGTTTACGGGAATTCACAATCGCGACGATGCCATTCAATGGCTGTACGATCGGATCGACTACGAACGCATTCGACCGTCCACGTCGTCCAATCCGTTTCGCCTGGAACGCATCGAACGACTGCTGAAACGCATCGGTTCGCCACACGAAAGGATTCCGGCGATCCACATTGCCGGAACAAAGGGCAAGGGATCGACGGCGGCCATGGTCGATTCCATCCTGCAAGCGTCAGGAATTCGCTCGGGCTTGTTTACGTCACCACATATTGAACAATTCGAAGAACGAATGCGAGTATCTGGAAGGATGCCGCATCCGGATCAGCTGACACGACTCGTGTCAAAGCTGGCGAAATTGCTGCACGAGTCAGAAGTCGAATCGAGCGACCGCATTCCGACTTTTTTTGAAATCACGACTCTGCTGGCGTGGATGTTTTTTGACGAAGAGGGTGTCGAAATCGTAGTTCTTGAGACGGGACTTGGCGGTCGCCTAGACTGCACCAACGTCTGCCGTCCACTTGTGACTGTCATCACCAGCATCGGCCTTGATCATACGCATATTCTCGGCGACACGCTAAGTCTGATTGCTGCTGAGAAAGCTGGTATCCTCAAAGTGAGTGTTCCGGTTGTACAGGGGCAGTTGCCAGAAGCAGCAGACATAGTCGTCACCGCTCGAGCAAAGGAACTTGGATGCCCGCAGTTCGTTTGCGGTCGCGAATTTGCATGGCACGTTGATCACAACGGCGATCAAATCACCGATCGCCTCCGATCGCAGAAAATCCTCGTCCGGACGCCGACCAAAAACTACGACAGCCTGACGATCCCTTTGCTGGGCCAGCACCAGGCACAGAACGCCAGCCTTGCTGTGATGACCGTTGAGCTCTTGTGGGAAGTGGGCTATCGGCAAATTGACGATCCCGCGATTTCCCAGGGCTTGCGCACAACGCATTGGCCGTTGCGGTTTGAAGTGTTCGATCAGAATCCGACGATTGTGCTGGACGCAGCTCACAACTCGGATTCTATGACT